>NZ_CAJLNI010000022.1 GCF_905207935.1 uncultured Haemophilus sp.
CTGATTTTATTGTCTATTTACCTCAATCTCTTGCACTCGCTGAACAAATGGAAGTGTTACTTCCTGCAAGCACTGTGAATGGTTTCGATCCAAAAGTGGAACGTGAAATCGGACGAATTCTTGGCTACCGAGAAAAAGATATCGACTATTACATTCAGCATTTTCAAGATAATTTAGAGAAGTATCGGCAGCAGTATAGTTGATTGATGAAGTAATTTAAAAGCCTCTTAACTTTATCATTTATTATGTTAGAGGATGAAATTGTGATTATGAATGTTGAGAGATATATTGAAGTATATAGTAATGAAACAGATGAGTTGCTTTATTCTTATAAAATAACAATTCCTGATTATCTAGTTATTGAGATAGTTTCACCTGATGAGGATGATGAATTTGCATTTTTTTCATATATCCTGACTCAGGAGAAAGTTATTTCCCTAGGCGGTAGACATATTGTAGATGAATATCATAACAAAGATGTTGGATATTATGTTGCCTGCTATCAAGCATAGAATATATAGATACCAAATAAAAGTGCGGTCAAAAACACAAGCGATTTTGACCGCACTTTATTATTGGCTAGAAGGGATTATTCCGCGTCTTCTTTTGCCCATTCTAATGAGCGTTTAACCGCTTTTTTCCAACCTTTATAACGACGTTCACGTTTTTCTTCATCGTTATCTGGTGTGAAGGTACGTTCTACACGCGCTTTGTCGTGAAGTTCATCTAAATCTTTCCAGAAACCAACCGCAAGACCAGCAAGGTAAGCTGCACCAAGTGCGGTTACTTCTTTCACCACTGGACGTTCAACATTCACATCTAAAATATCTGCTTGGAATTGCATTAAGAAGTTGTTGTTGGTTGCACCGCCATCGACACGTAAATATTGTAAGCGTTGACCTGAGTCAGATTGCATTGCTTCTAATACGTCACGGGTTTGGTAAGCGATAGATTCAAGGGTTGCGCGTACAATATGGTTACGGTTAGAACCACGAGAAAGACCAAAAATTGCACCGCGTGCATACGGATCCCAATATGGAGCACCTAAACCAGTGAAGGCCGGAACAACGTACACGCCATTGCTGTCAGGGACTTTTTGTGCGAAGTATTCGGAGTCGTGGCTGTCATGAACGATTTTGAGTTCATCACGTAACCATTGGATTGAAGCGCCCGCAATAAATACAGAACCTTCAAGTGCGTATTCAGGTTCACCTTTGGCGTTACAAGCGATAGTGGTTAATAGGCCATTGTTAGAGGTAATGGCTTTATCACCGGTGTGTAGCAACATAAAGCAGCCTGTACCATAGGTATTTTTCGCTTGGCCTGCGCGGGTACAAAGATGGCCGTAAAGTGCCGCTTGTTGGTCGCCCGCGATACCTGCAACTGGAATACGCACACCACCTTTACCCCCGATGTTGGTTTGACCATACACTTCGGATGAGTTGCGTACTTCAGGCAACATAGAGCGTGGAATATTTAATAATTCCAACATTTTGTCATCCCATTTTTTCGTATGGATGTTAAATAACATGGTACGGGATGCGTTGGTGTAATCCGTTACGTGCACACGGCCTTGGGTTAATTTCCATACAAGCCAGGTATCTACGGTACCAAATAGAAGTTCACCACGTTCCGCTTTTTCGCGTGCGCCTTCTACATTGTCTAAAATCCATTTCACTTTTGTACCTGAGAAATAGGGATCCACCACTAAGCCCGTGGTATTGCGGATATAGTCTTCGTGACCATCCGCTTTAAGTTTGTCTGTAATATCGGCGGTACGACGACATTGCCACACAATCGCATTATAAACCGGTGTGCCGGTTGCTTTTTCCCACACAATGGTGGTTTCACGTTGGTTGGTAATGCCAATTGCCGCAATTTCATCTGAGGTAATGCCTGCTTTTGCAACCACTTCGTTTAATGTTGAACTTTGTGTTGCCCAAATTTCCATTGGATTATGTTCCACCCAGCCTGCGCGTGGATAAATTTGTGTAAATTCACGTTGGGCGATTTCGACAACATTCGCATTGTGATCTAATAATACTGCACGAGAGCTTGTGGTACCTTGGTCCAAAGCGATGATGTATTTTTTGTCTGTCATGGTTCTATTCCTTAGAGTGCTTGGCACTCTCATTAAATGAATGAAGAAATTTTGAGCTTAAACGAACAAATTGCGAACCTAACTTAATTGAATTCGAATCTAATTGGAACAAGCAATGTTGGGTTTTGTGATTAGCATCACAGATTTTGCCCCGAAAATATGTAAACGATTGCGTTAATGCACAAAATAATGTGATCGCTCTCTCATTTTTAGAAAATAGATCGGTTTCGTCTATTGAATTAATTGGTTAAAACTAGATAATGAAACCACTCACTTTGAGTATCTCAATATTTGATCAAACAACGAAACGAATTGCAAAGCAAGATTTCTTTAATGAAATCATTAAGTTAATCATTATTTGGAGATTCTCTTATGAATGCCTATTTTGCAGAATTTTTTGGCACAGCACTTCTCATCCTGTTAGGTAACGGTGTCGTGGCCAACGTATGTTTAAATAAAACGAAAGGGCAAAGTTCTGGTTGGATTGTGATTACTACCGCGTGGGCATTTGCGGTGTATGTGGCCGTTGTTGTGACAGGTCCTTACAGCGGGGCGCACTTAAATCCAGCGGTAACACTTGGTTTGGCAATGAAGGGTGTATTTGCTTGGGAGCTGGTACCAGGCTACATCGCGGCACAAGTGGTGGGGGGCATGGTAGGTGCGTTGTTGGTTTACATTATGTATAAAGATCACTTTGCAGCGACCGAAGAAGAGGGCTTAAAACGCGCTTGTTTCTGTACTGAACCAGCAATTCGTAACTATCCAATCAACTTAGTGAACGAAATTGTTGGTACCTTCGTACTCGTCTTCGTAATTTTCTATCTTGCGGGGGCAAACATCACTTTACCTGGCACAGCAGAAAGCACGCCAATTGGTTTAGGCTCTATCGGGGCATTACCAGTAGCGATTTTAGTTTGGGCAATTGGTTTGAGCTTAGGTGGAACAACCGGTTCTGCGAACAATCCCGCTCGAGATCTTGGTCCGCGCTTAACCTTAGGTCTTTTCCTGGGTGGTACATTAAAAACTAAAGCTGACTGGGGATACAGTTGGGTGCCGGTTATAGGGCCATTTATCGGGGCGGCTTTAGCAGCAGTATTCTATAACGCCATTATGTAATTTATTCAAATAGAAAGAGCGGTCAAAATTCATGGTGTTTTTTGACCGCTCTTTTTATATTTAGAAGTTTGATTAAATACAATAATCTTCGAATTCCATTGGCATTTTAGCTTGCAATAAGAACTGCTTTGTACGTTCTTGTTGAGGGCGGCTGAAGAAGTTTGCCGCTGTATTTTGTTCAACAACTTGACCATTTTCCATAAGAATCACACGATCAGCCACGTCTTTGGCAAAATTCAATTCATGGGTGACGATAATCATTGTCCAACCTTCTTGTGCGAGCATTTTGAGTGTTTGTAACACTTCACCGACGAGTTCAGGGTCAAGAGCAGAAGTGGGCTCATCTAACAAGATAATATCGGGTTTAACCGCTAAAGCACGGGCGATCCCGACGCGTTGCTGTTGACCTCCAGAGAGTTGAGAGGGATATAAATCCGCTTTCGCTTTTAAACCAACTTTTTCCAATAATGCTAAGGCTTTTTCACGCGCAATCTCTTTCGCTTGTTTTTGCACAACGACCATGCCTTCCATCACATTTTCGAGTGCTGTGCGATGGGGAAATAGATTGTATTGTTGGAATACCATTGAAGAACGACGACGTAATTTTAGTTCATCGGCTTTGCTGATCTTCTTGCTGAAATCAATGGTTAAGCTTCCATCAGTAAATGCTAATATCCCTTTTTCTGGGCGTTCGAGCAAATTTAAACAGCGTAAAAAAGTCGTCTTGCCTGAACCTGATGGGCCTAGAATGGCAACCACTTCACCTTTATTAATTTCAAAATCAATGCCTTTTAATACATGGTGGCCATTAAAACTTTTCTGAATATTCGTGACTTTTAACATAACCAGTCCTTATAAATGGCGAGAAAGGCGTTTTTCTAAACGGGTTTGTCCCATTGACAGCACAAAACAGAATACCCAATAAATGAGAGCCGCTTCACTATAAATTAAAATAAACTCATAGTTTTCAGCTGTGATGTTTTGCGCCACACGGAATAATTCTGCAATCCAAACGAGTGATGCCAGAGACGTATCTTTCACTGTGCTAATGAAGGTGTTTGATAGAGAAGGGACGGAAATACGTAACGCTTGCGGCATAATGGTACGCACGAACGCTTGAGTGTAATTCATGCCTATCGCATAAGAGGCTTCCCATTGACCTTTAGGAATCGCAAGAATGGAGGCCCTCACCGTTTCTGCTGCATAAGCACCAATGTTAATGGAGAACGCAATAATCGCAGTTGGAAAAGGTTCTAGCTTGATGCCAACTTCAGGTAAACCATAGAAAATAATGAAGATCTGCACCAACATTGGCGTGCCACGAATAATTGAAATATAAGTGCGACAAATGCCCTGCAGTATTTTGGTCATTAAATTGGGATGTGGCAATGTGCAAATCACAGCCACGATAACCGCAATGAATAAACCGCAAAAGAAGGAAATGACCGCAAGGGGGATCGTATATAAAATTGCCCCTTCCATCATAGGCCAAAACGAGCTGATTACATAATCAGCTCGTTCTGCGGTCATAAATGGAAGGCTGGCTAACCAATTATTGAGTAATGTCATCGCCAAACCATTTGATTGAAAGTTGTTTTAAAGTTCCGTCTTTGCGTAGTTCTTCAAGTGCTTGGTTCACTTTTGCAATAAGCGGTTCTTCACCTTTCAAGAAAGCAAAACCGGTCGGGATTTTTTTATCACTTTCTACAGCAATTTTTAAGCCTGAGTTAGGTTGTTTTTTGAAGTAATCTAATACTGCAAGCTTATCGTTTACTGTTGCATCAACACGGCCTTGTTTTACCGCTTCAAGGTTTTGTGCCAAGCTATCAACGGTCACAATAATTGCACCATTATCACGTGCGTCTTTGCTCCAGTTACTGGTCGCAGATTGTGCAGATTTTTTACCTTTTAAATCTGGGAATGATTTAATGCTATCGTTATCGGCTTTCGTCACGATTACGCCAGCAGAGTAGTTGTAAGGTGCACTGTAATCATATTTTTTTAAACGTTCTGGGCTTGGATTGGTTTGGTTTGCAATAACATCAAAACGTTTTGCGTTCAAACCTGCATACATGCCATCCCAAGCGGTTTCTTTAAATTCGACTTTCCAACCTAATTTTTGTGCAACTTTTTCGATAATTTCTACATCGAAACCGGTTAACTTGCCATCTTTGTCGTGGAAAGTAAATGGTGCGTAAGTACCCTCAGTACCAACTAATAAGGTTTTAGTTTGTTCAACGCGATCAGCAATTTCACCTGCGTTAGCAAAAGTAGAAAGGGCTAATCCTGCCGCTAAAAGTGCGGTGCTAAAAAATGATTTTTTCATAAGTATTCCTTTTTTAGATAAATAACGAAAGTGAAATGAATTATAAGAAGCGAAAAAGAAAAGAAAAGTATTATTTATTTATGAATTATTTCCTTTAGTTATATTAAATAAAATTTGTTTAATTAATAAACAAAAAAGGTCTGTAAAAACAGACCTTAGATAAAATGAATTCAATCAATAGATTAAGCTTCAATACCTTCGAATAATGCTGTACTTAAATAACGTTCTGATGCAGAAGGTAAGATCGCGACGATTAATTTATCTTGGAATTCAGGTAGTTTTGCTAAGCGGTCAGCTGCTGCCACAGCCGCACCAGAAGAAATACCCGCAAGAATGCCTTCTTCAGCCATTAAGCGACGAGCGGTCGCAATTGCCGTATCGCTATCTACAGTTTCTACGCGATCGATGAGCGATAAATCCAAGTTTTTAGGAATAAAGCCCGCACCGATACCTTGAATTTTGTGTGGACCCGGTTTCACTTCTTGACCAGCAAGGGTTTGGGTGATAACAGGTGATTCTGTTGGTTCAACCGCTACAGAAGTAATTTTTTTACCGTGATCGAGTTTGATTGCACGAGAAATACCGGTAATTGTACCACCGGTACCCACACCGGCAACCACGACATCGACTTTACCTTCAGTATCTTTCCAGATTTCTTCACCGGTAGTTTGACGGTGAATGTCTGGGTTAGCCGGGTTTTCAAATTGTTTTAGCATCACATAATGATTTGGATTAGACGCCACAATTTCTTCTGCTTTAGCGATCGCACCTTTCATCCCTTTTGAGCCTTCAGTGAGCACAAGATTTACGCCTAAACCACGTAATAAACGTTTACGTTCAAGACTCATGGTTTCAGGCATGGTTAAGGTGATTTTATAACCACGTGCAGCAGCTACATAAGCTAAAGCAATACCGGTGTTACCGCTGGTTGCATCTACAATTTCTTTACCTGCCGTTAAAATGCCATCTTTTTCTGCTTGCCAAATCATATTGGCACCAATACGGCATTTCACGCTAAAGCTTGGGTTACGACCTTCAATTTTTACGACAACGTTACCATTGTGTCCGAAGTGTTTTAAACGAACTAATGGAGTATTACCGATTGAGTATGAGTTATCTGCATAAATTGTCATTTTACTGTCCTTTTATATTTTGGAATGAGTTGATGTAGTAGTTATAACACCGGTTTTTATATAAAAAAAATAGTTAATAGCTATATTTTATAACTAAATGCTATTTATTCACGATGCTATTTCCTGAAGGCTTAATTTCCGTACTACTAGAACGTGTCACAATTTGTGTTGAACCTGAAGTGCGGTCAAAATTCATATCAAATTTTAATTGTGAGCGATAATTTTCCACCCACATTACCGTTGCACCACAGACTGCAACAGGAATAATCACTAAGTTCACGATCGGCAATGCGGTACAAAGGGTAATTAATGCCCCGAATATCAGGCTTTGAGAACGTCTTTCGCCTAACGCATTTTTCATAATGCCAAAAGAAATTTTATGGTTATCAAACGGGTAGTCACAGTACTGAATCGCCATCATCCAACAAGTAAATAGGAAGGTTAGTACTGGAATAATGGTTTGTCCAATAACTGGGATAAAACTCAATAAGAACAAGCCCACGAATTTCGGTAAGCTGTACCATAGTTTTTGCCATTCACGATTTAGCATACGCGGCACATCTTTCATAATTTCAGCAAAACCATCATCATTAACGGCTTCACCAGTTAGCATTTTTTCAACTTTTTCTGCTAACAATCCATTAAACGGCGCGGCAATAAAGCCTGAAAGCGTTGTAAAGGCAAAATAGAAAAATAAGAGAATTGAGCCAATAGACAGCACGAGCAAAATCACACTTAAAAAGCTTAACCAATCAGGAATAAAGCTCATCACCCAGTCAATCATCGTAGAGATTTGTGAAACGAATAGCCAGAATAAGCCTGTAAGCAGAACGACGTTAAGTAAAATTGGCATAATCACAAAACGGCGGAGGCCTTTTTGCGTAATGAAATGCCAACCCATCACGAAATGATTGAAAGCAGATTTTATTTCATTTTGATCGATCATCATTGTTCCTTTAAATTGAAAAGTAAAAAATACAAAATGTCACAGAAAGACAATATTTTTTGAGAAAAATTCCATCTCATCCCTTTTAATATCTTGTTTGCTTTCCTATTTTTTCACCTGTGGAAATGTGATAGGATTAGCAAAAATCATTGCGTTAAGGAGCAACAAGAATGGACTTAAATACCATTTTGATTATTTTAGGGGTAATTGCTTTAATTGCCTTAGTGGTACACGGATTATGGTCAAATCGCCGTGAGAAATCAAAATATTTTAAAAGCGCGAATACATTTAACCGCACTTCTAAAAACGGTGAGGTCAATCCTTTTTCGCAAGCTGCTGATCCTAATGCGGATATTCGTTTAACACATCGTGCTCAAGCGGCGCAGCCAGTACAACAACATGTTCAACCTAAAGTGGCACCGCAGGCGGTAAGCCAACAGCAATTTAATTTTGATGAGCAACGTGCTCAAGTGGATGCGCGTCAAATAGAAAAAAGCGTCGATGATATTAAAATCTCCTTACCAAATCAGCCGGTTTATGAGATGAACACGGCGCAACCTGCTCCTGCGCCACAGCCTGAACCTGTGGTTTATCCTGAAACGAATGTACAACCGAAACCACGTTTGGCAGAAATGACAATCGAAGAGTTAGAAGCTCAAAGCAATGATTTTGATGGTGTGAATTCTTCTTCGACTGAATTGCGTGAGCAGTTAGCCGAGATGTCATTAAATCCAACTCAAGAACCTACTCATGAGAACGTACATTTTAACTATCACGAACCGGTAGAAGTGGAAAAACCAAAACAAACCACGGGTTTTGTTCAACTTTATGTCATTTCAAATCAAAATCGTGAATTCTATGGTCCGCAATTATCTCAATCTTTAGAAAACTTGGGATTCATTTTTGGTGAGCGTCAAATGTATCACCGCCACTTTGATTTAAGTGTGGCAAGCCCGGTTTTATTTAGCGTGGCAAACATTGAACAGCCAGGTACGTTTGATTATTACAATATGGCCGAGTTTTCAACTATGGGCGTGGTACTCTTCATGCAGCTACCATCGCCAGGTAATAATTTGGCTAACTTACGTATGATGATTCGCGCAGCGAAAACCATCGCAGAAGATTTAGGTGGCGTGGTGTTGACTGATCAGCAAGAGATTTTTGATGATGTAGCTGAGCAGGATTATTTATCTCGCATCGCATAAAACGCACTAAAAAATAACCGCACTTTGGGCGAGCCGATCGATGGTTCGCCCATTTTAATTCAATGAGTAAACCGTTAGAGAACATTATGAGCCTTCAGCAACAAATTGATACATTACGTCAGGATCTTCGTCGTTATGAATATGAATATCACGTGTTAGATAACCCAACCATTCCTGATGCAGAATATGACCGTTTATTTCATCAACTTAAAGCCTTAGAAGCCGCCCATCCGGAACTCATTACGGCAGATTCACCTACTCAACGTGTGGGTGCAAAACCGCTGTCAGGCTTTGCACAAATTCGTCATGAAATTCCAATGCTCTCTTTGGATAATGCTTTCTCAGATGAGGAATTTTATGCATTCGTAAAACGTATTGAAGATCGTCTTATTCGTTTGCCTGAACCTCTCACTTTCTGCTGTGAGCCGAAATTAGATGGTTTAGCCGTGAGTATTTTGTATGTAAATGGCGTACTGACTCAAGCCGCAACCCGTGGTGATGGGACAACAGGGGAAGATATTACTGTGAATATCCGTACAATTCGAAATATTCCCTTGCAGCTTTTAATGGATAATCCGCCTGCACGTTTAGAAGTGCGTGGCGAAGTGTTTATGCCACATGAAGGCTTTGAGCGTTTAAATCAACAGGCTTTAGAAAAAGGCGAGAAAACCTTTGCTAATCCACGTAATGCAGCCGCAGGTTCGTTGCGCCAGCTTGATCCAAAAATTACGAGTAAGCGTCCATTGGTATTGAATGCTTATGGTCTTGGTATTGCGGAAGGGGTTGATTTGCCGAATACGCATTATGATCGTTTGCAATGGTTGAAGTCTATTGGGATTCCGGTAAACCCAGAAATCCGTTTATGTAACGGCACAGATGAAGTGTTGGATTTTTATCGTGATATTCAAAATAAACGTAGTGCTCTTGGCTACGATATTGATGGTACCGTGCTGAAAATCAATGATATTGCGTTACAAGAGAAATTAGGTTTTATCTCAAAAGCGCCACGTTGGGCGATTGCTTATAAATTCCCTGCACAAGAAGAATTAACTCGCTTAAATGACGTGGAATTCCAAGTAGGCAGAACGGGGGCGATTACCCCAGTGGCTAAATTGGAACCGGTATTTGTGGCTGGTGTCACGGTGAGTAACGCCACATTGCATAACGGCGATGAAATTGAACGCTTGGACATTGCTATTGGTGATACGGTAGTGATTCGCCGTGCGGGAGATGTGATCCCTCAAATTATCGGCGTATTGCACGATCGTCGCCCAGCAGATGCGAGACCGATCATTTTCCCTAAAACTTGTCCAGTGTGTGATTCAGCCATTGTTCGCATTGAAGGCGAAGCCGTAGCGCGTTGTACGGGCGGTTTGTTCTGTGCAGCACAGCGTAAAGAAGCGCTTAAACATTTCGTTTCTCGCAAGGCCATGGATATTGATGGCGTCGGGGGCAAATTAATCGAGCAGTTGGTGGATCGTGAATTAATTCATACGCCAGCCGATTTATTCAAGTTAGATTTAACCACGCTGACTCGTTTGGAAAGGATGGGGGCTAAATCTGCTGAAAATGCCTTAGCCAGCCTTGAAAAAGCGAAAAATACGACGTTAGCACGTTTTATTTTTGCTTTAGGGATTCGTGAAGTGGGCGAAGCAACGGCGTTGAATTTAGCCAATCATTTCAAAACCCTCGAAGCGTTACAAAATGCAGATTTAGAAGCCTTACAACAAGTACCGGATGTGGGCGAAGTGGTGGCAAATCGTATTTTAGCGTTTTGGCACGAGCCACATAACGTGGCTGTGGTGAATGATCTTATCCAACAAGGCGTACATTGGGATGATGTAGAAGTGAAAGAAGTCGGTGATAACCTTTTTAAAGGTAAAACGGTCGTACTAACCGGTACGCTTACTCAAATGGGCCGTAATGAAGCGAAAGCGCTATTACAAGAGATGGGTGCGAAAGTGAGTGGCTCGGTTTCAGCGAAAACGGATTTCGTGATTGCAGGAGATGCAGCCGGTTCTAAACTGACAAAAGCACAAGAATTAGGCGTAGCCGTTTTAACGGAAGAAGAATTTTTGGCTCAGATTTAATCGTCTCAATCGAAAAAATACTAAAAAAATGACCGCACTTCATCTCATCTCAAGATTAAGTGCGGTTTAACTTTTCTTCTTAATAAACGATAGCGGACATTTTAAGCTCTTAATTTACTGGCTCCGAGTTCCAGTTGTTTTGCCAAGTATTCTTTTGAAGCAATAATCTGTTTACCAAAACGTTTATATAAACGTTGTTTTAATTTTGCGAATCCTTTCACTTTAGCACTTTTTTCTGCCCCAAATAGCTGCTTAATATGAAGTGTCACCTGACCAATTTCTTGTAAGGCTATCCCTGTTTTGGCTTTTAATTCGTTTAATTGGAACGTGATTTTTTCCTGTACATTCTGTTCTAATCGTTGCGTTAATTCTGCCGTATCGGCGGTTTCATTTTGACACAACTGTTCAAACTCGGCGATTTCTGTACTGAAATCTAGCTGTAACCCTTGTTCCAGTTCAATCAATACTGCTGTGCCGTATTCCAATTGTGATGTTAATTGCTGTTGGCTTTGAACTAATTGATTTTGAATGGCTTCACTTTGCTCAATACATTCATTTAATGACTGTTTCATTTCTGTTTGTTGCTGTATGGCAGAGGCTTTTAGTGAATCAATTCGTTGTTGAATTTGCTGCATAAGATCTGACATTCTTTGTACGTTTTCCATTTTCTTCTCCTTTGGGATTCTTAACCGCACTTAAGAAAAGTGCGGTCATTTTGTTATTTATTTTTTAATGATTTGTTTCACATCAACTTCTGTTTTATTCCATTCTTTATCGACTTTACCGATAATTTGAATGTTATCTTGAGGTGCTATTGTTTGACCATTCCATGCTTTTTTGCTGACTTCAATTTGGATTTCTTTTCCACTTGCGTCTTTAAATAAGAAATCCTTTTTACCAATTTGTTTTACAATTTGTCCGTCTAAACGAACTGGAGTGTTATCATTGGCATTTAATGCATCAGCAACGGTTTTCACAATGACGCTTTCATCTACAAAACCTTGTTGAGTAACTTGATTATTACCATCATTAAATCCTTGCGCCATTGCGGTGTTATATACGGCAACAGAAGATAATGCGATAGCTGCAACAGTAAGTAATTTTTTCATAGTTTGTTCTCCTAAATAAGATAATCATAAAGTAAGTTGAAAGCTTTGCTTTCAGATGTATTAAATCATTCAAATCTTAATCTTTTCTTAAGTGATTAACATTTTTCAGATTTATTTATCGATTGGGTTATTTGCCTTTCGATGAGTGTATTTAAACAAGAGAATCTTAAGGAAAGATTAAGAGAGGTAAAAAAAATGAAAATTTTTTGAAAATAAAAAAATAGGGCGTTTAAGCCCTACTTTTATGAGAAAAATGCCTTGAAAATCTACCGCACTTTAGCCTGCTACTGCAGGTAAATAACCTGCTTGAATTAAGAATGGTACGATCATAATCACGACACCAATGACTAAGGCTATCACTAAGGTTACGTTTCCACCGATTACACGATAAGGCAGATTTGGATTGGTTTGACGTGTTTTCCATGCCAGTCCGATAGGTAAAATCAAGCAATAGAACGCACAGAGTAAGCCTGCATAGCTTAATGCGGCGATAAAACCTTCAGGATAATACAAGGCAAACGCAAGCGGTGGAGTGAAGGCTGCGATAGTGAGTATCAAACGGTTGTGTGGCAATTTGTAACGTTTAAATAAATCGCCTAAACCTTCAAAGACCCCTAGCATCACACCAAGGAAAGAGGTGATTAATGCAAGTGCTGAGAACACACGCACGATTTCACCCATGATATGAGAATTTGTGATTTGGCGTGTTGCATTGACTAAGCCGTTAAGGGTTGGATCCGCTTGAAGTACTTGCACAAATTCATTTTGGCTTAATACACCGTGAGTCGCTAATTGCCACACTAAATAAGCCACAAGTGGAATCGCTGTACCAATTAAAATCGCTTTACGAAATTGAGTAACACTACCATCTAAATAGCTGTTTACGCTGCCCATGATGATGTGGAAGCCAAAGGAAGTAAAGAAAATTGGTGCTGCAGAGATCACGAAAGCATAATTTAAAGGTAAGGCCATCAGGTTATCGACAGACACTTTGGGTAACATCATGAATAACACAAAAGCAAAGGCAATTAATTTACCGATGAACAGAATACGAGTAGCACCATCAACACCTCTTGTGCCTACAACCACAAAGGCACCGAGTACGACCGTAAATAAAATGATTGAAAGTTCAGAGGAAAGGCTTTCAAAACCAAAAGCGGTTGGTAAACCCGATAATAATGAACCGCCACCGGTGATGTAGGCCGCAGAAAGGGCATAAAGTAAAATGAGCAAGCTAAAAGTCGCTAAGACACGCCCAGTGATGCCGAAGTATTTTTCAGCGAGAGTTGCCACACCATCATTCAAGCGATCTGCAGTTTGATACACTTCAACAAAAAGCAAACCGCTGTAAACCAAAAGTGCCCATAAGCCGACTAATAAGAAAACGGTGTAACCAAAACCAATACCCGCAGAGGTTAATGGCATCGCGAGCATCCCCGCGCCGATAGTCGTGCCGGCAATGATTAAGGCACTGCCGAATGTTTTGTTTTTTAGCATAAAATTGTTCTCCGAGTATAAAATTGAAAAACGAGGTTAAAGTTGACCGCACTTTTCTTTGTAATGATAGCGGCAAACCGAAAGATAGGAGTCGTTTCCACCAATTTGGATTTGTTCCCCTTCCTTAATGACTTCACCTTGTTCATTTAAACGTAAAACGAAATTGGCTTTACGTCCACAATAACAGATTGTTTTTAATTCTTCTAGTTGATCTGCCCAAGCAAGTAAATACTTACTGCCTTCAAATAGCTCTGCTTGGAAGTCGGTACGCAAGCCATAACAAAGCACAGGAATCTTCAGTTTATCCACGACATCGCTTAATTGATAGACTTGTTGTTTCGTTAAAAACTGGGCTTCGTCAACTAAAACACAATGAATTTTTTCTTGTTGTAAATGTTGGCTCACTTCATCAAAAAGGTCACTTGTTGATGTAAATAGATTAGCATCTTCATGAATACCAATACGCGAGGTGACTTTGCCTAATCCAAAGCGGTCATCAATGGCAGCCGTATAAACCATGGTGTTCATATTACGTTCACGGTAGTTATAGGAAGACTGTAGCAAGGTGGTTGATTTGCCTGCATTCATCGTAGAGTAGTAAAAATAGAGTTTTGCCATTATTTAATCACCCATTTCCAGAAATAATAGGCAATAAATCCTGCAACAGGTGGACAGGCTGCGAGCATAAAGGTCCCGTAAGTGGCACCACCGCCAACCATTTTTCCGGCAGCTGAAAGCGCGCTAACGATATCACCACTTGGTGTGGTAAAAATCCATCCACCGATAATCGCGAGCACTAAAAAACAAGCAATGCCGGCTGCACGCATCGCTCTCACTTTAATCATATTTTCCATATTTTTTCCTTAAATTGCAGGGAGTTCAGTCATTGGCCAACGAGGTTTAACATCAATGGCGAGATCGCTATGCTGACCTTGTTTTAAGCGTAAAAAGCCCGTATAGGCAATCATGGCACCATTATCGGTACAAAATTGAGGTTGTGGATAAAATACTTCACCACCAAGATTTTTCATCATAGTGCCAAGGGTTTCACGTAATTTTTTGTTTGCACTCACCCCGCCAGCAATCACTAAACGCTTATAGCCGGTTTCTTTTAAGGCTCGTTTACATTTAATTGCGAGTGTATCCACGACGGAATCTTGGAAGGCAAAGGCAATATCGGCTTTGGTTTGTTCGGTTAATTCGCCTTCTTGTTTGATCGCCTGATTAATGGTGTTAGCCGCTGAGGTTTTTAAACCTGAAAAGCTAAAATCAAGGCCTGGTCGATCTGTCATTGGGCGTGGAAATACAAAACGATCTGGTGATCCTTTTTCGGCTAAACGTGAAAGTGCTGCACCGCCAGGGTAATCTAACCCTAATAATTTCGCAGTTTTATCAAAGGCTTCACCTGCAGCATCATCAATAGATTCACCAATAACTTCATATTTACCTACACCATCAACGCGCACTAATTGCGTATGTCCACCTGAAACTAAGAGGGCAATAAATGGAAAGTGCGGTCGATTTTCATCAAGCATTGGCGCAAGTAGATGGCCTTCCATGTGGTGTACACCAATAGCGGGCACATTCCAGGCATAAGCCAGTGAACGCGCGATCGTTGCACCCACTAATAATGCGCCCACTAAACCAGGGCCACTTGTATAGGCGATACCATCAATTTGATCAGCGGTTAAATTGGCTTCTTCTAATGCGGCTTTAATTAATGGTGCCGTTTTGCGAATGTGATCGCGGGAAGCCAGCTCTGGCACCACACCGCCGTAATCCGCATGCAAGGCTATTTGCGTGTAGAGCTGATTGGCAATTAAGCCTTTGTCTTCATCATAAATCGCGACACCTGTTTCATCACAGGAGGTTTCGATCCCTAAAATACGCATTTTCTTCTCATTTTATTAAAAAAATTGGCAAAGATTTTACCTTGTTTAGCCCGCTTAAACCAGTTCAAATGCCAAATTTTCAGCAAATAGGCGATCTTTCCTTTGCTTTTGCGGGGAAGATCGATTAGAATTGCGTCCTTTATTGAATTTGCCGTTCATTCGGCAGTAATAAAAATTTAAAATTGCAATTAAATTAAACTCATTGAGGTGATTGGCTTATGCCTGTAATTAAAGTACGTGAAAACGAATCATTTGACGTAGCTTTACGTCGTTTCAAACGCTCTTGCGAAAAAGCTGGTATTTTAGCAGAAGTTCGCGCTCGTGAATTCTATGAAAAACCAACTACAATCCGTAAACGTGAAAAAGCAACCCTTGCTAAACGTCACGCTAAACGTAATGCTCGCGAAAACGCGCGCAATACCCGTTTATACTAATTTGTAGTATTTTCTAACTCGAGTTAAGACAAACCGTGAAACCTTTTGGGTATCACGGTTTTGTTGCTTTAAATTCATCGAAAAAAAGTCACGCAAAATCAACCGCACTTTCGCATCGTATTCAAGGAGGCAAGGCAATGAAAGGCTCAATTCCACGCCAATTTATTGATGATCTGCTCACAAAATCGAATATTGTCGATGTGATTAATGCGCGCGTGAAACTCAAAAAAGCAGGACGAGATTATCAAGCTTGCTGTCCGTTTCATCATGAAAAAACACCCTCCTTTACGGTAAGTGAAAAAAAACAATTCTATTATTGTTTTGGCTGTGGCGCGAAAGGTAATGCGATTTCATTTTTAATGGATTACGACAAATTAGAATTTGTTGAAGCCGTTGAAGAACTTGCCGCTTCGGCAGGGCTTGAAGTGCCTTATGAAAAACGTCCAAATCAATTCGGCAATAAACCGGATGTGAGTTATCAAACAAAACGTAATTTATACGATTTAATGCAAGAGATTGCGTCGTTTTATCAAGCTCAACTTCCGCTAAATATTCCTGCTCAAAGCTATCTTCAGCAACGTGGTTTATCGCCAGAAATTATTGAGCGTTTCCAAATCGGTTATGTGCCCAATGCGATGGATACAGTGTTGCGTCAATTCGGCAAAAATCGAGAAGAACAGAAAAAACTGTTTGATTTAGGTATGCTTTCTCGCAACGATCGTGGCAATGTGTACGATAAATTCCGTAATCGTATTATGTTTCCGATTCGGGATAAACGTGGTCGTACGGTCGCTTTTGGGGGACGTGTTTTAACGGATGAAAAACCCAAATATTTGAACTCACCCGAAACCATTACATACCATAAAGGTAATGAACTTTATGGCTTGTATGAAGCCTTACAAATCAATGATGAGCCAGAAAAACTATTAGTGGTTGAAGGCTACATGGATGTGGTGGCATTAGCACAATTTGGTGTGAATTATGCGGTGGCTTCTCTTGGGACATCAACGACCTCGGAGCAAATTCAATTATTGTTCCGTTCAACAGAACAAGTCATTTGTTGCTACGATGGTGATAGAGCGGGACGTGATGCCGCTTGGCGAGCACTTGAAAACGCCTTACCTTATCTGGAAGACGGACGACAAATTAAGTTTATTTTCCTGCCGGATGGAGAAGATCCGGATACTTATATTCGTCAATATGGTAAAGAAAAGTTTGAAGAATATATTGAGCAAGCCCAGTCTCTCACAGAATTCTTATTCGCGCATTTAAGTCCGCAGGTGGATTTCTCGACGCAAGAAGGACGAGGTAAATTAGTAGCACTCGCTGTGCCTTTAATTCGTCAAATTCCTGGTGATATGTTGCGCTTGTCATTACGCAATATGTTGGCGCAAAAGCTTGGGATTTTTGATCAATCGCAGCTTGAAAGCTTAATTCCAAATCAAATAGATAAAGCTGAACCAAAACCTAAAACGCCACCAAAAACCATTAAGAAAACGCCAATGCGTGTGGTGATTTCGCTGTTATTACAGAATTCACAATTGGTAAATCGTATTTCGGATGTCGGTTTGCAAGCCTTAAAGCATGAGGCGGGTTATGAATTACTCGAAAAATTAACCGTACTTTGTCGTGAACGAGAAGGTATTACAACAGGGCAAATTTTAGAATATTTTCGCGATACAGAATTCAGCAAACCCCTTGAAATATTGGCGTCTTGGGATCATCTACTAGACGACTTAGAAATCATTAATGCATTCTCTCAAAACTATCGTCGATTGAATATTCAAGCGATTGAACGTGATATTGAGATGCTTATCGCCAAAGAAAGGGCGGAAGGCTTAACTGATCAAGAACGAGCAATTTTAGTAAATTTGCTCAAGGGAAAAGAAGAGCAGAAAAAACAGTTAGTTAATCCGTCATAACAATGGTAAAATCTCCTGTTCAAAACAAGGGCTTTTATCTTCCAAAAATAACGCAAAACGGGAATAAAAATGGAACAAAATCAACAATCTACCGCCGAGCAATATTCAGAACAAATTGAACAACTTATGGAATTAGGTCGTACGCAAGGTTATTTAACTTATGCGGAGATCAATGACTTGCTTCCAGAAGATTTGATCGATCCAGAATATTACGATAAGTTGTTGCAAACTTTACAGCATGATGCGGGTATTCCGGTTCTGGATGAAGCACCGGAAAGTGACGAAATGATGTTGAATGACACGATTCCAGATGAAGATGCGGTGGAAGAAGCAACGCAGATTTTATCAAATGTGGAATCTGAAATCGGTCGTACAACCGATCCTGTGCGTATGTATATGCGTGAAATGGGAACGGTTGATCTTCTTACCCGTGAAGATGAAATCAGCATTGCAAAACGTATTGAAGAGGGGATTGACGAAGTTCAAACCGCCATTGCTGCGTACCCAGAAGCGTTAACTGAATTATTAGATAATTATGATCAAGTTGAAGCGGGAAATTATCGTTTAGCTGATTTAATTACCGGCTTTGTGGATCCAAATATTGCTGCAGAGGAAGTAGTGAATGTTGGTGAGAATTTCGCTGACGAAGATGAAAGCACCGAATCTGTTGCAGAAGTTGATGAAGAGAGCGATGAGGAAGATGAAAGCGATAGCAGCTCAAGTTCAGATGACAGCGATTCAGATAACAGTATAGACCCTGAAGTGGCGCGTGAAAGATTCGCGGCATTAAGAGAGCAACATACTAAAACATTGGCGACTATTGCAAAACACGGACGCAGTGGTAAACGCGCAAAAGATCAAATTGCTCTACTCGCAGATATTTTTAAACAATTCCGTTTAGTGCCTAAACAATTCGATATACTTGTTTTATCAATGAAGAATATGATGAAACGTGTACGTTCAGAAGAGCGTCAACTACAAAAAGTATTAGTTGATATTGCGGGTATGCCAAAAGATGAATTTGAGGCACTGATTATTGCTAATGGCAGCAGTGATGCATGGGTAGCAAAAGCATTAAAATCAACGAAAGCTTGGGCAAAACGTTTACCAAAATATGAAGAGCGTATCCGTTTATCTTTAGATAACTTAGCGAATATTGAACAGCAAACTAATCTTACGATCCAACAAATGCGTGAGATTTGCGATGCGGTATCTCGTGGTGAACAAAAAGCTCGCCGTGCGAAAAAAGAAATGGTTGAAGCCAACTTACGTTTAGTCATTTCTATTGCGAAAAAATATACCAACCGAGGTTTACAATTCTTGGATTTAATTCAAGAAGGGAATATCGGTTTGATGAAAGCGGTAGATAAATTTGAATACCGCCGTGGTTATAAATTCTCCACTTATGCAACCTGGTGGATTCGTCAGGCCATTACTCGTTCGATTGCGGACCAAGCGCGTACAATCCGTATTCCTGTTCATATGATTGAAACGATTAACAAATTAAATCGTATTTCTCGTCAAATGTTACAAGAAATGGGACGTGAAGCGACGCCAGAAGAGCTTGCTGAACGCATGGGAATGCCAGAAGATAAGATTCGTAAAGTGCTTAAAATTGCGAAAGAACCTATTTCTATGGAAACCCCAATTGGTGACGACGATGATTCACATTTAGGTGACTTCATTGAGGATTCAACCCTTGAATTACCATTAGATTCTGCAACCGCACAAAGCTTAAAAGTAGCGACTCATGAAGTGTTAGAAGGTTTAACTCCTCGTGAAGCAAAAGTATTACGTATGCGTTTTGGTATTGATATGAATACTGACCATACACTCGAAGAAGTGGGTAAACAATTTGACGTAACTCGTGAGCGTATTCGTCAGATTGAAGCAAAAGCATTACGTAAATTACGTCATCCAAGTCGTTCAGAAACCTTAAGAAGTTTCTTGGATGAGTAATTATTCATTTATGTAAAAAAGAAAAGGCAGATCAATATCTGCCTATATTGTATATTGCATAAAAGATTATTATATGCTATAATCCGCCTTGTATAGCA
>NZ_CAJLNI010000023.1 GCF_905207935.1 uncultured Haemophilus sp.
ACGCTTTTACATCGGTTGCACCACATTTTTCATTGATATTGATTCCGTTTGGATCTGTACCAATTTCAATCACTTCAGCGCCTAACTCACGTAATACATTTGGCGCAATATGATAGGTCGCACCATTTGCGCAATCCACTACTATTTTATAACCATCTAAACCAAGATGTGCAGGGAAAGTGCTTTTACAAAATTCGATATAACGTCCTGCGGCATCACTGATACGGCTTGCTTTACCTAAATCAGCAGACTCCACACAATCCATTGGCTGATCAAGCATGGCTTCAATCGCTTCTTCAATATCATCTGGTAATTTTGTACCTTGTGAAGAGAAGAATTTAATCCCGTTATCATAATAAGGGTTATGTGATGCCGAAATGACAATACCCGCTTCTAAACGGAAAGTACGGGTTAAATACGCCACGGCAGGTGTTGGCATTGGACCGGTAAATGCGGCAGTTAAACCCGCTGCAGCCAAACCTGCTTCAAGTGCAGATTCCAACATATAACCTGAAATACGAGTATCTTTCCCGATTAATACCGTGCGAGAACCTTGAGAGGCTAAAACTTTACCCGCTGCCCAACCTAATTTTAATGCGAAATCAGGTGTGATTGGATATGTACCTACTTTTCCACGTACACCATCAGTACCAAAATATTTACGATTTGCCATGTTTATTCCTTATTAAATTTGAATAACGATGTTGCAGAAATCATTTATTCTACAACATATAAAATCTGTTAGTTTTTTTACGCTTGTTGCGTTGCCTGCCATACTTTTAAAGCATCTGCTGTTGCTGCTACATCATGTACACGCAAAATTGTCGCACCATTTTGAGCCGCAATTAATGCCCCAGCTACACTTCCCACAACACGTTCAGTCACAGGCTTATCTAATACAGCACCAATCATCGATTTACGTGAAAGCCCTGCTAAAACAGGATATCCACTTTCACAAAAGTGTGCTAATTGCTGTAAAAGTTTATAGTTATGCTGCACGGTCTTACCAAAACAAAACCCCATATCCCAAATGATATTTTCTTTAGCGATTCCCGCATCTAAACAAGCTTTAGTCCGAGCTTCTAAAAACTGATAAACATCTTGGACTACATCATCATAATGCGGATTAGTCTGCATTGTGCGCGGCTGTCCTTGCATGTGCATGATACAAGTGGGTAAATTCAACTGTCCTGCTATTTCGAGTGCACCAGGTTCACGTAAAGCACGAATATCATTGATTAAATCCATGCCGACCTTAGCTGCTTCTTGCATCACAATTGCTTTAGAGGTATCCACTGAAATCCAACAATCAAAACGTTTTTGCACGGCTTCAACAAGAGGTATCACTCGTTGCAACTCTTCAGTTTCAGGCACTTCTTCTGCCATTATTGGTCGAGTTGATTCCCCGCCAATATCAATAATTGTTGCACCTTCTTTGAGCATTTTTTCAACTTGAAATAATGCTTTGTCTAG
Source organism: uncultured Haemophilus sp. (assembly GCF_905207935.1). Classification (GTDB taxonomy): domain Bacteria; phylum Pseudomonadota; class Gammaproteobacteria; order Enterobacterales; family Pasteurellaceae; genus Haemophilus_D. The sequence continues at coordinate 1,474 of NZ_CAJLNI010000023.1, forward strand.
ACTAAAAAACTGTCCGCCATCTGAAAATGAATCAGGCGTGAAATTCAAAATTCCCATAATTTGAGGTAATGATAAATCTAGACATTTGTTATTAGCGTAAAGTTTCATAAAGTGCGGTCAATTTTTAAATCAAATTTTAAAGGCTAGATTATAACGGAATATAGTGATGAAAAGAATGACATTATAAATAAAAAAAGCCTTCCTAATTAGGAAGGCTTTATTCTTACTCTTCAGGATCTTCTGAATGATTAACCTCACTTTCAGTTTTTTCTTCCTGCGGTTTTGCTGTTGGTTTTGTATCTTTGTTATCTTCCCAACCAGATGGTGGTGTAACAGGCTCACGATTCATTAGCTGCTTGATTTGTTCTTCTTCAATGGTTTCATATTTCACTAACGCATCTTTCATGGCGTGAAGAATATCCATATTGTCGATCAAAATCTGTCTTGCTCTCGCATAGTTACGATTTACAATCGCACGTACTTCTTCATCAATCGCATGTGCCGTTTCATCAGACATATGTTTTGCTTTCGCCATTGAGCGACCTAAGAATACTTCGCCTTCATCTTCGGTATAAAGAATCGGACCGAGTTTATCTGAGAAGCCCCATTGGGTCACCATATTACGTGCAATATTGGTTGCCACTTTAATATCGTTAGATGCACCAGTCGAAATATTTTCTTCACCGTAAATCAAATCTTCTGCTAAACGTCCTGCATAAAGTGTTGAAAGTTTACTTTCTAATTGTTTTTGGCTGATACTAATTTGATCACCTTCAGGCAAGAAGAAAGTCACACCTAATGCGCGACCACGAGGAATAATCGTGACTTTATGTACTGGATCATGTTCTGGTACTAAGTAACCCACAATGGCGTGACCTGCTTCATGGTACGCTGTCGATTCTTTTTGTTTATCCGTCATGATCATGGTACGACGCTCAGGTCCCATATTGATCTTATCTTTGGCTTTTTCAAACTCAAGCATCGATACAGTGCGTTTATTGCTGCGCGCAGCAAATAATGCTGCTTCATTAACCAAGTTCGCTAAATCCGCACCTGAATAACCTGGCGTACCACGAGCAAGTGTCATCGCATCAACATCATCAGCCACAGGGACTTTACGCATGTGAACTTTTAAAATTTGCTCACGACCTTTCACATCCGGTAAACCCACAACAACTTGACGGTCAAAACGGCCTGGACGAGTTAATGCGGGGTCAAGTACATCTGGACGGTTCGTTGCGGCAATAACAATTACACCTTCGTTACCACCGAAACCATCCATTTCAACTAACATTTGGTTAAGGGTTTGTTCACGCTCATCGTGTCCACCACCTAAGCCTGCACCACGTTGGCGACCTACCGCATCAATTTCATCAATAAAGATTAAGCATGGTGCATTTTTCTTCGCTTGCTCGAACATATCACGTACACGAGAAGCACCAACACCCACAAACATCTCCACAAAGTCAGAACCTGAAATGGTAAAGAAAGGTACTTTTGCTTCACCCGCAATAGCCTTAGCTAATAAAGTTTTACCTGTACCAGGAGGTCCAACCATCAAAATACCTTTTGGAATTTTACCGCCCAGGTTTTGGAATTTTTTCGGTTCACGCAAGAAATCGACCACTTCACCGACTTCTTCTTTGGCTTCATCACAACCTGCGACATCCGCAAAAGTGACTTTGATTTGGTCTTGGTTCAGCATTTTAGCGCGGCTTTTACCAAAGCTCATAGCTTTGCCGCCACCACCTTGCATTTGGCGCATGAAGAAAACCCATACCCCAACAAGGAATAGCATCGGGAACCAAGAAATCAAAATTTGTGATAGTAAACTACGTTTTTCAAAAGGCGTACCTTCGATTTTGACTTTTTTATTTAATAAGTCATCTAAGAGTTTTTTATCTTCCAACGGTGGCATAACGGTCATATATTTAGAACCGTCATTTTTGGTCACAGTGATTTCATTCGCATCAAAACGCGCTTCTTTCACTTGACTATTACTCACATCATACACAAAAGTTGTGTAATCTGTTGAGTCACTCACGCCATTGGAGTTAAAACTTTGGTAAGCCGTCATCATGACAACTGCAACCACAACCCATAGAACTAGATTTTTGACCATATCGTTCAAGGTTTAACCTGCCTTTCTTAAGTTAATTAAAATAAAACGAGATACTATCTCATCCGTGACACAATGAAAAGCTATCAAAGCAATTATTCGCCTTTATAACCACTCGCTACAATATAAACTTCGCGAGAACGTCCACGAGAGGCCTCCGGCTTACGTACTTTCACAACACTAAACAGTGAACGAATTTCACGCAAATACTCATCGAAGCCTTCTCCCTGGAATACTTTGACCACAAAACTGCCTTTTTTCGCCAAAACTTGCTTACACATATCTAAAGCCAGTTCTACTAAATACATTGCTCGCGGAATATCAACCGATGGCATACCACTAAAATTCGGTGCCATATCGGACATCACTACATCAACTTTAGCTTCCCCAACTCGTTCTAATAATGCATTCAACACGTTTTCATCACGGAAATCGCCTTGTAAAAAATCAACGCCGACAATTGGATTCATATCCAAAATATCGCACGCAATGACTCTTCCTTTTCCACCGATTTGGCTCACGACATATTGTGACCAACCTCCTGGAGCAGCACCGAGATCAACTACGGTCATTCCTGGCTTGAACAATTTATCTGTTTGTTGAATCTCATCTAGTTTAAAGTAAGCACGAGAGCGTAATTTTTGCTTGTGTGCTTTCTGAACAAACGGATCTTTAAAATGTTCGTTTAGCCAACGAGAAGAACTCGCTGAACGTTTTTTCTTTCCCATAAACTCTATCTTTTGTACTATTTTTTGTAGTAGTTTCATCTATATTTGGGTACAATCTGCCAAATTCAAGGCTAGACTTACCAAAAAGTGCTGAAAAACCACATTTTTTCTGACCGCTTTTTTCGGTCTCTTCATGACAAATATTCATTTTATTAAAGGACTCCTTATGACAATTTTATCAACAAAACAAAAACAATTTTTAAAAGGACTCGCTCATCACCTTAGTCCTGTCGTCATGCTTGGCGGTAACGGCTTAACCGAAGGGGTGTTGGCCGAAATTGATAATGCATTAAATCATCACGAACTCATCAAAGTGAAAATTGCTGGCGCAGATCGTGAAACCAAACAACTGATCATCGATGCGATCGTGCGTGAAACACAATCATCTAACGTTCAAACTATCGGACATATTTTGGTTCTTTATAGACCAAGCGAAGAAGGCAAAATACAGCTGCCTCGTAAATAATTGTTATCCCCTCAATTTGAGGGGATGTTTTTTTAGATGTAATTAACTTCAATAATCTCGAACTCAACCGTTCCACCTGGTGTGGTGATATTCACGGTATCATCCAACTCTTTGCCTATCAAACCACGGGCAATCGGTGAATTCACAGAAATCAAACCTGATTTAATATCTGCCTCATCATCACCTACGATTTGATAAGTCACTTCTTCATCGGTATCGGTATTCACTAATACAACTGTAGCACCAAAAATAACTTTACCGTTATTCGGCAATTTAGTGACATCGATAACCTGACAATTTGCAAGTTTGCCTTCAATCTCTTGAATACGTCCCTCGCAAAAACCTTGTTGCTCACGCGCGGCGTGATATTCTGCATTTTCTTTTAAGTCGCCGTGCTCACGTGCTTCAGCAATCGCCTTGATAATTTCTGGGCGACGCTCATTTTTTAAGAAATCTAATTCTTCTCGTAATAACTCCGCACCGCGCACGGTCATTGGAATTTGTTTCATTCTTTTTCCTTGAAATTTGGTAAAAACAAAACCACGACAACGTCTTGCAACCTTGCCGTAGCCAATGAAAAATAAAAAATGATTTACTCAATTGAGTTCGGGGCTTATTATTATCCGTCTTGAGAAAAATAGCAACCATAACAGAACTAAAAATGACTAAAAAATCTTCTATTTCGACCGCACTTAAAGCGGCATTTATCACACTCGGCTTTTCTTTTTCCTCTATGGCTGAAGTTAATGTGGCTTCTATCACCCAATACTTACCGGAAGGTGCTTCTGCCAGTATCATTGCCAAAAATCTCAATAAAGATCAAATTATCGCCGATTACAATGGTTCAACCTTTATGTTGCCAGCCAGTACGCAAAAAGTCTTTACCGCTGTAGCGGCTAAATTGGTATTGGGCGATGCTTTCCAGTTTGAGACTTCACTTTTAAGTAACGGAAAAATTCAGAATAATACCTTAGAAGGTGATCTTGTTGTGCAATTTACTGGTGACCCTGATCTCACCAGTGGACAACTTTACACCCTACTCGCTAATTTAAAAAATCAAGGTATTCAGAAAATTAATGGCGATCTCGTGTTAGATACCTCTGTATTTGCTAGCCACGACCGTGGGTTAGGTTGGATTTGGAACGATCTCACCATGTGCTTTAACTCTCCTCCAGCAGCGGCAAATATCGATAATAACTGTTTCTATGCAGAGCTGGATGCAAATCAACCTGTAGGTGAAACCGTAAAAATTAACGTCCCTGCACAATTCCCAATTCAAGTTTTCGGACAAGTATATATTGCAGATCAACAAGAAGCCGGTTATTGCCAGTTAGACGTCGTTGTTCACGACAATAATCGCTATCAAGTAAAAGGCTGTATTGCACGCCAAACTAAACCCTTTGGGCTTAGCTTCGCCGTGCAAGATCCTGATGCCTACGCTGCTGCCATTATCCAACGTCAATTAAAGCGTCTTGGTATTGAATTTACCGGTCAGGTAAAACAACCTCAAAAACCACAGCAAGGACAAAAACTCGCTCAGCATTTATCTAAACCGTTGCCTGAGCTATTGAAAAAAATGATGAAAAAATCGGATAACCAAATTGCCGATGCCTTATTTAGAGCGGTAGCCTACAACTACTATAAACGCCCTGCTTCATTCCAATTAGGCACATTAGCGGTGAAATCCGTATTGCAAAAACAAGGCATTAAATTTGGTAATAGCATTTTAGCTGATGGTTCGGGTCTTTCTCGTCATAATTTAGTTGCACCGAAAACCATGCTTTCCGTCCTCGAATACATCGCCAAAAACGAAGATAAATTACACTTAATGGAAACTTTCCCAATTGCAGGTGTGGATGGCACAATCAGTGGGCGTGGTAGCTTAATAAATCCACCACTGGTAAAAAACGTCATCGCTAAAACTGGCTCATTGAAAGGTGTCTATAACCTTGCCGGCTTTATGACCAATGCTCGAGGTGAAAAAGTGGCTTTCGTTCAATTTATCAATGGCTATTCAACCGGTGATTTAGAAAGTAAGACAAAACGAGCACCACTTGTGCAATTTGAAAGTACGCTTTATAACGATCTCTATAAAGACTAAAACGCATAAAAAAATGACCGCACTTTGAATACATCAAGTGCGGTCATTTTTCTTTCTATTTAATTAAAAAGAAAAAGCACCAAACATTGCATTGAATTTAGTGCTTTTTTACGATCTTAAATGCACTTAACCTTCATTATGGATTTCAAGGTTGCTTGCATCTTTTTCTCGTTTTTTCTTTGCCGAATCACTACGTTGAGAAGCGATGCTGTCAAGGTATTCTGGCGTGATATCGCCAGTGATATATTCGCCAGTAAAGACTGAACAATCAAAGCCTTGAATGGCTGGGTTTTCTTGGCGTACTGATTCTGTCAGCGCTTCAAGATCTTGGAAAACTAATTTATCTACGCCAATCAATTTCGCAATTTCATCAACATTACGGCCATAGGCAATGAGTTCTCGTTTTGTTGGCATATCAATGCCGTACACATTCGGGTAACGAATTTCTGGCGCGGCTGATGCAAAGTAAATTTTCTTCGCACCTGCTGCTCTAGCCATACTCACGATTTGTTCGGATGTTGTACCACGAACAATGGAATCATCGACTAATAACACATTTTTATCTTTAAATTCTGCTTTAATCGTATTGAGCTTGCGACGGACTGAACTAATACGTTGTGCTTGTCCAGGCATAATAAATGTACGGCCAACATAGCGGTTTTTCACAAAGCCTTGACGATAAGGTTTGCCTAAGATTTTCGCAATCTGTAACGCAATATCCGTTGAAGTCTCTGGTACTGGAATCACCACGTCAATATTATCGGCTTCCTCAACCCATTCTTTTGCAATTTTTTTACCTAAATGTTCGCCCATGTGAACACGTGCGGCATAGACAGACACACCGTCTATTGTTGAATCAGGACGAGCAAAGTACACGTATTCAAAAATACACGGATTTAAGACCGCACTTTCTGCACACTGCTCAGCATAAAGCTGACCATCAAAGGTCACATAAATCGCTTCGCCCGGTGCAACATCACGCACTAATTCAAAACCTGCGACGTCTAATGCCACACTTTCAGAGGCAAACATATATTCCACAGAGCCATTTTCTTCTCGTTTACCTAACACGAGTGGACGAATACCAAACGGATCGCGAAATGCCACCATGCCATGTCCAATAATCATCGCTAAGCATGCATAAGCACCACGGATATCTTTGTGTGTCGCACGAATTGCATTAAAAATATCTTGCGGATCGAGATGGTATTTATTCACTCTATCTAAATGATTTGCAAGAATATTGAGAAGAAGTTCTGAATCCGAATTAGTATTTATGTGACGACGTGCTTCTTTAAATAATTTATCTTTTAATTCGTCTGAATTGGTTAAGTTACCATTGTGAACAAGGCTTAAACCATAAGGTGAGTTAACATAGAAAGGCTGCGCTTCAGATACGCTTGAACTGCCGGCTGTTGGATAACGTACATGTCCGAGGCCTGCATGACCTTGTAAACGTAACATATGCTCTTGTCTGAACACATCGCTTACAAGACCATTAGCCTTACGCAAACGAAAGCGGTTTTCATCATCGATTGTGACAATCCCCGCCGCATCTTGACCTCGATGCTGTAATAACGTTAATGCTGCATAAATGGATTCATTAACCGGATTTTGGCTAACGATACCGACAATTCCACACATACTGATTGATTACCTTATTGTTTAAAAGTTGAGTTTAAAAAACTAGAACTTGCTTGTAGTTGTTGGAAGAACCATTCAATAATGAAGCCGAAATGAGGAATTAATTTTGATTCTTTCCACCAATCGGTTTGTTCAAAGTTAGTGAAGGTATCCAAGAAGAATAAGATCGCAGCAACGATTAACGCCCCACGAATTAAGCCGAATGCCGCACCGAGAACACGATCTGTTCCGGTAAGTCCTGTTTTATCCACTAATTGGCTAATCACATAATTAACAATGCCACCGACGATTAAGGTTAAAACAAATAAAATGCCGATTGCCGTGCCATTACGCACGTAGTCAGATTCGATTTGAGTAAGATAAGTGGCAAGATAAGGATAAAATTGGCTAGCGACAATAAATGCAACGACCCAGCTTGCAAGGGACATCACCTCTCGCACAAATCCACGTAATAAACTCACGATAATCGAAAATGCGATGATGCCAATGATAATATAATCAATCATTAAATAGTCTCTCAATTAAAAAGGGTCGCCATTGCGACCGCAGTATTTTACATAAAAAAACATAAAAGGAAAACGTTTGCGTCAATTAAATTTGAAGCAATTGGCTAGATTTCCTGCCAAAATGCTTTGTCTAATTTTTGCTGTGCCTTTTGTAGTACTTCTGCCAAGTGCTGATATGTCGGTTTATCTTGCACAGTTGGCAAACTTTCATGTTGTTTTCTTAAACGTTCACTAATCTCATAAAACCACTGAGAACTTTGCGGCTCTAAGGGTGATTTTGCTCGTTTCCCCAACCAATATAAACCTTGAAATGGCATAGCTAACGCACAAAGTGCGGTCAAAATAGCAAGCGAAAATGCAGTAAGATCTGCTTTGGCATAAAGTTGCTGCCAGACCACCGCAAATACTGCCATAAAAGGCATAAATTTTTGTGCAAATTTTGTGGCTTTAATAATGCGATTTTCGGGAAAAATCATGCCGAGCTTCGCTTCTAATGGCCACGTTTGCAAATAAATTTGCCCTTGTTTTAAGGTTGAAAAAAATGATGACATAAAAACATCCTTGAAAATAACCGCACTTATAATACTCTAGTTTAGGTTTAATTGTCATCCCTGACTAGAAATTGTTGAAATTTTCAACTTTTCTAATAAAAGATCGTATTTTTACCCTCCAGTTAATTTATTTTATACGCTAAAAGGTGTATTCTATACAGGATTTATACTCCGTTCTTTTGAATGGATTTTTATTAACCTCAATCAAAAATAGGGTTCCTATGTCAAAACTTGTTCTCATCCTTAACTGTGGTAGTTCTTCATTAAAATTTGCAATCCTTGATCCTGCAACAGGTGAAGAAAAATTATCAGGCTTAGCAGAAGCATTTTATCTTCCTGAAGCTCGTATCAAATGGAAACTTAACGGTGAAAAAGGTAGCGCAGATTTAGGTGCTGGTGCAGCGCACACTGAAGCGCTTAACTTCATCGCGTCAAACATTATGACTGATGAGCTTAAAAACTCTATCACCTCGATTGGTCACCGTATTGTTCACGGTGGTGAGAAATACACTCAATCGGTTATCGTAACAGATGAGGTAGTTAAAGGTATTGAAGATGCAGCACAATTTGCTCCACTTCACAACCCTGCTCACTTAATCGGTATCCGTGAAGCATTCAAAACATTCCCACACTTAAAAGATAAGAACGTTGTCGTATTTGATACAGCATTCCACCAAACCATGCCTGAAGAAGCGTATCTCTATGCACTTCCATACTCACTTTACAAAGAACATGGCGTACGTCGCTATGGTGCACACGGTACCAGCCACTACTTCGTTTCTCGTGAAGTCGCTGAATATGTAGGTAAACCAGCAGACCAAGTAAACGCAATCATCTGTCACTTAGGTAACGGTGGTTCTGTTTCTGTGGTTCGTCATGGTAAATGTATCGACACATCTATGGGCTTAACCCCGTTAGAAGGTTTAGTCATGGGTACACGTTGTGGTGACATCGACCCTGCGATCGTTTTCTATCTATACAAAAACTTAGGCATGTCAATGGAGCAAATCGAAGAGACCTTAGTGAAAAAATCAGGTCTTTTAGGTTTAACTGAAGTAACAAGCGACTGTCGCTATGCAGAAGATAACTATGATGATGCTTCTAAACCAGAAGCAAAACGTGCATTAGATGTTTACAGCTACCGTTTAGCAAAATACATCGGTGCATACATGGCAGTTTTAGGTGACGATCACTTAGATGCCATCGCATTTACGGGTGGTATTGGTGAAAACTCTGCTCACGTTCGTGAATTAGCATTAGGCCACTTAAAATTATTCGGCATCAAATTAGACCAAGAACGTAACCTTGCTGCTCGCTTTGGCAAATCAGGCGTAATCACTGCTGATGACTCTGCATTCAAAGCGATCGTTCTTCCAACTAACGAAGAATTAGTAATTGCACAAGATACAGCACGTTTAGCGGGCTAATCAACTTTCTTCAAACCTGCTGAGAAATCAGCAGGTTTTTTCATTCATTAAAAGGTATATCAAAATGACTAAAGCAGTTATTCTTATTCCAACTAGCGCAGAAGCAAATTTAGCGACAGCATTAGATGCAGCTAAAACAACAGGCGCTGTCGTATTCAATGCAGTAGAAGATGTAAAAGCCGCTCAAGCATTAATCGCAAATAATCAAAAAGACGTGTTGTTAGAAAAAATCGTGGCTGATTTGCAAGCATTAAATGCAAATCTAGTGGTTGTTAAAGGTGTTCAACCTTCAGCTCAAGCGCCTTTTGCAAACAGCTTAAACTTTGCGATTGCACAAACCTTAGATGCACAAATCATCTTAGTAGCAAACAATGAAGAAGGCACATTAGTAGAAGCCGTTGCTTCAGAATTTGGCGGTGTGAACAACGCTGACATCTTAGGTGTATTTGGTGCGCAAGCAGGCAAAATTAAAACCTTAGATGCTCAAGCATTAGCGAATGCAATCTCTGCACCACTTGCTCGTGAAGCGCGTATTTCTCCAGCAGCATTCCGTTTTAAATTAACTGATTTAGCACGCAAAGCAGGTAAAACTATCGTATTACCAGAAGGTGATGAACCTCGTACCGTTAAAGCGGCGGCTATCTGTGCTGAACGTGGTATCGCAAAATCAGTATTATTAGCGGATCCTGAATCAGTGAAAAAAGTTGCGGTAGAACAAGGCGTAACTTTAGGTGCTGATGTAACAATCATCAATCCTGCTGACGTACGCGAAAACTATGTTGCTCGTTTAGTTGAATTACGTAAATCTAAAGGCTTAACGGAAGAACAAGCACGTGCACAATTAGAAGACACTGTTGTATTAGGTACGATGATGTTAGAAGCGGGTGAAGTAGATGGTTTAGTCTCTGGTGCCGTTCACACCACTGCAAATACCATTCGTCCACCGATGCAAATCATCAAAACAGCACCAGGTAGCTCAATTATCTCGTCTGTATTCTTCATGTTATTACCAGACCAAGTATTAGTGTATGGTGACTGTGCAGTAAACCCAGAACCAACCGCTGAACAACTGGCTGAAATCGCAATTCAATCCGCTGAATCGGCAAAAGCATTTGGTTTAAATCCGAAAGTCGCAATGCTTTCTTACTCAACCGGTACTTCTGGTTCTGGTCAATCTGTAGAGAAGGTAAAAGAAGCTACCCGTATTGCACAAGAAAAACGTCCTGACTTATTAATTGATGGTCCATTACAATACGATGCCGCTGTGATGAAAGATGTGGCGGCGTCTAAAGCACCAAACTCTAAAGTAGCAGGCCAAGCAAACGTATTTGTATTCCCTGATATCAACGCAGGTAACATCGGCTATAAAGCGGTTCAACGTTCTGCTGATTTAGTGGCTGTAGGCCCAATGCTTCAAGGTATGCGTAAACCGGTTAATGACTTATCTCGTGGTGCATTAGTGGATGATATCATCTACACCATCGCATTAACTGCAATCCAAGCAACTCAAGCTTAATTAAAGCCATCGTTGTAAAACACTAAAGAAAATAACCGCACTTTTGATGATTCAAAGTGCGGTTATTTTTAGGCTTGTTTTTAATGACTACTCTACGGATTTTAAGTATTCAACCAGCTTTAAGCCAATTTCTCTTCTCCACCCTAAAAGTAAATCAGGCAGTTTTGTTATATCTTCATTTTTTAGCCAAACCCATTTGATGAGATCTTCTAAATTTCGTTTACTGGCTAGAATATCAAGGGTTAATCCTTTTGGGGTCAGTTCATAGGCTTTTTCTTGTAATAATCGAATTGCTTTTTTATAACGAGGATCATCCACTATACGCACTAAACGTTTAGGATAATCATAAGGGGAAATTCGGCGGCTTTGTGCTAACAATTGAAGCATTTTTTTACCACGCACACGGACTTCATTTTCAGATAATCCAAGCGCTAGCATTTCTGATGTATTACGAGGATTATTTTTTGCCACTTTCCAAAGGTTATCCGATTTCACCACATAAGAAAGGGCTAAGTTTCGTGCCATTGCGGTTTCTTGTCGCCATTTGGCCAATAACTGTAAACGCGCTAATTCGAGCGGATTCAATTTCCAAACATTCGGAATATCCAAATAAGCTTTATTTGGATCGCGATCGTCTAATTTACTGGTTTTCGAAATTGCAAGCTGGCAATCATCAATTACCGCTTGAAGCCAAGGTGATTGCGCTAATTCTATTTGCATTTTTTGATAGACCGGCAAAAGATACCATACATCCCCTGCGGCATATTGTAGCTGTACGGGTGAAAGTGGACGTTTTAGCCAATTTGTACGCGTTGCCCCTTTATCCATTTCAACGCCCAAATAATGCAATACAAGTTTAGCCAGGCCTGCTGAATTAGCAAAACCGAGAAAACGCGCCATAATTTGTGTATCCATCATAGGTTGTGGAAGTGCATCAAACTCTTGTAAGAAAACCAATAAATCTTCATTACAAGCATGCAAAATTTTTGTCACTTGCTGATCGCGTAATAATTCTACAAAAGGTGAAAAATCAGTGATGGATAAAGGATCGATCAATGAAACACGTTCACCATCATAAAGTTGAATTAATCCTAATTTAGGATAATAGGTCGATACTCGCATAAATTCGGTATCTAAAGCGACCGCACTTTGCTGACGAGCTAACTGACAAACCTGAGCCAGTTCTTCATTATTTTGAATTAACGTAAAGTGCGGTTGATTTTGGCATTCTTTTATCATTGTAATAGGATGTATTTTCAAATAGAGGTACAGACTAAACAGGGATATGAACACATATCCCTGATTTAATTAATGTTGCGCGCGTTTTGCTATTTCTTCATCACGCAGTATGCGTCTTAAAATTTTGCCTACATTACTTTTCGGTAATTCATCACGAAACTCAATATCTTTCGGGACTTTATAACCTGTGAGATGTTGTCTGCAATGCTGGCGTAATTCATCACGCGTGAGGCTATCATCTTTCTTCACAACGAAGATTTTGATGGTTTCTCCCGACACCTCATGTGGCACACCAATAGCGACCACTTCAGCAACTTTATAATTTAGCATCACGACATCTTCGATTTCATTTGGATAAACGTTGAAGCCTGAAACTAAGATCATATCTTTTTTGCGGTCAACAATACGGAGGCTATAGCTCTCGTCCATAATGACGATGTCACCCGTTGCCATCCAGCCATCTTTAAGTACTTCAGCTGTCGCTTCAGGACGTTGCCAATAACCACGCATGACTTGTTCACCTTTAACCCAAAGCTCTCCGACTTCACCAAGTTGTGCTTCTGAGCCATCGTCTTTGATAATCTTAATATCAGTATTTGGCACTGGTACACCGATTGTACCATTGTGTTTCACCACATTAATCGGACAAGCGGCAATTAGCGGTGAGCATTCTGTCATGCCATAACCTTCAATGATGTTACAGCCGGTTAAATCATGCCAACGTGTTGCAACTGATTGTTGGATCGCCATACCGCCGCCAACTGAAAGTTTTAATCGTGAAAAATCTACTTCTTTGAAATTTTCATTATTAAGTAGCGCATTAAACAAGGTATTTACCCCTGTAATCGCTTCAAAGCGGTATTTTTTGAGCTCTTTAACAAATCCATCAATATCACGTGGATTCGTAATTAAGAGCGCAGTCACGCCAAGCTCTAAGAAAAGTAAACAGTTTACCGTTAAGGCAAAAACATGATAAAGCGGTAAAGCCAGTACGGCAACGCGTTGCTTAGCATGATCGCCAATAAATGGCTCTGCAATCCACTTAGCTTGGAAAATATTGGTAATAATATTGCCATGTGTCAGCATTGCACCTTTAGCAACACCCGTTGTACCACCTGTATATTGTAAGAAGGCTAAATCTTCACGATCCACTTGTGGACGAACATATTGGCGATATTTACCAATACTTAACACTTCACGGAAAGTCACTGCATTCGGTAATTTATATTTTGGCACTAACTTTTTAACGTATTTCACCACAAAATTGACCAAATTACGCTTACCAAAAGAAAGCTGATCGCCCATTCTTGTTAAAATAACGTGCTTCACTTTAGTATTAAATACAATTTTTTCTAAGGTTGAAGCAAAGTTTGAAACCACAACAATGGCTGTTGCGCCGCTATCTTGTAACTGATGTTCTAATTCACGTGGGGTATAAAGTGGATTTACGTTTACCACAACTAAACCCGCACGTAAGATACCAAAAAGCGCAATAGGATATTGCAATAAATTCGGCATCATTAATGCAACACGCTCACCACGTTCTAGCTTCAATTCATTTTGTAAATAAGCGGCAAATGCACGGCTACGCTCTTCTAATTTACGAAATGTTAAAACCTGCCCCATGTTGATATAGGCGGGACGGTCTGGGTGCTCACGAATTGCTTTATCTAAAATATCGAGAATTGAATCATACTTGGATGTATCCAGTGTGGTAGGTGAACCTTCTGGATAATTTTGAAACCAAACTTTTTCCATTTTTTATCCTTATTCTTTGGAAAATTTTCTTAATTTTATCATTTAGTTAATAGAGATAATAGCGAATTTCAGGCTCACCATACCAATAATACGGTCGTCTACCGAAAAAGCCCCAATCATCCCACATATCATCTGGATAATAATAGCTTTGAGAGAGCTTCCAGACACGATAATGATTGGTTTTAATAACCGGATAAATATAGTTGGCTTGATCAACCTTGCCTTGTTCTGTTTTCAGTAAGGTACCACCAATTGTAATAAATTGATCTTTTAAGCTTTCTGGCTCCACAAAACCATCAAGATAAGTGATAAAACGTCCATTAGGTTGTTCATCAATCATAGGTTTTGCTGAGGTTGAGTAAACTGGATAGCTTAATACTTCAATTTTAGTTTTATTCGGCAAGGCTTGTGCTGTTAATACTTTTCCGCCTAAACGAATTGATTTGCACTGACAGCTATAATCACTCTGTTGAATTGAAGATAATGATTTTAAAGTAAACTGCTCTTTTTCCAGTCCTTTCGGTGCATTGACACATCCCACTAATGTGGTCGAAAGTGCGGTCAAAACTAAGATCGTTTTTTTATTCATCTTCAACTCCTTTTTGAAAATTATTCACGCCCAGGTAATTTTTTCCAAGTTACTTCATTACGCAAATAAACCGGTTCAATTTCTAAGGCGGATATGACTTTATTCTGTGCATAATCTGTTAAAGCAAGCTCAAGCATATATTGTGCAGAAGGTAAAATAATATCACTTACTTCTAAGCCACTGTCTCTAAATTGAGGATACGCAGCCCAACCTGTTCCGACTCGATAGGCGGTTAAATCTGAAAGCTGTTCAAGCACTTTTTCAGGTTGGCAAACTTGTTCTTCTATAACAGGATTCCATTGGAAAAACTCACCCAATTCTGACCGCACTTTTTCTCGTTTTACTTGAGAAAAATAAACTTCATTCATTCTCGCATCAATGGCAGCTGCCACATTTTCAGCTTGATGTAATTCAAATGCAGCCTGAGCCATTGCTGTTAAATTTGATACCGCAATAACAGGTAAATCAGCACCAAATGCAAGCCCTTGAGCAATCCCTGCGCCGACACGGACACCAGTAAAACTACCAGGACCGCGTCCAAATGCTAACGCATCTACTTGCTTCAAATTGATACCTGAATTAGCAAGCAACTCATCAACCATTGGAAGAATACGTTTTGTGTGTGTACGTTGTGCTAATTCATCTAAATGTGTTTTTTCGCCTTTATGCCAAAGTGCAACAGAACAGGCTTCTGTTGAAGTATCAAGTGCTAATAAGGTGATATTTTTCATTATTAATCCATTTTCTCATTTTGTAAGAATTGTACCACTTTGTTGAGATCTCGGGTACGGGTTGAATTAGGTAAACTTTTTAGAAAGGTTTCGCCGTAATTTCGCATAACAAGACGATTATCACAAATAATTACCGCACCACGATCTGTCACATCTCGAATTAGGCGTCCTACACCTTGTTTCAGCGTAATAACCGCTTCAGGGATCTGTATATCATTAAATGGATCGCCTCCTTGCAATCGGCAATCTTCAATGCGTGCTTTTAGTAAAGGCTCATCTGGTGCAGTAAAAGGCAATTTATCAATAATGACTAATGATAGCGCATCACCACGAACATCCACACCTTCCCAAAAGCTCGAGGTTGCAACTAGCACGCTGTGGGTTTCATGAATAAATTGTTCGAGTAATTTGGCTTTAGGCATTTCACCTTGTAATAAGATAGAAAGCTCACTATTTTCTCTAAAATACTCTGCCAAGCCTCTCATCATTAAATAAGAAGTACAAAGCACAAAGCATCGCCCCTTATTCGCTTCAATGATAGGCAATAACATTTCACCAAGAGCTTGTAACGTATTATTTTGATTCGTTGCTGGTAAATAGCGTGGCACGCAAAGTAGCGATTGATTAGGATAATCAAAAGGGCTGTGAAGAATTTTCTGTTCTGCTTCCTCAATACCAAGTCGCTGACAGAAATGATTAAAAGTGCCGCCAACTTCAAGCGTCGCTGAGGTGAAAATCCAAGCTGCTTCTTTATTATTTAGCTGTTCGCCAAATTTATCTGCGACAGTAAGTGGCGTAATATGCAAAGCAAATTGTCGCCCCATACTTTCGTACCAATAACAATAGCCAACAATGGCCGTATCACAAAGACGAATTAATTGATTCTTGATACTTTCAGTGCGTTCAAAAATACTATCCAAAGTCTGAGAGCGACCTAATGCAATCTTGATAACTTCAGAAAGAAACTCAATTTTTTCTTGTAATAATTCAACCGATTTTTTGACCGCACTTTGTTTAAATAGCTCACGCCAATTTCCTCGCTGATTTCCTTCCCCAAGAAGAAGACGGAAATCTTGAATAACTTTAAGCAATGTATCTGCAGTAGTGCCAAGCTGCGGCATATCTTTCAATTCTGTTCGATAAACAATATTGATATCTTTACATAAATCAAATAGCTGGCGAGAAGTTAATGATTGGCCAAAGTACTGGCTTGCTATATCGGGGAGTTGATGTGCTTCATCAAAAATAATAACTTCTGCATTAGGGATAAGCTCACCAAAGCCACTTTCTTTTACCGCCATATCAGCAAAGAATAGATGATGATTCACAACAACAAGATCTGCATTTAACGCTTTTTTACGAGCTTGTGCAACATAGCATTCAGCGTAATTGGGACAATCCGTTCCCAAACAACTTTCTGCCGTACTCGTCAATTGAGGCAAAATTGGGCTATCTTCAGCCAATTCAATACATTCGGTCAAATCACCTGTTTTCGTCGCATTATTCCATTTTCTTACTTTACTTAAATCGGCTAAAACAGATTTATCCCCAAGCACACCTTGAGCAATTACTTGATCCAGTCGTTCCAAGCATAAATAATTGGATCGCCCTTTCAATAATGCAATTTTTCCAGAATAATTTAAGGCTTTTTTTATGGCAGGTAGATCTCTTGAAAAAAGTTGATCTTGTAGATTTTTAGAGCCGGTTGAAATAATCGTTTTCTTTCCTGCAATAAGTGCCGGTGCTAAATAAGCAAAAGTCTTTCCTGTACCTGTTCCAGCTTCTACAACAAGCGGGCGCTTATTTTGAATAGCATATCCTACAGATTGAGCCATTTCGAGCTGTTCTGCTCGAGGCTTAAATCCTTTGATATTCTTACTCAATTCGCCATCACTGGAAAAGATCTTACTTATCTGTTTTTTCATAATTATTGCTATCTAGAAATAGGCGAAGATTTTATCATTATTAGACTCATTTATATATGAATTCTAATGTTTTATATAAAACAAAAAACCCCAAGCCATTCAGCTCGGGGTTCACATTCACTACCTGGCGGTGTCCTACTCTCACATGGGGAAGCCCCACACTACCATCGGCGCAT
>NZ_CAJLNI010000024.1 GCF_905207935.1 uncultured Haemophilus sp.
GAGTAATCCGAGTAAAATAAAAAAGCGTTTTTTCATAAAGACTTTGTTATCCTAAATAAAAATGAACGTTTGTTCAGTAAAGTGGTATTCTAAAGGTAAACTTTTCAGTTTGCACGAAAAATCTTCAAGTTAGACCTAAAAATCCTAAAAAATTCAGTCTTAATTTAATGAAAGTGCGGTTAGTTTTGTGATCAAATTCACAACGCCAGACTTTTCGTATAGAATGGGGAAATTATTTTCAATTTATTGAGAAATTTATGAGCAATACAGAACACACTCTAGAAAATGCGGAAAATACCCGCACACACAATTTCATTACTCAAATTATTGATGAAGATTTAGCTTCGGGTAAACACAAAAGTGTTCATACTCGTTTCCCGCCTGAGCCGAATGGCTATTTACATATTGGCCACGCAAAATCGATTTGCTTAAACTTCGGCTTGGCAAAAGAATATAACGGTTTATGTAACCTACGTTTTGACGATACCAATCCGGTGAAAGAAGACGTGGAATATGTGGATTCCATTAAAGCCGATGTGGAATGGTTAGGCTTTAAATGGGAAGGCGAACCGCGTTATGCGTCTGATTACTTCGATGCACTTTATGGCTATGCGATTGAGTTGATCGAAAAAGGTTTAGCGTATGTGGATGAACTTTCTCCAGATGAAATGCGTGAATATCGTGGTACATTAACTGAGCCAGGTAAAAACAGCCCATATCGTGATCGTAGTGTTGAAGAAAACTTAGCGTTATTCGAAAGAATGAAAAATGGTGAGTTTGCCGAAGGTACATTAAGTCTTCGTGCAAAAATCGACATGGCTTCACCATTTATGGTCATGCGTGATCCTGTGCTTTATCGTATTAAATTTGCGAGCCATCACCAAACCGGTGACAAATGGTGCATTTACCCAATGTACGATTTCACTCACTGTATCTCTGATGCGATTGAGCGTATTACACACTCTCTATGTACATTAGAATTCCAAGACAACCGTCGTTTATATGACTGGGTGTTAGAAAATATTAGTATTGAACGTCCATTACCGCATCAATATGAATTTTCACGTTTGAATTTAGAAGGTACATTAACATCTAAACGTAAATTATTGAAATTAGTGAATGATGGCATTGTAGATGGTTGGAACGATCCGCGTATGCCAACCATTTCAGGTTTACGTCGTCGCGGTTATACACCGGCTTCATTACGTGAGTTCTGCCGTCGTATCGGTGTGACTAAACAAGATAACGTTGTAGAGTATTCTGCACTTGAAGCCTGCATTCGTGAAGATTTAAACGAAAACGCACCACGTGCAATGGCGGTGATTGATCCTGTTCGCGTAGTGATTGAAAACTTTGAAGGCGAAGAAACCTTAACGGCGCCAAATCACCCGAATCGTCCTGAATTAGGTGAGCGTCAATTACCGTTTACGAAAGAGCTTTATATTGATCGCGCAGATTTCCGTGAAGAAGCGAACAAGCAATATAAACGTTTAGTATTAGGTAAAGAAGTGCGTTTACGTAACGCTTACGTGATTAAAGCTGAACGTGTCGAGAAAGATGCAAATGGTGAAATTACCACGATCTTCTGTACTTACGATCCTGAAACTTTAGGTAAAAATCCAGCAGATGGTCGCAAAGTGAAAGGGGTCATTCACTGGGTATCTGCAGTGCATAATCATCCGGCTGAGTTCCGTTTATATGAACGCCTCTTCACCGTACCAAACCCTGGTGCAGCAGAAGAAATCGAAAGCGTGTTGAATCCAACCTCTTTAGTGGTAAAACACGGTTTTGTAGAACAAAGCCTCGCAAATGCGGAACCAGAAAAAGGTTACCAATTTGAACGCGAAGGTTATTTCTGTGCGGATAACAAAGATAGCCGCCCAGAGCACTTAGTGTTTAACTTAACCGTAAGCTTAAAAGAAGGCTTCTAATTCTAAACAACAAAGTGCGGTCAAAAATTACGTAAATTTTGACCGCACTTTTTTATTGGTTTCACTATGCAATTTGAATCTCATTTTTGGCAAAGAAAATCGCTCCTTGAAATGACGGAATCCGAATGGGAAGCCTTATGTGATGGCTGCGGAAAATGCTGTTATCGAAAATACATTCAAGGGCGAGGCAAGCGTGAAAAACTCTATTACACACGCATTGCTTGTAATCTATTAGATGTAGAAACAGGAAAGTGTCGTAATTATCCTGAACGTTTTAAAATCGAAAGTGATTGCACGAAATTAACCAAAAAGAATTTACCTGATTTTGGTTGGTTGCCGAATACCTGTGCATATCGTTTATTGTATGAGGGGAAACCTTTGCCAGAATGGCATCCCTTAATCAGCGGCGATCCTAATTCAGTGAAAAAAGCAGGCATTTTAATTCAAGATGGCGTGCACGAAGAAGATGTCATTGATTGGTTTGAATTTGTCATTGAAACCGAATAATTCTGATTTAGGTGCTTTTTTATTCTCTTCAAACTTCGTTTTTTGATTTAGGTCACAATTTGCGAGATTGGCAATTGTATTTCAACTGTGCTTACCTATAATACTTAATAAGTATTATGTAGATGTATTATCAATTATATGCAAATGACCTCATCCATTAAACAATCCGCTGAAAAACTTGGCATTTCACTTTCCCATTATGATATTGACGGACATTTAATTTATGCATCGCCAAGCTCTATTGATTATTTTATCGAGCAGTTGCAATTTCCGCCGAATATTGGACAAAACCAGCCGTTCCAAGATGTAATTTGTGCCTTTGAAAACGAACCCATTCATTATGATTTAACCGCGTTTTCTTCTCCTCCTGATGCTTCTTTGCGTTATCAATTGCTCGATGAGCAAAACCAAATTCAGTTTGAAAAAACAATTCCATATTCAACCGCACTTTCGTTGCCTGCTTTGCCTTTTGGCTATTATCGTTTGGTGATTTTTATCGCCCAACAAACTTTCTCGGTTCAAATTTTGGTTTCACCAAGAACAGCGTATCAACCGCCTTTATTAGAACAACAAAAAGCCTGGGGTGTGAATGTTCAGCTTTATAGCCTACGTTCAAAACATAACTGGGGTATTGGTGACTTTTCAGATTTAGCGTATTTGATTGAGAAAAGTGCTGAGCATGGCGCGGATTTTGTCGGGATTAATCCGTTACATTTACTTTATCCATCCGTACCAGAATGGGCGAGCCCTTATAGCTCTTCCTCTCGTCGTTGGTTGAACTTTATTTATCTTGATGTAACGGCATTGCCAGAATTTAAATTGGCAAAATCGGTACAAAATTGGGTTAACTCTGTGGATATCGCCAACTTAATTCAATCTTTACGTGATCAAGATACGGTAAATTACAGTGCAGTAACTGAATTAAAACTAACCGCACTTGAACAACTTTTTGCCTTTAGTCAGCGCAGTAAATCTGCTGCAATTATCAAACGTCGTGAAGCGTTTGCGGCTTATCAAAAAGAGCAAGGCGAGGCATTGGTTTTACAAGGCTTGTTTAATGTTTTAGACAAAATTGAACATGCCGATCAACAAGCTGAAGAAAATACTATTGGTTGGTTAGGTTGGCGTGAAGAATGGCAACATCTCACTGCTGCAAAACGTAAAGCATTAATTAAACAATATAAATCGGAAATTGACTTTTTCGCCTGGTTGCAATGGCTAACTGAACAACAATTGAATGACCTAAAACATCTTTGCCAAAAAGTAGGCATGCGTTTAGGTATCTATGGTGATTTGGCTGTGAATAGCTCACGCGGTAGTGTAGATGTGTGGTCGCAACCAGAGCTTTATTGCGTGAAAGCCTCGGTAGGTGCACCACCAGATCCGCTTGGACCAGTCGGCCAAAACTGGAATTTACCGCCTTACAACCCAAGCCAATTAAAAGCAACAGGCTTTGCCGCAGTGATTACGATGCTTCGTGCCAATATGCAGCATTTTGGTATTTTACGTATCGATCACGTAATGGGCTTGTTCCGTTTATGGTTAATTCCAGAAGGCAAAACAGCGGCTGATGGTGTTTATGTGCATTATCCGTTTGATGAGTTGATGGCAATTCTCGCCATTGAAAGCCAACGCAATCAATGCCTCATCATCGGTGAAGATTTAGGTACAGTGCCAGATGAAGTGCGGTGGAAATTAAACGAGTTTCGAATTTTCTCGTATTTTGTGTTGTATTTTGCTCAACGCAATCGCCAATATCCACATGCGAATGAATTCCCACGTCATGCTTATGCGACGATTGGTACACACGATGTGCCGTCCTTGCAAAGTTTCTGGCATTGCCGTGATTTAGCGTTGTTTGATGAACTCAATATTTTAAAAGGCGATGTGCTAAAAGAAAAATATGATCAACGGGTCATTGATAAACAAGCCATGATTGATAGCTTGCATCGCGATGGCTATTTACCGCCAGATTATCACGGTGACGCTTTAAGTATGGCGATGCACGATAATCTTAACCGCCAAACCCATCGCTATTTGGCCAACAGTCAAAGTGCTTTAATTGGTGTTCAATTAGAAAACTTAATCGGACAAGAAATTTCATTCAATCTGCCAGGGACTTCAACAGAATATCCAAACTGGCAGAAGAAACTCGGACAATCCTTAGAGCTGATTTTTAATGACGAAAACTTAAAAACATTTTTTGCTCAAATTGATCAAGCTCGCAAAGCATAAAGGAGTATGTAATGACGAAATTAGTCGCCCAATCAGTAATTAATTCATTTTTTGATGGCAAACATGCCGATCCTTTTGCAGTATTAGGCATGCATGAAACTCATAATGGTATTGAGATTCGTGCTTTATTACCCGATGCAGATAAAGTCGAAGTGATTGATAAAGAAAATCAATCTATCGTTGTTGTACTTGAAAAAGTGGATGACCGCGGATTTTTTACTGCGATTGTGCCAGAGATTCATCATTTCTTTGCCTACCAATTAAAAGTGTATTGGGGCGCAGAAGCCCAAATTATTGAAGATCCTTACCGTTTCCATCCAATGATTAATGATTTAGACCAATGGTTATTGGCTGAAGGTTCGTTATTGCGTCCTTATGAAGTATTAGGTGCTCATTTTACCGAATGTGATGGTGTACCGGGTGTGAATTTCCGTGTATGGGCACCAAATGCTAAACGCGTTTCATTGGTTGGTGATTTCAACTATTGGGATGGTCGCCGTCATCCAATGCGTTTCCATCCAGCAAGTGGTGTGTGGGAATTATTCTTACCAAAAGCTAGCCTTGGTCAACGCTATAAATTTGAATTAATTGATTGCTATGGCAACCTTCGTTTAAAAGCCGACCCTTATGCATTTAGCTCTGAATTACGTCCGGATACTGCATCAGAAATCAGCATGTTGCCAGATGTGGTGGAAATGACTGAACAACGTCGTAAGGCGAACCAACGTAACCAACCAATTTCCATTTATGAAGTGCATTTGGGATCATGGCGTCGTAATTTAGAAAATAATTTCTGGCTTGATTACGACCAAATTGCCGATGAACTCATTCCTTATGTCAAACATATGGGGTTTACCCATATTGAGTTTTTGCCCCTCTCTGAATTTCCATTCGATGGCTCTTGGGGTTACCAACCGATAGGTCTGTATTCACCAACGAGTCGCTTTGGTACACCAGAAGGCTTTAAACGCTTAGTCGAAAAAGCACACAAAGCAGGCATTAATGTGATTTTAGACTGGGTGCCGGGACATTTCCCAAGTGATACACATGGTTTGGTAGCCTTTGATGGTACAGCCTTATATGAGCACGCTGACCCTCGTGAAGGCTATCACCAAGACTGGAATACCTTGATTTATAACTATGGCCGTAATGAAGTGAAAAATTTCTTATCCAGTAATGCACTGTATTGGCTTGAACGATTTGGTGTAGACGGTATCCGTGTAGATGCGGTCGCATCAATGATTTATCGCGATTACAGCCGTGCTGAAGGGGAATGGATTCCGAATCAATATGGCGGTCGTGAAAATTTAGAAGCCATTGAATTCTTAAAACATACCAACTGGAAAATCCATTCTGAGGTGCCTGGTGCGATTTCCATTGCGGAAGAATCCACTTCTTTTGGTGGCGTAACCCATCCGACAGAAAACGGTGGTCTTGGATTTAATTTCAAATGGAACATGGGCTGGATGAATGACACCCTAAGTTATATGAAACTCGATCCAGTTTATCGTCGTTATCATCACGACAAAATGACCTTCGGGATGATTTATCAATACAGCGAAAACTTTGTATTACCGCTTTCTCACGATGAGGTGGTACACGGCAAATGTTCCTTGCTCGGCAAAATGCCGGGTGATGCATGGCAAAAATTCGCTAACTTGCGTGCTTACTACGGTTATATGTGGGGCTATCCAGGCAAGAAATTATTATTCATGGGTAATGAATTTGCTCAAGGTCGTGAATGGAATTATGAAGAAAGTTTGGATTGGTTCTTGCTTGACGAAAACCATGGTGGTCAATGGCATAAAGGCGTATTGCAATTAGTCAAAGATTTGAACGGAATTTATCAAAAAAATGCACCGCTCTTTGAGTTAGACGGTGAACCGGAAGGCTTTGATTGGTTAGTGGTGGATGATGCGGAAAATTCGGTCTTTGCTTTTGAACGTAAAAGCAGTAATGGCGAACGCATTATTGTAATCAGTAACTTCACACCTGTGCCACGCGAAGGCTATCGCATTGGGGTCAATGCCGCGGGTGAATACGAAGAAATTTTGAATACTGACTCAATGTATTATCAAGGTTCAAACGTGGGTAATTTTGGCTTGGTAGAAAGCGAAGCGATCGCAAGTCACGGACGTGAAAATTCGATTAGCGTGACCATTCCGCCACTCGCAACTATCTATTTGAAGTATAAAGCATAACAATAGTGAAGGGCACAATGTTTAATATTTATAACAATGGTAAACCTTCCCCAATGGGATATTCGCAAACGCTGGAAAACGGCCTAAAAATTTCGAATTTTGCGCTGTTTTCTAGTGCGGCGGATGCTATTGAACTTTGCTTGTTCCGTGATGGCAAAGAAAGCCGTTTTGCCATGAGTAGAACCGATAATATTTGGCATATAGCAATCGAAGGCGTTAAGTTAAATGATGAGTATGCGTTCAGAATCACAGGCAAAAATGACCGCACTTTAGCTAATCCGCAAAAGTTAATGCTTGATCCTTATGCGAAAGCGGTCACTCATAAACCCGATTTAAGCTCACCAGAATCTCGTTCAATTTTCGTGTTAAATGATGGACGAGACAATGCCGCCGTTGCACCTAAAGGCCGCATTATTGACGAGCATTTTGATTGGTCAGGGGATTGTAAACCGTCTATTCCTTGGGCTCAAACCATTGTATATGAATTAAATGTTAAAGGATTTAGCCAATTAAATTCCCGTATTCCAGAAAATATCCGTGGTACTTATGCGGCATTGGCTCACCCCAAAAACATTTCGTACTTTAAATCATTGGGTATTACCAGCCTTGAATTGCTCCCAGTGAATTTCTTCATTGATGAACCACATTTGCAAGAAAAAGGATTACGCAATTATTGGGGCTATAACCCATTAGCTATGTTTGCTTTAGAACCAAGTTACGCAGCTGATCAAAAACAGCCTTTGAACGAGTTTAAGAGCATGGTGAAAGCCTTGCATCAAGCGGGCATTGAAGTGATTTTGGATGTCGTATTTAACCATACGGCTGAATCTGAAAAAACATTCCCAACATTTTGCCAACGCGGTATTGATGATGAAACCTATTACTGGCAAAACGAGCATGGTGATTACATTAACTGGACAGGCTGCGGCAACATGCTCAATCTTGCCAATGATGTCACTCGAAAATGGGTATTAGATTGCTTACGTTATTGGGTGACTGAATGTCATGTGGATGGTTTCCGCTTTGATTTAGCCACAGTGCTTGGTCGTGAAACACCTGATTTCAATCCAAATGCACAATTGTTTGCAGAAATGGAACAGGATGACGTTCTACAACAAATTAAATTAATCGCAGAGCCTTGGGATATCGGTCATTACGGCTACCAAGTCGGGTATTTCCCTGCTTATTTCTCTCAATGGAATGATCGTTTCCGTGATGATATGTGCCGTTTTTGGTTATGGCAAAGTGGTGAAGTGGGGGCCTTTGCAGAGCGTTTTGCCGGCTCTAGCGATATCTTTAATCGTGAAGGTCGATTACCGCATGGTAGCTTGAATTTCATTACAGCCCATGATGGTTTTACGTTGCGAGATTTAGTGAGCTATAACCATAAACACAATGAAGCTAACGGTGAAGAGAACCGTGACGGACGGAATGAAAACTATAGTTACAATCATGGAGTTGAAGGTTCTCAACTCGATTTAGCAGATGAATGGCAAAGTGCGGTCGAAAATAACCGTGTTTTATCAGAAAAAGGCTTATTAGGCTCTTTATTACTGGCAAATGGTGTACCTATGCTGCTTGCCGGAGATGAGTTCGGCAATAGCCAATATGGCAATAACAATGCCTATTGCCAAGATAACGAAATTACGTGGTTAAAGTGGGATGATTTTAACCAAACCTTATTTGACTTTACCAAGCAAACAATAGCATTACGAAAAAAAATTCAAAGTTTGCAGCAGGACGCTTGGTGGTCGGATGAAAATGTCGCGTGGTTGAATTGTGGTGGAAACCCGATGACCCTAGACGATTGGCATAATCGGGAAAGAAAAGCCTTACAAGTGATGTTGGATGGTCGCTACCTTTTCTTAATTAATGCAAAAACTGAAGCGCAATCTTTTTATTTACCAAATGGAAGATGGAAAAAGATTGCAGATATTGGAAACAGAGTGATTCAACAATGTGATGTGAGCGGTATAGCATTTGAAGTGTTGGAACATATGGATGATGAAAACGATGGAGTTTGTTATGAAAAGTGATCTTAATAAATATGAATTAGTTAAAGATACTTTAGTGCTTATTTTGGCTGGTGGTCGTGGTTCTCGCTTACATGAATTAACCGATAAACGTGCTAAACCTGCGTTATATTTTGGTGGTAATCGTCGCATTATTGATTTTGCGCTTTCCAACTGTATTAACTCAGGCCTGAATCGTATCGGTGTTGTAACCCAGTATGCCGCTCACTCTTTATTACGCCATTTACAAACAGGTTGGTCATTCTTACCGCAAGAGCGTGGTGAATTCGTTGATATGTTACCTGCCCGTCAACAAATTGATGATTCTACGTGGTACCGTGGTACAGCGGATGCGGTGTATCAAAATATGGCGATTATCCGTAATCACTATCGTCCAAAATACATTTTGATTCTTGCGGGTGACCATATTTATAAACAAGATTACAGTGTCATGTTGATGGATCACGTGAGAAGTGGAGCAAAATGTACAGTAGGCTGTATTGAGGTACCACGTTCTGAAGCCAGTGAATTTGGTGTCATGGCGGTAAACGAAAACCTTAAAGTGAAAGCCTTCGTTGAAAAACCGAAAGATCCACCTGCCATGGTGGGTAAACCAGATACGTCGCTAGCCTCTATGGGGATCTACGTGTTTGATGCTGAGTATCTCTATAAAATGCTTGATAGAGAAGTGAATACCCCTTGCACATCTCATGACTTTGGTAAAGATGTCTTGCCAAAATGCTTGGAAGAAGGCGTGCTTTATGCGCATCCATTCAGCCGTTCTTGTATGGGCCGAAATACTGAAGGTGAAATTTACTGGCGTGATGTGGGTACGCTCGATAGTTTCTGGCAATCTAATATCGATTTAGTTTCAGAGCATCCACAATTAGATATTTATGATCAAAGCTGGCCAATTCGTGGTAATCCAGTACAGGCTTATCCATCTAAATTCTTCTATAAAAAAGCGAATGTCAAACCGGTGGATAACTCGCTTATCGGTGGTGGCTGTGTGATTACCGATGCATCTATTAGTAATTCAGTATTGTTTGATAGAGTCAAAATTGATGAAGACTCTTCTGTGGATCACTGTGTCGTGTTACCGCAAGTACAAATTGGTAAAAATTGTACATTGAAAGATTGTATTATTGATCGCCATTGTATTATTCCAGATGGTATGGAAATCGGTGTGGACAAAGCCCTAGACAGTAAACGTTTCCGTGTAAGTTCTACCGGTAAAGTTGTACTTGTAACCTCAACAATGTTGAAAAAATTGCAAGGTGAAGAAGTCACTAACGAAGAACATTTGGACTAAAGTGCGGTCAATTTTGACAGTGTTTTAAGTGAACTAAAAAGATTGTGCTGTTATCAATGACAGCACAATTTTAAGTATAAAAGGAAAATTATGAGAGTTTTACATGTTTGCTCGGAGCTATATCCCTTACTCAAAACTGGCGGGCTTGCCGATGTTTTAGGGGCGTTACCTTTTGCACAAAAAGAAATTGGTATTGATACGCGTATTTTATTGCCGGCTTATCCAAAAATTTCTGCGGGCATTGAGAACACGCATGTCGTGACAGAATTTGATAATTTTGCAGGCCATGTTGTATTACGTTATGGCGAATACAATGGCGTAGGGATTTATCTAATTGATGCGCCTCATCTTTATTGGCGAGAAGGAAATCCTTATCATGATACAGATTACAATGATTATGCCGATAACTATAAGCGTTTTGCGTTATTAGGCTGGGTGGGTGCAGAGCTTGCGACAGGCTTAGATAGTTGGTGGCGAGCTGAAGTGGTTCATGCCCATGATTGGCATGCGGGCTTAGCCGCCGCTTATCTCTTCAATAAAGGTCGTCCAGCAAAATCGGTATTTACGATTCATAATCTGGCTTATCAAGGACAATTTGCTCATCGCCATTTACATGAAATTGGATTGCCAGAAGGTATGTTCCATGTTGATGGTTTAGAGTTATTTGGTCAAATTTCATATTTGAAAGCCGGTCTCTATTATTCTGATATGGTAACAGCAGTGAGTCCTACTTACGCGAAAGAAATTACCACACCGGACTTTGCTTATGGCTTGCAAGGCTTACTCACGGGCTTACGTGACTCAGGTAAGTTGGTGGGAATTTTAAATGGCGTAGATCAAGAAATTTGGCACCCAAGTTGTGATCCTTATATTCAGCATCACTATAAATTAAAATCCATCGCAGGTAAGAAGAAAAATAAAGCCGATTTACAAGCTTATTTCAATCTACCACAACAGCCAGATGTTCCAGTATTTGTGATGGTAACGCGCTTAACAGAACAAAAAGGCGTGGATTTACTGATTGCGACAGCGGATGAAATTGTGAAACAAGGTGGTCAATTAGCAATTCTCGGTTCCGGTGCTAAACATTTGGAAGAGGGAATTTGCCAATTAGCACAACGTTATCCAGAAAATATCGCAGTAAAAATTGGTTATGATGAAGCGCTTTCACATTTAATGGTTGCTGGTGGTGATGTAATTTTAGTTCCAAGCCGTTTTGAACCTTGTGGATTAACTCAATTATATGGGTTGCAATATGGCACATTGCCGCTTGTTCGTGCGACAGGAGGATTAGCTGATACAGTGACCAACAGTACAAGCGAAACCATTAAAGCGCGCACTGCAACAGGCTTTGTATTCCAGAAAGCCGAAGCAGATGATTTACGAAGTGCTATCCAGCATGCCTTTGCCTTGTGGCAAAAACAACGTGTTTGGGCGATGGTACGTAATAATGCCATGGCGCAGGACTTTAGTTGGAAAAATGCGGCCACTCAATATGAGCAGCTCTATTTAGGCATTTTAAATTCATAATTCAATGGATTGACTCCCTCTTCAAAATAATCGCCTTTGAAGGGGGGATTTTTGTTGTTTTTTTCGTAAAAAAGCTTAAAATTTGCGCGATTTTTTTATTGAGGTTTTACTTTCTATGATCATGGACAATTTTGATTCGCCATTTCTCTACAATCGACCAAGTCTTGATGTCGAAGGCGTGAAAAAAGCAATTGTTTATAAATTAATTTTCTTAATTGGTCGTTCACCAAAAGAGGCGAGTCAACGCGACTGGCTAAATGCGACACTTCATGCAGTGCGTGATTTAGTGACTGAAGGCTGGATTACCACCGCTCGTCAATCTCGTGCAGAAGAAACTCGTCGTGTTTATTACCTTTCTATGGAATTCTTAATTGGCCGTACACTTTCTAATGCGATGATCGCAGAAGGTGTTTATGATGTGGCAGAAAAAGCCCTGGCTGAATTAAATGTTGATTTGGAAGAGATTATTGAAAAAGAAGTGGATCCAGGTTTAGGTAACGGTGGTTTAGGTCGCCTTGCTGCTTGCTTTATGGACTCACTGGCAACATTAGCAATTCCAGCGATGGGTTATGGTATTCGTTATGAATACGGTATGTTCCGTCAAAAAATTGAAAATGGTCAACAAGTTGAACGCCCGGATGATTGGTTGGAAAAAGGAGCCCCTTGGGAATTTATGCGTCCATCAAAACGTTTCAGTATTGATTTTGGTGGTCATATTTATTTTGAAGATAAAAAATGTATTTGGAATCCAGCTGAAAAAGTGACCGCACTTGCATACGACCAAATGATCCCTGGTTATAAAAATGACTCGGCATCAACCTTACGTTTATGGTCTGCGCATGGTGGTGAGGTGTTTGATTTAGCCGAGTTTAACCGTGGAGATCACTTAGCCGCAGTTGCAACGCGTTCAGCTAACCAAAACCTTTCTCGTGTCCTTTATCCGGATGATTCTACCTGGAATGGTCGTGAATTGCGTTTACGTCAAGAGTACTTCTTAGTATCTGCATCTTTGCAAGATATTCTCCGTCGCCATTTAAGAACCCATGGCACATTGGATAATCTTGCTGATAAAGTCGCGATTCACTTGAATGACACCCACCCAGCATTAGCCATCCCTGAGTTGATGCGTATTTTAATCGATTTACACGGTTACTCATGGCAAAACGCTTGGGATGTGACTCGTCGTATCTTCTCTTACACTTGCCATACTTTAATGTCAGAAGCATTAGAAACCTGGCCGGTAGAAATGATGGCGAAAATCTTACCTCGTCACTTACAAATGATTTTTGAAATTAATGATCATTTCCTTGAATATGTGAAAACGTATGTCACGACTGATATGGACTTTATCCGTCGCGTTTCACTTATCGAGGAAGGATATCAACGTAAAGTGCGCATGGGATGGTTGTCGGTTGTCGGTTCACATAAAGTGAACGGTGTTGCGGCAATTCATTCAGATCTTATGGTGACATCAACCTTTGCTGATTTTGCTCGTATCTATCCAGAACGTTTTACCAACGTAACAAACGGTGTGACACCGCGTCGTTGGCTTGCAGTAGCGAATTCGAAATTAGCGGCTTTATTTGATCAATATATTGGTTCTGAATGGCGTTGCGATTTAAGCCAAATTGAAAAACTTAAAGCGTTTGCAGATAAAGGTGAATTTAAGCGTGCTGTCGCAGATATCAAATACGATAACAAAGTGAAATTAGCACAATATGTGAAGAAAACACTTAACATCGATTTAGATCCACACGCATTATTTGACGTTCAAGTAAAACGTATTCACGAATACAAACGTCAAATGCTTAATGTGTTACACATTATTGCTCGTTACAACGAAATGTTGGCTCACCCAGAAAAAGATTGGCAGCCACGCGTATTTATTTTAGCGGGTAAAGCGGCTTCGGCTTACTATGCGGCAAAACAAACCATTCGTTTAATTAACGATGTAGCGAATGTCATCAATAACGATGAGCGTTTAAAAGGTCGTTTAAAAGTTGTATTTATCCCGAACTACAGCGTAAGTCTTGCACAATTAATTATTCCGGCAGCAGATATTTCTGAGCAAATCTCTCTTGCAGGAACAGAAGCATCAGGTACCAGTAACATGAAGTTTGCCTTAAATGGTGCGTTAACATTGGGTACACTTGATGGTGCGAACGTTGAGATTTTAGATAACGTTGGTAAGGATCATATCTTTATCTTTGGTAATACGGTTGAACAAGTGGAAGCCTTACGTCGCGAAGGTTATCGTCCGTTTGATTATTATCAAAATGACGAGCAGTTACGTGAAGTCATTGACCAAATCATTCGTGGTGATTTCTCACCGGAAGAACCGAACCGTTATCACTCTCTAATTCAAGGTTTACAATACCACGATTATTATCAATCCTTTGCTGATTTCCGCAGTTATGTGGAAGCGCAAAAAACGGTAGATAAAAAATATCAAGATCGTGATGCATGGATAGCAAGTACCATTCAAAATATGGTGAATATGGGCTTCTTCTCATCAGACCGTACGATTCTTGAATATGCGAAAAATATCTGGAAAATTGAACCGTTAAAACTCGAGAAGTAAGTTCTTTTCCACTCATAGAAAACCCTGTCGGATTATTTCCACAGGGTTTCTTTTTATGCTAAAATCCACCGTCAAATTTATTGTTCATTCAGATTAGGAAAAAGTATGAAAGTTTTAGAAGGTGCGGTAGCGGCGCCAAATGCTAAAATCGCAGTGGTGATTGCTCGTTTTAACAGTTTTATTAATGAAAGTTTATTAGAAGGTGCGGTAGATGCATTAAAACGTATCGGCCAAGTGAAAGATGAGAATATCACAATCGTTCGTGCACCAGGTGCGTATGAACTTCCATTAGTAGCACGTCGTTTAGCTGAAAGCAAAAAATTTGATGCAATTGTCGCACTAGGTACAGTAATCCGTGGAGGTACCGCTCACTTTGAATATGTGGCTGGCGAAGCAAGCAGCGGTTTAGGTCAAGTGGCAATGCAAGCTGAAATCCCAGTAGCATTCGGTGTTTTAACAACTGAAAACATTGAACAAGCTATCGAGCGCGCAGGTACTAAAGCGGGTAATAAAGGTGCAGAAGCAGCATTAACTGCACTTGAAATGGTGAACCTTTTACAACAAATTGATGCGGCATAATTCAAATGACAGAAAAAAAAGAACCTGTAAAAAAAGTATCGCCACGTCGTAGAGCGAGAGAATGTGCGGTTCAAGCATTATATTCTTGGGCACTCTCTGGTAATGCACCAGAACAAGTGGAACTCACGTTCGTTGTGGATCAAGATTTAAAAGGTGTGGATAAACCTTATTTTAGCCGCCTTTTCCGTCAAACCGTTGCGAATGTAGAAGCCGTTGATTTTTCAATGAGCCATTATTTAGATCGCACGTTGGATGAATTAGATCCGATTGAAAAAGCAATTTTGCGTTTAGCAGTTTATGAGCTTCAATTTGAGCCAGATGTACCGTATAAAGTGGCGATTAACGAGGCAATTGAAGTGGCGAAAGTGTTTGGTGCAGATGAAAGCCATAAATACATTAACGGTGTATTGGATAAAGTCGCTCCTGCATTAGGTCGCAAATAATTATTCAAATGTAGGGTAGACAAATGTCTGCCCTTTGTTTTTTGGTGCGCAGATAAAATGAGTACGGGTGAATTTGATCTTATAGGGCGATATTTCTCAATACAAAAAGGCAATCAACACTTTATTGATTTCAGTATTGGGGATGATTGTGCGATCACTCATATTCCAGAAGGCTATCAGCTTGCGATTACCACCGATACAATGGTTGAGGGAACGCATTTTTTATCTTCCATTTCTCCCCAAAATTTAGCGTATAAAGCTATCGCGACAAATCTAAGTGATTTAGCTGCTATGGGCGCTAAACCTGTTTGGATTTCTCTTGCACTGACATTACCTGAAGTTGATGAAAATTGGTTAAATCAATTTAGTCAAAGTCTGTTTGATACATTAAATCAATATGATGTGACGTTAATTGGTGGCGATACAACAAAAGGCCCACTTTCTGTAACTATTACGGCACAAGGTTTCGTACCAAAAGGAAAGGCTTTATTCCGACATAAGGCAAAGGTTGGCGATTTAATTTATGTATCGGGCACGTTAGGTGATAGCGCGGCGGGTTTAAATTGGATCTTACAGGGTAAAAGTGCAGTCGATTTTGATACTGAATTTTTAGTAAAACGCCATTTGCACCCGACGCCACGCGTTGAATTAGGTCAAGCCTTAATAGATGTAGCGCATTCATGCATTGATATTTCAGATGGTCTTGTCGCTGATTTAGGGCATATTTTAACGAGAAGCCAATGTTCTACGGAAATTGATTTATCCTTCTTGCCTTTATCTACATCACTCAAAAAAACATATAGCTTAGAAAAAGCAGAAGCGTTTGCATTAAGTGGCGGGGAAGATTATGAGCTTTGCTTTACGATTCCTGCAAATAAAAAATCTGAGATTGAGACGTTATCTCAATCGTTGAATGTACCTTGTACTTGTATCGGAAAAATTGTTCCGCAAAATAACAATCAGATGACTTTTTTAAAAGATGGGCGCGTAATCAATTATCGAGCGCCGTCAGGTTTTGATCATTTTAAGGATAAATAATGAATAGTTCACCACTTGATAGAGTTAGCTTAAAAAATCCAGTTCATTTACTTGCATTAGGTTTCGGTTCAGGACTCATTCGTCCTGCACCGGGTACATGGGGAAGTTTAGCCGGAACGATTTTAGGTTCGGCATTATTAGCTTGTCTTGGACTAAAAATCTTCCTAATTTTGACCGCACTTTGCTTTGCGCTTGGTTGTTATCTATGTCAAAAAACCGCAGATGATATGGGCGTTCATGATCATGGTTCCATTGTTTGGGATGAATTTGTTGGGGTATTTATCGTGTTAGCTGCGATTCCAACTTTATCCTTGCCTTGGATTGTCATTGCCTTTGTATTGTTTCGTTTCTTCGATATTTTAAAACCTTATCCCATCCGTTATTTTGACCAAAAACTGGAAAGCGGTTTTGGGATTATGGTGGATGATGTTTTAGCGGCAGTCTATGCTGTTATCGTGATTGCAATATTACGTATCGTAGGCTTGCCATGCTAAATTTGATGATTATTCATCTTGTTGGCTTGCTTTCGCCTGGCCCTGATTTTTTCTATGTCAGTCGAGTTTCAGCGATGAGTTCTCGTCGAGAAGCCATTGGTGGCGTGATTGGGATTACCATTGGGGTATTAATCTGGGCGACGGCTGCTGTTTTAGGGCTCGCCATTATTTTTGCCACTATGCCAATTATTCAAGGCATTGTGATGATGCTTGGCGGATCGTATTTAGTTTATCTCGGCATTAAAATGGCAAAAGTGAAAACCAATGCGGTTTTTGATGAAAAGCAGAATGCAAATACATCAAATCAATCGACTTTAACGAACATTATGAAAGGCTTATTGGTCAATTTGTCTAATGCTAAAGTGGTGATTTACTTCAGCAGTGTGATGTCATTGGTTTTAGTGAATATTACCGAAACATCACAAATTTTGACCGCACTTGCCGTGATTACCGTAGAAACCTTTTTATATTTCTACATCATTTCGGTGCTTTTTTCGCGTTCTGTTGCAAAACAGTTTTATAGCCAATATAGTCGCTATATTGATAATGCAGCAGGGCTGATTTTTATTTTCTTCGGAATCTATTTAATTTATAGTGGCGTTCAACACGCTTTAATTTGATTAAAAAAGGACAAAACATGACATTAAAAATTGCGATCGCCGGTGCTGGCGGAAGAATGGGGCGTCAATTAATTCAAGCCGTACATAATACAGAAGGGGCAGAATTAGGTGCCGCTTTTGAACGTAAAGGTTCCTCTTTAGTCGGTGCAGATGCAGGCGAGCTTGCGGGTATTGGTGCATTAGGTGTCAAAGTATCAGATGATTTAAATGCAGAAAAAGATAACTTTGATTTGCTGATTGATTTCACGCGTCCGGAAGGCACGCTTGAGCATATTGCATTTTGTGTCGCTAATAATAAAAAGATGGTAATTGGTACCACAGGTTTTGATGATGCAGGCAAAGCCGCGATTCAAGCTGCATCGGAAAAAATTGCCATTGTATTTGCCTCAAACTTTAGCGTAGGGGTGAATTTGGTGTTTAAACTATTAGAAAAAGCCGCCAAAGTGATGGGTGATTATTGCGATATCGAAATTATTGAAGCACACCATCGTCACAAAGTGGATGCACCATCAGGTACGGCACTTTCTATGGGCGAACATATTGCGAAAACCCTTGGTCGTGATTTGAAAACGCATGGTGTATTTTGTCGCGAAGGCATTACAGGTGAACGCAAACGTGATGAAATTGGTTTCTCTACCATTCGTGCCTCAGATGTCGTGGGTGAACA
>NZ_CAJLNI010000025.1 GCF_905207935.1 uncultured Haemophilus sp.
ATATTTCACCATTCATCAAAACAGAACGTAATGCTAAAACGTGATCAGAGGTTTTTCCGTATTGTAATGAGCCTTGACCAGATGCGTCAGTATTAATCATCCCACCGAGGGTTGCTCGATTACTGGTGGAGAGTTCTGGCGCAAAGAATAAGCCGTGAGGTTTTAAAAATTGGTTTAGTTGGTCTTTTACTACACCTGCTTGAGCGCGAACCCAACGTTCTTCTATATTAAGCTCTAAAATGCCTGTCATGTGGCGAGAGAGATCCACAATAATATTATTATTAATAGATTGCCCATTCGTGCCCGTACCGCCACCGCGAGGCGTAAAGGTTAGATGAAGGTATTTCTCTTTATTTGCTAATTTAGTGATGCGTACCACATCTGCAACAGATTTAGGGAACAAAATAGCCTGTGGAAGTTGTTGATAGACGCTGTTATCTGTCGCAAGACTTAAACGGTCGGCATAATTTGAGGCAATATCACCTTCAAAATGCTGTTTTTGGAGTTCGCTAAGATAATCACTTACCACATTATTAAGTTGTGGCACATTAGAAAGACGGGGCAACATAAAATCACTCACATATAAATAGAGAAGAAAGTGAATTTGATGATATATGAAGCTCAAAAAAAAGTCGATTTCAACAAAAGATATTTTTTGTTAGAATAGAAATCGGGTTAAAAAGTAACCCGATTTTTGTGAACAAATGTTCATTTTAGGGGTTGTTTGTCTATAAAATAACCAAAAAGGGCAAAAAAAGTTTGATCTTTGATGTTTTTATAGGATAATAACCATACTTTTGAACGTTCCTTTGGCTATGGCAAAGGAATTGAATTTGTCAAAAGGATAAGTTAGGGCAAATTCAAAACCCTAGTTAAGCAACGTTTAGAGTGTTTCTTTTTTATAAAGTTCACAATAAACAAGGAAACTTTTCTTATTAATAACGATGACTAAATAGAGGACATCAAAATGAAAAAAACTGCAATCGCATTAGTCGTTGCTGGTTTAGCAGCAGCTTCAGTAGCTCAAGCAGCTCCACAAGAAAATACTTTCTATGCAGGTGCTAAAGTTGGTCAAGCATCTTTTCATGATGGTATCAAAGACAACTTAGGTTCTTATCACCGTAACTCTGTTACTTACGGTGTGTTTGGTGGTTACCAAATCTTAAACCGTGATAACTTAGGTTTAGCGGTAGAATTAGGCTATGATGACTTTGGTCGTGTTAAAGGTCGTGATTTAGGTAAAACTGACTTCAAACACACTAACCACGGTGCTCACTTAAGCTTTAAAGGTAGCTACAATCTTGGTGGTTTAACTTCTGCTTTAGAAGGCTTAGATGTTTATGGTCGTGCAGGCGTAGCATTAGTTCGTTCAGACTACAAATTCTATGATGTAACAAACGGTGGTGCTCGTATCCACGATGCTGGTCGTCATAGTTTACGTACTTCTGGTATGTTCGCAGCAGGTGTTGAATATGCATTACCATCATTACCAGAGTTAGCATTACGTTTAGAATATCAATGGTTAACTCGCGTGGGTAAATTACGTACTGAAGATCGTCCAAATAGCTCAGTAGACTACAACCCATGGATCGGTTCTATCAACGCTGGTTTATCTTACCGTTTCGGTCAAGGTGCTGCTCCAGTTGTTGCACCTGAAGTTGTAAGCAAAACTTTCAACTTAAGCTCTGATGTAACTTTCGCTTTCGGTAAAGCTAACTTAAAACCACAAGCTAAAGCAACTTTAGACGGTATCTATGGTGAAATCGCTCAAATCAACAACGCTAACGTAGCTGTTGCTGGTTATACTGACCGTATCGGTAAAGATGCACCAAACGTTAAATTATCACAACGTCGTGCAGACTCTGTAGCTAACTACTTAGTAGCTAAAGGTGTTCCAGCTCAAAGCATCTCTGCAGTTGGTCACGGTAAAGCTAACCCAGTTACAGGTTCTACTTGTGACGCGGTTAAAGGTCGTAAAGCGCTTATCGCTTGTTTAGCACCAGACCGTCGTGTTGAAATCGCAGTTAACGGTACTAAATAATTTTATTTAGTTATCCATTAACGGATTAACATTAGAAGACCTAAACTTCGGTTTAGGTCTTTTCTTATATAAATTAAACCTATAAGTGAAGGAATTTTTGAATGAAAAAGTGGATTATCTTGATTATTATCGCCGTTGCTGCAGGTTTTGGCTTAATGTCTAGCTACAATGGCTTAGTAAAAGCAGAAACTGAAATTGATTCTGTTTGGGCAAATGTTGAATCATCTTATCAACGTCGTGCTGATTTAATTCCAAACTTAGTGAATACTGTAAAAGGTCAAGCTAATTTTGAACAACAGACATTAACCAATGTAATCGAAGCGCGTGCAAAAGCGACACAAACTAAAATTGATCCGTCTAATTTAACGGAAGAACAATTAAACGAATTCCAACAAAACCAAAATCAAGTAGGTTCAGCATTATCTCGTTTACTTGTTACTGTAGAACAATACCCACAATTAAAAGCGAATGAAGGTTTTATGAACTTACAAGCGCAACTTGAAGGTACAGAAAACCGTATCAATGTCGCTCGTAATAAATTTAATGAAGCAGCGCGTATTTATAATGAAAAAGTACGTCAATTCCCAACTAAATTAGCGGCAATGATTTTTGGTTTTAAAGCTAAACCTTACTTTAAATCAGCTGCAGGCGCTGAAAATGCACCAACTGTAAACTTTAACTAAGGTTTATCTATGCCATTCTTTTCCAGAATTCCGGTAGATAAAAAGCAAATCGAGGCGGCGATTAGTCGCCTCGAAAGCTTAAGTTCGGCTGAGTTACGTGTTTATATTGAACGCAAAGTACCAAAGGCTTCAGCACAATTGTCAGCAATGGAACGTGCTTTAGAAGTGTTTGATGAACTGGAAATGCATAAAACAGCGGCACAAAATGCCGTGTTGATTTATGTGGGATATAAAAATCATCTCTGTGCAATCGTAGGTGATAAAGGCATTCATCAATTTGTTGATGTGGCTTATTGGCAGTTACAATGCGATTTAATGATTGAGCAGTTTAAACAAAAAGCTTATACACAAGGCATTGTGGATGCGATTGATCGTATCAGTGATATTTTATCTCGCCATTTCCCTATTCAGCCTGATGATGTGAATGAATTATCTAATGAGGTAATTATTAATGGCTAAGCTTTTATCTTTTATGAAAAGTGCGGTTATTTTTAGCCTTGTTTTTTTTGCTCAAATGGTTGCTGCGGCAGAGTTTCCGCCTGCACCAAATCCTTTCCATTACATAAACGATTACACCAACACACTTTCATCAGAACATAAGCAAATTTTAGAAAATAAACTGATTGCTTATAGTAAAGAAACGAGTTCACAAATCGCTGTTGTTTTGGTTCCTACAACCGGCGAATATGAAATTGCTGATTATACCTTTGCGTTAGGTGATAAGTGGGGCATTGGACGTAAAAATCTGAACAATGGCGTGTTGATGCTGATTGCGAAGGATGATCGCAAAGTCTTTATCGCAACAGGGCAAGGTTTAGAAGGTGTATTGCCGGATGCTTTTTTATCGCAAGTCATCCGTTCGGCAATTTTGCCACAATTTAAACAAGGTCAATATGCCCAAGGTATTAATGATGGCTTAAACCAAATTATTGCGGCAAGTAAAGGCGAGTTTGATGCGGCACAAGTTGAAGAAGATGCGTTCGATAAGTACATCCCATTCTTAATGGTATTGGCATTTATTGCTATTGTATTATTTGGTGAATTCCAATATCACAAAGATGAAGTATATATTAGCCCGAATCAACGTGACCAACTGAATAAAATCATTCGTCAAAGTACGATTTCTCGTCGCCGTGGTGGCGGTTCCGGTTTCGGAGGCGGATTTGGTGGAGGCTTCGGTGGCGGTGGTTCTTCCGGTGGTGGCTTTGGTGGCGGTGGCTTTGGCGGCGGCGGAGCTGGTGGAAGTTGGTAAGACCAAGTCTTTCACTCAGGTTCTATCTTATGCTAGAATAGCGCCCTATTCATATTTATTTGAACAAGGAACATTATGGAAACGTTAGACAAAATCAAAAAACAAATCGCTGAAAACCCAATTTTAATTTACATGAAAGGTTCACCAAAATTACCTTCTTGTGGTTTCTCTGCGCGTGCATCTGAAGCATTAATGAATTGCAAAGTGCCTTTCGGCTATGTTGATATTCTTCAACACCCAGATATTCGTGCTGAATTGCCGGCTTATGCAAACTGGCCAACTTTCCCACAATTATGGGTAGAAGGTGAGTTAATTGGTGGTTGTGATATTATTTTAGAAATGTATCAAGCTGGCGAACTTCAAACTTTATTAAGCGAAGTAGCGGCTAAACATCAAGCTTAATTGACGATAGATTACCAAGATAAACCTGCTTTTTAGCAGGTTTTCTTTTGCTCAAAAAATGATAAACCAGATATAAAAGTGTGATCGGATTAACATTTTTAAATGAAATAACTTGTTGATAAAATTCCCTTACGTTAGACTACATCGCACTTAGTCGGGGTGCCAATATTAATGGCTGAGAAACACCCGTGAACCTGAAACAGATAATGCTGGCGTAGGAAACTAATCATCTCATTATGCTGTTTCGTTATGCAAAAATAAGGAGAACGCATAATGAACAAAACGCTTCCCATTTTAACCGCACTTTTTACCGCTTCCGCTTTCGCACAAGCTGCTCCTCAAACATTAGATGTTTATACTTATGATTCATTTAGTGCTGATTGGAGTGCTGGACCAAAAGTAAAAGCAGCTTTTGAACAACAATTCCCGCAATGTAAGCTGAATTATGTGGCTTTTGACAATAATGGCACTTTGTTTAACCGTGTTCGTCTAGAGGGTAAAAAAATTAAGGCGGATGTAGTGCTCGGTTTAGATAGTTATCAAATTGAGGATGCACAAAAACTCAATATTTTTGAGCCAAATAAAGTGGATTTAAGCCAGTTACGTTTACCAATTAAATGGGAAAACCACACGTTCTTACCATTCGATTATGCACAATACGCGTTTATTTATGATAAAAATAAACTGACTAATCCACCAAAGAGCTTAAAAGAATTAGTTGAGCGTCAAGATCTTAAAGTGTTATATCAAGATCCGCGTACAAGCAGTATTGGACGTGGTTTATTACTTTGGATGAATGTAGTTTATCCAGAAGCAGATGTCGCAAATGCCTGGAAGACCCTTTCTAAACATACGGTCACGGTCACCAAAGGTTGGACTGAGTCTTATGGGGCCTTCTTAAAAGGCGAAGGTGATCTGGTTTTAAGCGTCAATACTTCACCGATTTACCATATTCTTTCTGAACAAAAAGACAATTATGTGGCAACGGAATTTGCAGAGGGGAGCGTATTACAAGTTGAAGTCGCGGCAAAAGTCGCTAACCGTAATAATGCCTGTGCTGATGAGTTTCTAGGATTCTTACTTTCACCGCAAGCTCAAGTGGATATTGCCAAAAATAATGTGATGTTACCCGTGGTAGAGACCAATATCGAAAGTCATATTGATGCGCTTAATTCTCGCGCAAAATCAATGCGTATTTTAGATACCACAACGGTGACAAGTGAGCAGCTTAAAGGCTGGATCAATCAATGGCAAAAAGCTTTATCTAAGTAGTATTAATGAGCTTATTGCAACATCCGCATTTTCGTCCTCGCCATTATTTGGGCGGAAGTGCGGTCATTTTTTTCATCGTTTTACTCTATGGATTTTCACTTTCTGCGGTTTTTTCAGTTGGAAGTGATTATGCCTTATCTGATTTCTTAAAAGACGATTATTTGCATCAAGTTATCGCCTTTAGTGTCGGGCAGGCATTCTTGTCAGCCTTACTTTCTAGCATAATTGGTACTTTATTTGCACGCGCTTTTTTCTATTTAGATTTCAAAGGCAAATCGCTCATTTTACGCATTTTTTCCCTCACATTTGTTTTGCCGGCATTACTGGCTATTTTCGGTTTGATTGGGATTTATGGCACTGCCGGTTGGCTAACACAACTGCTGCAAACCTTAGGTATTTCGTGGAAACCCTCCATTTATGGTTTAAGTGGCATTCTCATTGCCCATTTATTTTTTAATATTCCTTTAGCGGCACGAATGAGTTTGCAGGCTTTGCAAAGTGTACCGACTGAACAGCATCAACTCGCTGCACAATTGAATATCAAAGGTTTCACATTTTTCCGTTTAATTGAATGGCCTTATTTGAAAAGCCAAATCGTGTCAGCCTTTGTATTGATTTTTATGCTATGTTTCACTAGCTTTACGATTGTATTGGCTCTAGGTGGTGGACCACAAAACAGCACATTAGAAGTCGCGATTTACCAAGCCATTTTCTTTGAATTTGATTTACCCAAAGCCGCACTTTTTGCGCTTGTACAATTTGCGTTTTGTTTTGCGTTATTTTCACTTTCACAATATTGGGCGAAAGCACCTGAAACGCAGATTTCGCAACGTTATCGATGGGTTTTGCCTTCTTCAAGTGCGGTCAAATTTGGACATATTTTTGTCTTATTCTCGGTGTGTTTATTTATTTTAAGTCCCTTATTCAATATTGTTTTCCAAGGTTTGTCTGCAACTCAATTATTTGGCTATTGGCAAAATCCACAATTATGGAAAGCACTTGCTTATTCATTAACCATGGCACCGACCGCAGGGATTTTATCGGTATTATTTGCCTTCTTCCTATTGTTACTTTCCCGTCAGCTACAATGGTTATATCACCCCAAATTAGCGCACTTAATTTTAACAGGGGGAATGATGATTTTAGCCATTCCGACGATCGTTTTAGCAGTCGGCTTATTCCTTTGGTTACAAGATATTGATTTTTCAGCAGGGCATTTGTTTGTGGTAGTATCTGTGTGTAACGCCTTGGCTGCCTTGCCATTTGTGATCAAAATTCTCAATACAGCAATGAATCAATCGATGCAATATTATGAAAAACTCTGTTTATCGCTGAATATTACAGGCTGGCAGCGTTTTCGTTTAATTGAATATCCGCTACTAAAAGCACCATTGAAATATGCCTT
This sequence comes from uncultured Haemophilus sp., assembly GCF_905207935.1. GTDB lineage: Bacteria > Pseudomonadota > Gammaproteobacteria > Enterobacterales > Pasteurellaceae > Haemophilus_D. The sequence continues at coordinate 7,056 of NZ_CAJLNI010000025.1, forward strand.
GGCGCTCGCGACAACCTTATCACTCGGCGATTTTACAGCGATAGCCTTATTTGGTAGCCCTGATTTCACTTCGTTGCCTCATTTGCTTTATCAACAAATCGGACAATATCGAAGCCAAGAAGCGGCAGTGACAGCATTGATTTTATTGGGCTTATGTTTAGGTTTATTTATGTTTATTGAAGGGCAGAAGGAACAACATGATTAAATTAAATAATGTGGTCTTCAATTATCAATCCATGCCGATGGTATTTGATTTACAGATTCAAGCCCAGGAAAAAATTGCCATTATTGGTGAAAGTGGCGCAGGAAAAAGTACGTTGCTGAATTTAATTGCCGGTTTTGAATATGCTGATAGTGGCGAGATTTGGCTAAATGGTGAAAATCATACCAAAACGGCACCTTTTGAACGTCCTGTTTCCATGCTATTTCAGGAAAACAATCTCTTTACTCATCTTTCTGTGGAAGAGAATATCGCCTTAGGTTTAAAACCGAATTTAGCCTTGAATGCAGAAGAAAAAGCACTTGTAGAACAAGCCGCAAGTGCGGTCAATTTACAGGATTTTTTAACGAGAAAACCGACCGCACTTTCAGGTGGACAAAAACAGCGAGTAGCGTTAGCGCGCTGTTTGCTACGAGATAAACCTATTTTATTATTGGATGAGCCTTTTTCAGCCCTCGATCCTAAATTACGCATTGAAATGCAGGATTTAATGGATCAATTATGTGAAGAGAAAAAGCTCACCATGTTATTGGTTACGCATCAACCCAAAGAAATTGAACGGCATATTGATCGAGTGATTGAAATTCATCAAGGAAAAGTGATCTGATCTCTTTTTATCATATTGCAGAGTAATATGCTCAACTTAATAAAAGCTATGTAGCTTAAACGAGGAAAATATAATGACCACAACAAATGTAGTACAGCTTTCATCTATTACGCCCCATCCATCAGTAGAGTATTGGTCTGTTTGTAAAGTCGAAGCGCTATTTGAAACACCTTTTTTAGAATTAGTCTATCGTGCGGCTCAAGTGCATCGAGAGCATTTCAACCCTGGTGCGATACAGTTATCGACGTTGATGTCGATTAAAACGGGTGGCTGTCCAGAGGATTGTGGTTATTGTCCGCAATCGGCACGTTATCAAACCGGCGTGCAAAATCAGCAGATCTTGGATATCGATGAAATTGTCGAAAAGGCCAAAATTGCGAAAGCACGTGGTGCAGGACGTTTTTGTATGGGCGCAGCATGGCGTGGTCCTAAGCCTAAAGATATGGAAAAAGTGACGGCGATTATTCGTGCGGTAAAAGATATTGGCTTAGAAACTTGCGGCACCTTTGGGTTGTTGCAAGATGGTATGGCGGAAGAGTTAAAAGATGCGGGATTGGATTATTACAATCACAATCTTGATACCGCACCAGAGAATTACCACAATGTCATTGGTACACGTCGTTTTGATGATCGTTTAAGCACATTAGGAAAAGTGCGTCGTGTCGGTTTGAAAGTTTGCTGTGGCGGTATTGTGGGCATGAACGAAACCCGTAAAGAGCGAGCGGGTCTCATTGCAAGTTTGGCAAATCTTGATCCGCAGCCGGAGTCCGTGCCAATTAACCAATTAGTGAAAGTAGAAGGCACACCAATGGCAGATGCAGCTGATTTAGATTGGACAGAGTTTGTTCGCACTATTGCGGTGGCGCGTATTACTATGCCGAAAAGTTATGTTCGTCTTTCTGCAGGTCGTCAAGGCATGAGTGAAGAAATGCAAGCCATGTGCTTTATGGCGGGAGCGAATTCCATTTTCTATGGTGATAAATTGTTAGTGACAGGTAATCCAGAAGAAGATGGCGATCAGCTGCTCATGGCTAAATTAGATCTTGAGCCGGAAACGGAAGAAAACAGAAAACCACTCGACAGAAATTAGTCATAAAAAAAGTGCGGTGAAATCTACCGCACTTTTTATTGAGTCTTACTTAACTTGTTCAGTTAGGCAAGGCTGAATTTTATTTAGCATTTCTTTTAAAATACGCGCTGGTGCAGCCACGATATTGCCTGAGCGTAAATAGCCGTGCCCTGCATTGAAATCACACACTAAACCGCCAGCTTCACGCACGATTAAATCACCCGCTGCGCAATCCCAAGGTTTTAAGCCCATTTCGAAATAACCGTCAACGCGACCTGAAGCCACATAGCAAAGGTCTAATGCGGCAGAACCCGTACGACGGAAATCTGCTGCTTCATCAATTAAGTTATTCATGATAGCAAATTGAGTTGGCATCAAGCTTGGTTGTTTGAATGGGAAACCGGTGGCTAAAATCGCCCCGTTAAGTTCATTTTGGCTATCGACACGTAAACGCACTTCATTTAATTTTGCGCCTTCACCACGCACAGCAGTGAATAATTCATTACGAATAGGATCGTAAACCACACCTACTTCGGTACGGTTTTTTACACGGATAGCAATAGAAACAGAGAAATGTGGCAAACCTTTTACAAAGTTGGTTGTGCCATCTAGTGGATCAATCACCCATTGAATATCACTGTCTTTGCCTTCTAATGCACCACGTTCTTCACTGATAATTGTATGATCAGGATAAGATTTTTGAATGATTTCAATGATCTCAGCTTCAGCGGCTTTATCGACGCTAGTCACATAATCATTAATACCTTTTTTACTTGTTTGGATGTCATCACGGCGCTCATAGTTTTTAGCAATCACGTTGCCCGCTTTTCGTGCCGCACGAATAGCGATATTTAACATTGGATTCATATTTCCACCAGATTTTAAAGAACAGATAAATAGGTCGCCTATTATAAGGGAGTTTTAGTAAATAGCCAGTTGAAAATGTTTAATTCATGGTTTTTCCCGTTTTTTAAAGGAAATTTGCGATCAGTATCGCAAAAATAAAGTAGTTAATTTGGCTTTCTTCTAAAGGAATTTTAAAGTGCGGTCAAAAAAGAAGGCATTTTATGTATAAAGGGATAACCTTATTAGAAACCTTGATTGTATTATTTATTTTAAGCTTAACGTTGGCGTTTGCATTGCCCAAATGGCAGAAAAACGACCCCAAATATTTTCTTGAAAAAGAGCAACAACGGCTTTATTTTTTCCTGCGAAATATTCAAGCAAGAGCAGAAAATTCATCAGCGATTTGGTTTATTTTGGCCAATCAAGATAGGGCAAATCAACGTTGGTGTATCACAGCCCAAGTAAAAAGCGATCATTTTTGTGATTGTTTTCATCCCCAGAATTGTCCTAAAAACCTTTATGCGCATTTTTACTATCCTTATTTTGAAGGAAAAACGATGCTGATAGGCCCTAAATTATATCCGTCTGAAGTGGCGGTGAAATTTAATGGGGCCAGAAATACCATGGAAACGAATTGTTTTATGTTACAGGCTGAAGAACATCGTACATTGTTCTCTTTTTTCAATGTGGGCAGTATTAAATTAAAGTCTGATCAAGCGGCGAGTGCATGTACAAGATGAAACCATTAAAAGGCGAAACATTGGTAAGTTTATTGATTTCACTCGGCTTATCCGCTTTATTATTGCTATTGGTTGCACAGTTTTATGCCCAAATTCAACAGCAAAATCAGCGTTTAATGTTACAACTTAAATTACAAGCGGAATTACAACGCACAATTCAACTCATCGGAAAAGATATACGTCGCGTAGGCTTTCGAGCTGCAAACCAAAAACTCATTGAAGATAATCTGGCTTTATTCGAATTAGACGAAAAGGGCACAGCAATAACCATTGCTCAAGCAGATAATGCACCATCAAATAGTTGTGTCTTATTTTTTTATGATTTGAATAGTAATGGTTGTATTGGTGAAAAATATACAAAAAATACCTGTGTAAATGCTGTTAAAAATGTGGCAAAAAATATCGAAAAGGAGCTATTTGGTTATAAACTTAACGGCAAAATGATCGAGACCAAACAAACTTATAAAAATGCGGTAAATGCGGATTGTCGATCAGAAGAATGTCAGCGTGCTTTAGCACAATCTACTTGTAACGCCGGTGGTGGATGGACAGATTTATTAGATGAAAAAGAGTTTGAGATTTCTCAATTACGTTTTGATTGGTTAAAAGAGGGGAAAGGGATTGAAATCAAACTCGCGGGAAATCTTGCAACACATAAGCATATTCAATATGAAACTTCGCTTGTGGTGTCTTTATTAAATCAAGAAGAATGATGATGAAAAAAGGGATGGTGACACTGACGGCACTGATTTTACTTTCGGGATTATTGGCATTGATCTTATTATTTGATGAACAGATCTTTGCGTTTTTTCGAGCTCAAATGAGTCAGCGAAAATATTATGTAGAACAAAGCCTGGCGTTACAGAAAATCAGTCAGCAGCAACAAACGCACATTTGTCAAAACTTGCCTTTAAATGGTGCTGAAAAAGTGAAACAAGTCTTTTTCGAGCCTTCAGGGGCAGAGGATAAAGTCGCCTATTCTGTTTGGTGTAAACGTGCAGAGTTATTTAAGAAATCGCCCACAAAAGGCATTAATGAAAATAGGCTGCGAGATTTTATTTCCAGCGAAAAACAAGCTGATTTTCAACCGCACTTTGTGAAAGTGGAGTCAGTTTTAACTGTTCAAAAAACACCACAAGTGTATTGGATACCGCAAAGCCAATTAGAAATTAAAGGGAATGTGAGTGGTATTCTGCTAGCAGAAGGAAATTTAACCTTAACCGGCAAAGGACGAATAAGCGGTGCAGTGATTACAGGTGGTTCACTTAAGTTAGAGGGCGATGTGACGGTGGCTTACGGTAAAGCCGTGGTGACAAAACTCGTACAAGAATATAGCCAATGGCGTTTGGTGGATAAAAGTTGGAGTGATTTAAGTGCGCAAGATCAAAGTGAATAAAGGCATGTCGTTAATGTCACTTTTATTAGCCTTATCGATTTTTAGCGGGTTATTTTTGATCTTTAACCGATGGGCGACTGAGCAACGGAAAAGTGCGGTCAGGGTTTTTCAAGAATTTCAGGCAATTCAAATTGCTGAAAATCAGGCTCAGCGTCAGTTTTTAGGCTTATCTTGTGAAAATAGTGTAGAACAAAATGGCATTCAATTTGCAATTCAATGCAGTCATCATCAAGTGAATATACGCTATCCTCAAGGTGAATTTTTATTGAAAACCGAGTAAAATAACGCATTGTTTTTGCTTTCAAAAGGGCGTTACTTTGTTCGTTACTTATTATTCAAACCAACCAGAAATTCAAAAGGATATTTTAGTTTCTCTGTTGGAAAATTTACCGCAACATGATCCGTTTCAATCTGACATTGTGTTGGTGCAAAGTCCAGGTATGGCACAATGGTTACAAATGGAAATTGCTAAAAAACGCGGTGTTGCAGCGAATTTCCAATTCCCCATGCCTTCCAGTTTTATTTGGAAACTTTACGCCGATAATTTGCCGAATGTTTCCACGCAAAACCCTTTTGAAAAAGATTCAACGTTATGGCGATTAATGCGATTAATCCCAACCTTTTTACAGCAAAAAGAATTTGAACCATTAAAAAAATATTTAGCGTCTTCACCTGCATCAGAACAGCAAAAACTTTATCAATTAAGCCTAAAAGTTGCCGATTTATTTGACCAATATCTCGTCTATCGTCCCGAATGGATTGCCGCATGGGAAGAAAATAACGATGAAAAGATCTTGGCTCAAATTAATCAGCAAAAGCAGGAGCTTTCGGCATTAAATCCTACCTTTCTTTCTCAAATTAAAGGCAATATTCACTGGCAGGGAATTTTATGGCGAGCCTTGGTGGATGATGTCCAACGTGATTTCGATGGAAAAGCAAAACATCGTGCTGCACTCAATCAACAATTTTTAGCATTATGTCGTGATCCCAATGCGACACTCAACTTACCAGAACGTATTTTTATTTTTGGTATTCCAGCATTGCCAACGGTTTATCTCAATATTTTCCAAGGTATTTCAGCTAAAACAGATGTACATTTATTCTTCAATAATCCATGTCAAGAATATTGGGGTGATTTGCGAGATCTGAGTAAATCCTATTTATTAGAAAGACAGCGTTTCGTGCAAGAAAGTGATGATGTGAAGCCTTTAATTTCAGCCGAGCAAGTGTCATGGGAACCTGCTGACCTTGATTACACCAATCAACAAGAAGAATTGTTCAGCGGAAATCCGCTTTTAGCCTCTTGGGGAAAAATGGGACGGGATTTTCTCTATCAATTAGTGCGTGATGAGGAGAATATTCAAGCTATTTCCCGTGATTACTATGCAGAACTTCCCGAAAAAACGTTGTTAGGGCAGATCCAAAATCAAATTTTGACGTTAAGCCATGGTGCATTAAATGTAGCGAAAAATGACCGCTCTTTGGTCGTGAAATCTTGCCATAGCGCGATGCGAGAAGTTGAAGTGCTGCATGATTATTTGTTGGATTTATTCAATCAAAATCAGCATAAGCCAAAAGAAGAACAGATTACACCAAAAGATGTGGTGGTCATGGTTGCCGATGTTAACCAATATACGCCTTATATTCAGGCTGTCTTTGGTGCGAATAGTGCGGATGCACCTGTTATTCCGTTCTCAATTTCTGACAGTAAATTGTCTGAAAGTGATGTGATCGTGTCGAGCTATCTTTCCCTATTAAATTTAAGAGAAAGTCAGTTTGGCGCGGAAGAAGTGTTGGCTTTATTGGATATTCCGGCTATCCGTGAACGTTTTAATATTGCCATTGCAGATCTTGAACAAATCCGTGAATGGGTGAAAGAGTCGGGTATTCGCTTTGGTTTAGAAAAACAGCAGAATACACCGAATTTTAACGCGTGGCAGGCGGGACTTGAACGTATGACTTTAGGTTATGCGATGCGTGAAGAGCAAGGTGTTTGGCAAGACAGCCTTGGACTTGACAGTAGTTATGGATTGAAAGGGCAGTTAGTCGGTGCGGTGAATCAATTTTTTACAGCCCTAAATAAATGGCATCAAGATTTGCAAAAGGCACACAATATTGAAAAATGGCGTGAAAAATTGACCGCACTTTTGAAGGATTTCTTTGTGCAAAATGAAGAAACGGCGGATACCTTGTTTTATATTCAAGATTGTATTAATGCCTTTGCCGATGATTTGCAGGCCGTCAATTTTGAAGAAACCTTGCAGGCGGATGTCATTGCGGAAGTGATGTCTGCGCGTTTAGAAGAAACACCAAATAGCCTTCGTTTCTTAGCGGGAAAAGTGAATTTCTGTACGCTTTTACCAATGCGCTCTATTCCTTTTAAAGTGGTGTGTTTGCTCGGAATGAATGAAGCGGATTACCCACGCAGTCATACCCCAAATAGTTTTGACTTAATGCAATATCATCATCAAAAAGGCGATCGTGTTCGTCGAGATGATGATCGTTATTTATTCCTTGAGGCTCTGCTCGCCGCAAGATCCCATTTTTATGTGAGTTATGTGGGCTCTTCAATTATTGATAATCAACCCAAAGAGCCTTCAGTATTGGTGAGCCAATTGGTTGATTATATTAATCATTATTCAGACAATGGTTTGAGAATTGAACAACATCCAATGACGGCATTTAGTCCAAGCAATTTCCAAAATGAAGGGAAAATTAACCGCTCTTTTGCGAAAAAATGGTTGCCGATTGCGCAATTTCAAGAAAGAAAATGTCATGAATTTGTTGTGCCGATGGGCGAAAATCAAGAGCCAATAACGGAAATTGAACTCGATCGTTTTGTGAGTTTTGTTGAAAATCCAGTGAAATTCTTTTTTGAAAAGCAGCTTGGCGTGTATTTCCGAGATGAGGACGATCGCATTGAAGAAAGTGAAAACTTCACGTTAAATGGTTTGGATCATTATCGCATTAGTAATGAGTTATTGCATTTAGAGGAAGCGCAATTTAACGATTATTTTGCCAAACAGCGAGTGAAAGGCATCATGCCTCGCGGCGAGTTTGCAGAAGTCTGTGCACAATCCATTCGTGCTGATGTATTGGCTTTTAAAGAGAAAATTAAGGATTATTCTTCACCACATAGTGAGAGTGTCGATTTTGTGGTGGAAACGGCACAAGGCAATATTCGCTTGTTTGGCTATATGGAGCCGTTATTTGGCGATGAAAATCAGATAATCGAATGGCGATTTGCAAAATATAAAGATCGTTATCGTATTCGCCCATGGCTTTATTATCTCATTCAACTGGCGACAAAAGAGAACGCTCAGCCACCACGCATTATCGCTAAAGATAAGGATTTAACATTAAAAACAATAGAAAAATCAACCGCACTTGAGAAACTGAAAATGTATGTAGAGGCTTATTTACAAAGCCAGCAACAAATTCAGCTCATTCCAACGGAAAATATAGCGAAGTTTATTGAAAAAGATGAAAGTGCGGTCAATTTTGACAATGTTTTAACGAATATCGAATCTCTAGCGAAAGATGATAACTATGGTTATAGAAAAGCCGATCCTTATTGGGCGAGGGTGTGGGGGCAAACGGAACAATTTAAATCGCAGGATGGTCTTTTACAATTGGTGAAACAAACCACATCTTGGTTTGGAGAAATGTTATCTTAAAGCGGATCTTCAGATCGAAAAGATCTTGGATTTTTGATAAGATACTGACTTAAGAATCATTTTGAAAAGGAGCTAAAATGCGTTGTCCGTTTTGTTCAACTGAAGAAACTAAGGTGATTGACAGCCGTTTGGTTTCTGATGGGTATCAAGTGCGTCGTCGTCGGGAATGCGGGAATTGTCATGAACGCTTTACCACCTTTGAAACGGCCGAATTAGTGGTGCCAAAAATTATTAAAAATGATGGGTCACGCGAGCCGTTTAATGAAGATAAATTGCGTAGCGGTATTCAACATGCGTTAGAAAAACGCCCTGTAAGTTCGGATGATGTGGAAAAAGCCATCAGCCATATTATTATCCAATTACGTGCGACGGGTGAGCGCGAAGTGCCAAGTCATCTCGTGGGTAAATTAGCCATGAATGAGCTGAAAGAATTAGATAAAGTGGCGTATATCCGTTTTGCATCCGTTTACCTGAGCTTTGATAATATCAATGAATTCACCAAAGAAATTGAAAGCTTAAAGGATTAATATGAGTGACACCTTTTCCCCTGATGACGTGAAATTTATGCAACTGGCTCTTGAGCTTGCGGCAAAAGGGCAGTACACCACTACGCCGAATCCATCCGTAGGATGTGTGTTAGTTAAGAACGGTGAAATTGTCGGGAAAGGGTTTCATTTTAAAGCGGGTCAGCCTCATGCAGAGAGAATGGCGTTGGCCGATGCCGGTGAGAAAGCGAAAGGCGCAACTGCTTATGTGACGCTTGAGCCTTGTTCTCATTATGGTCGCACACCGCCTTGTGCATTAGGTTTAATTGAGGCGGGGGTCAGTCGAGTAGTGGCTGCTATGGCGGATCCTAATCCTCAAGTGGCTGGCAAGGGCTTAAAAATGTTAGCCGATGCAGGCATACCAAGTGCGGTCAATTTATTGAATGAACAAGCGGAAGTCTTAAATAAAGGTTTTCTCAAACGTATGCGAACTGGCAAGCCTTATGTGCAGCTAAAATTAGCCATGAGTTTAGATGGCCGAACAGCCATGGCGAGCGGTGAAAGCAAGTGGATCACTGATGAAGCAGCTCGTGCGGATGTACAAAAAATGCGAGCCAAAGCGACCGCACTTTTATCAACAAGTGCTACCGTGTTAGCCGATGATCCAAGCTTGAACGTGCGTTGGAATCAATTCCCTGATGATTTAAAAGCGGAATATGCGGAAGATACTGTGCGTCAGCCTATTCGCATAATCTTAGATTCTAAAAATCGAGTTCAACCAAGCCATCAATTATTCCATACCCATTCGCCAGTTTGGCTTGTGGGTTCAATTCCACGAGATATGTCTGTATTCCCTGATTTCTGTGAGCAAATTTTACTGCCAGAAAACTATGATTTTGATCTATTGATGACAGAATTCGGCAAGAGACAAGTGAATTCCGTTTGGGTAGAAGCGGGCGCCAATTTAGCGGGTAGCTTGATTGAACAACATGCTGTAGATGAATTAATCATTTATGTTGCCCCGAAACTCTTGGGAGATAACGCTCGAGGATTATGCCAACTTTCGCATTTGGAAAAACTTGCGGATGCCCCATTGTGGCAACTGCAAGAATGTGAAAGAATTGGGGATGATTTAAAGCTCAGTTATTTACCTAACTTATTAATAAAAGAATAAAAAATGTTTAAAAAACTTTTCCATTCCGCCCTTTGGGGGCTTGCTGCGGCAGGTGTTATTTTATTTGCCGTTCCTAAGCTCAATAACAGCAGCCTTTTCTCTGCTGATGATATCGTTTCGTTCAATAGCGCCGTGAGAATTGCTTCTCCTGCCGTGGTGAATGTGTACAACCGATCTTTTTCTTCTGCCAGTATTAATGATAGCGATCAATTACAGGTAAATAACTTAGGTTCTGGCGTGATTATGACCAAAGACGGTTATATTCTCACCAATAAACACGTTATCCAAAATGCTGATCAAATTGTGGTGGCACTGCAAAACGGTAATATTTATGAAGCGAATTTAATCGGTTCGGATAATTTGACGGATCTTGCGGTATTAAAAATCAAAGCAACCAATCTTTCTACCATTCCACAAAATAAAGAACGCCAAGTACGAGTTGGTGATATTGCTCTTGCTATTGGTAACCCGTATAACCTCGGTCAAAGTGTTTCCCAAGGGATTATCAGTGCGGTAGGGCGTAGTGCCGTAGGGGATTCTTTAGGTCGTCAAAACTTTATTCAAACAGATGCTTCGATTAACCGCGGTAACTCTGGTGGCGCGTTGATTAACTCAGCAGGTGAATTAGTCGGGATCAGCACGTTAAGTATTGGTAAAACAGCCAATGAAATTGCAGAAGGACTGAATTTTGCGATTCCAATTAGCATTGC
>NZ_CAJLNI010000026.1 GCF_905207935.1 uncultured Haemophilus sp.
GATCCAAACGGAATCAATATCAATGAAAAATGTGGTGCAACCGATGTAAAAGCGTTACAGGAAAAAGTGCTTGAAACTAAAGCGGATGTTGGTCTCGCTTATGATGGTGATGGTGACCGTATTATGATGGTGGATCACTTAGGTAATAAAGTGGATGGCGACCAAATCCTTTTCATTATTGCTCGTGAAGCTTTACGTTCAGGCCAATTAAAAGGTGGTGTAGTGGGCACATTAATGAGTAATATGAGCTTAGAGATTGCTTTAAAAATGTTAGGTGTACCTTTTGTGCGTGCTAACGTTGGCGACCGTTATGTGTTAGAAAAAATGGTAGAACATAACTGGACGCTAGGCGGAGAAAACTCAGGCCATATCATTATTGCTGATAAAAATACGACAGGTGATGGTATTATTGCATCACTAGCTGTATTAAGCGCAATGGTTCAACATCGTTTATCATTAAACGAGCTTGCAAGTGCGGTGAAATTATTCCCTCAAGTGCTGATTAATGTTCGTTTTGCGGGCGGTGCAAATCCATTAGAAAGCGAAGCAGTAAAAGCGGTAGCCGCTGATGTGGAAAAACGCTTAGAAGGTAAAGGTCGAATTTTACTGCGTAAGTCAGGTACAGAGCCACTTATTCGCGTCATGGTGGAATGTGAAGACGGTGCACTTGCAAAACAATGTGCAGAAGAAATTGCAGAAGCAGTTAAAGCGAATTAATGAAGTGGGGGGCTTGCCCCCATTTTTGATCATAAAATTTATCTTTTATTATTTTTAGGAAAGCAAAGACATGAAAATTTTTATTATGCGTCATGGAGAAGCTGAAGTTGTCTCTTCATCAGACGAGGCTCGGCATTTAACCGACTATGGACGCAAACAATCAATATCACAAGGTCAATGGCTTAAAACACATCTAAATTCAACCGCACTTTCAGTTCAGAAAGTGATTGTCAGTCCTTATATTCGTGCTCAAGAAACGTTTGAGCTCGTCAATTCAGCGTTAGACAATATTCTTAATGATGTTGAAACTTGGAGTGGAATTACACCTTACGGGAATGCGACGCTAGTAGCAGATTATTTATCTGTTTTGCAGGAACAAGGGGTTGAAAGTGTTTTGCTTGTTTCTCATTTACCTTTAGTGGGAAGTATTGTTTCAGAGCTTTATGGCAAGCGAAATCCAATCAGTTTTTATCCATCAACGATTGTTCAAATCGACTGGAATGGAGAAAAAGGTATGATTGAAACCTATCGTTATCCTAAAGAGAATAGCTAAAATTGATTGAAGAGAATGCGAAAAATAAAGTCTTATGTGATTTACTTTTTTAAACCATAACTATATTTAACATTAGTATTCACGAATAAAGTTAACACCTAGAAAGAATTAATTTCTAGGTGTTTTTTTAAATTTTTTTTGATAGACTGAAGGTGAGCTATAACTGAATAGCCTAAATTAGCCACCATAATGACACAACATAATGACACAAGGAGAGTAGTTATGAAAAATAACATCGAAGATAAAGCAACTGAAGTAAAAGATACGACAGTGAATGCTGCAGCACAAGTTAAAGATGCATTATTTGCAGCGGCTAACTATATTAAAGATGTAGTGACACATAAAGCGTCTGAGGCAAAAGAAGTGGTCGAAGATAAAGCTACTGAAGTGAAAGATGTAACTGAAGATAAAGTATCTGAAGTAAGAAAAGCAGTTTCTGAAGCAAAAGAAGCAATCGATGATAAAGCTACTGAAATGAAAAAAGCTATCGATGAAAAATTTTCTGAAGTAAAAAGAGCTGTCGAAGATAAAGCATCAGAAGTGAAAAAAGCAGTTTCAGAAGCAAAAAATGAAGCAACAGACAAAGCAGCCGAGCTAAAAGATTCAGCTGAAGATAAAGTTGCTGAAGTGAAAGATGCGGCTGAAGACAAGGTATCAGAAGCGAAAGAAGCGGTTTCTGAAGCAAAAGATACAGTTGTAGATAAAGTAGTTAAATTCAAAGATGCAGTTGCAGATAAAGTGGCTGAAGTAAAAAATGCAGTTTTTGAAGCAAAAGATGAAGCAGCAGATAAAGCATCTGAATTAAAAGATGAAGCTGAAGATAAAGCATCAGAAGTGAAAAAAGCAGTTTCAGAAGCAAAAGATGAAACAGCAGATAAAGCATCTGAGCTAAAAGATGCAGCTGAAGATAAAGCTGTAGAAGCAAAAGAAGCTGTCGAAGATAAAGTTGCTGAAGTAAAAGATTCGCTTTCGGAGGCAAAAGATGTGATGTCTTCTAAAGTTGAAGCTGCAAAAGATGCAACAGTAAGCGCAGCAGTACAAGTTAAAGATGCTGTGGTTGCAGCAGCTAACTATGTTAAACATGTTGCGGAAAATAAAATGACTGAAGCAAAAGATGCCATGTGCTCTAAAGCAGAGGAAGTAAAAAAAGCAGATTCTGAAACAAAAAATAAATCTGCAGACGTAAACAAAGTAACTGAAAAGTAAAAGCAATGGTTAAGGATTATCCAAAATAAAATAGTTTAGATCGGTTAAAAAAATACAAAAAATAATTTTTTATAATGACTTTTTTTAAAGATTATTTAAGTTCAGGGGTTTATAGTTGTTTTGTTGAGGTGTTATAAAACAACTGTATCTCTAAAAATATAAATTTTTTTGAAGATGTTTTATTTTAAGTTTTTTTTCGTAGACTAGATTGTACAAAGCAAATGGCTTTGGATTAATTCTTAATCATAAATTGGAGAATAATAATGAAAAAATCAGTATTAGCAGTAGCATTAGTATTAGGTGTAGGTTTAGTCGTAACATGTTGTTTCGATAAAGAGGAAGCACAGCAAAAAGTTGAAGCGACAAAAGATGCAATATCAGGTGTGGCAACACAAGTTAAAGATGCAGCAAAAGATGCTGCAGCTGATGTTAAAAATGCTACAACTGACGCAAAAGATACTACATCAAATAAAATGGCCGAAGCTAAAGATGCAGTAGTAGATAAAGCTGTTGAAGTAAAAGATGCGGTCGCTGATAAAGCTGTTGAAGTAAAAGATGCGGTCGCTGATAAAGCTGTTAAAGTGAAAGACGCAGTAGCTGATAAAGCAGCTGAAGTAAAAGATGCGATGTCTTCTAAAATGGAAGCAGCAAAAGATTCAGCTTCTGAAATGAAAGATGCGGCAGCAGATAAAATGACTGAAGCAAAAGACGCAATGTCTTCTAAAATGGAAGCAGCAAAAAACTCAGCTTCTGAAACAAAAGATGCTGTTGAAGATAAAGTATCAGAAGCAAAACGTGCGGTTTCTGAAGCGAAACGTGCATTGTCTGAAGCAGAAGATGCAGTTGAAAAGATGGCTGCTGAATTAAAAGAAGCGGCAGCTAAATAATTAAATTGTTGTAAAATGAAAACCTATCAGAGATGATCTGGTAGGTTTTTTCTTTTGGAGTAATAAGATGTTATGTGCGATTTATAAAAGTTTACGTAAGCCAGGCTGCTACCTCTATATTTCGAAACGGGATGATTTTTCAGCTGTACCAGAGGTATTAATGCAAAGTTTTGGTAAGCCTCAGTTTCTTATGCCATTTAATTTGAAGGGAAGCAAACTGCTTGTTCATGCGGATAAAAACGAGGTAATGGAAAAAATTACTCAACAAGGATTTTATCTCCAAATGCCAAAACAAGATGATGGCTTGTTTAATAGTTTGAGTGAGATCAAATAAGCCTTTTATTTTTTCCTAAAAATATCCAAATCTTGCTTTATCTCAATATTTTCTTCAAAAAACTCCTTTAGAATTGACCGCACTTTTAAAAGGAGAATAAAAATGAGTAGTTTCTTTGTGGCAGGTACAGATACCAACGTGGGCAAGACCACCGCCTGCCGTGCCATTATTCAGGCATTACAAGCAAAGGGCGTGCGAATTGTGGGTTATAAGCCGATTGCTTGTAGCTGTGAAGAGGGTATCTATCCTGTCGAAAATCAGTCTAATGAATCCCAAACAGATTATGATGCTGAAAATAATTCAGATGTGTTAACTTTAATGGATGCAACGAATGAGCCAGTATCTTATCAAGAAGTAAATAGCTATACTTTTACTCATTCCTTGCCGATGCTGACTCGAGATAAATCACGCATAAAATTAAGTAAGATTAATCAAACATTAACAACATTAGTTCAAAAATATCAATCTGTTGTGGTGGAAGGTTCATTTGGTTTACTCACACCAATGGCAGAGAGTAAAAGTTTTGCTGATTGGGTTGTTGAGCATAAAATGCCTGTTGTGTTGGTTGTTGGGATTAAAGAAGGGTGTATTAACCATGCATTACTGACTGCTCAAGTAATTAAACAGCTTGGCGTTCCTTTATTAGGCTGGATTGCAAATCGAATTAATCCTTGTTTAGGGCATTATAAAGAGGTGGTAGATATTTTAGAGGCTCAGATTGATGCGCCTCTGCTAGGTAAAATCCCTTATATTCATAAACCAGAATCCCAAGAGTTAGGACATTATTTAACGAATATTGATCGTTTGATGTATATGCAAACAGAATTAGTTAAATAGTCACTTTAAATAAAAAGTAAAAGTGCGGTTAAAACTTATTAGATTTTAACCGCACTTTTTTATTCTTCGTTTTCAGAGAGCTCTTTTTTCAGAATATCCTCTTCGGCTAGGCTAGATAAACGAGCAATGGCATTGCGATAAGAGATTTCAAGGGTTTCTCGACTGGTTGCAATAACCCCTTGATCTACTAAGAAACCATCATTTACATCATACACCCAGCCATGTAGGGAGAGTTTTTGTCCACGTTCCCAAGCGCTTTTTACGATAGATGTGCGCCCTAGGTTATAAACTTGCTCTGCAACATTTAATTTAGTGAGCATATCTGCGCGTTTTTCTGCTGAAAGATTGCCTAACAGATGCCCATGTTTGAACCAAATATCACGAATATGGAGCAACCAGTTATTGATCAATCCAAGATCGTGATCTTGCATAGCAGCTTTAATACCACCACAATTTGTGTGGCCACAGATAATGATATGTTCAATTTTGAGTACATCAACGGCATATTGCACAACCGAAAGACAGTTAAAATCGGTATGAATAACTTGATTGGCAACATTACGATGAACAAATAATTCGCCCGGTTCAAGATTTGTGAGTTTTTCAGCAGGAACACGGCTATCAGAGCAGCCAATCCAAAGATAATGAGGTGTTTGGTGATCGGCAAGTTCTTTAAAATAAGTGGAGTTTTCTTCTTTCATTCTTTGCGCCCAACTGTAGTTGTTAGCAAAGAGTTGTTTAATTTTGTCCATTTTTACTTTCCTTAATACGATGTGCTGAAAGATTGTTTTAAGCACAATAAATGAAATAGGGGATAAATTTATCGCCTAAAATGATGACCGCACTTTAAAGAAAGTGCGGTCAATTTAAACAATATTTTTAGAAATTTGCATTTCTTGGTGCGCGAGGGAATGGAATCACATCGCGAATATTTTGTACACCTGTTACATAAACAATTAAGCGTTCAAAACCAAGACCAAAGCCTGAATGTGGTACAGTACCGTATTTGCGGAGATCACGATACCACCAGTAATCTTCAGGATTTAAGCCCATTTCTTCCATACGTTTATCTAAAATTTCTAAACGTTCTTCACGTTGAGAACCACCGATGATTTCACCAATTCCTGGGGCGAGAACATCCATTGCAGCTACAGTTTTGCCATCGTCATTTAAACGCATATAGAAGGCTTTGATATCTTTTGGATAGTTTTTCACGACAACAGGTGATTTGAAATATTCTTCTGCTAAGAAACGTTCATGTTCAGAAGACAAATCGATACCCCAAGATACTGGGAACTCGAATTTTTTACCTGATTTTAATAATACATCGATCGCATCGGTATAGTCGATTTGAGCAAAATCAGAGTTTACAAAGTTTTCTAAACGAGTAATAACATCTTTATCTACATGTTTTTCAAAGAATTTCAAGTCATCTTTGCGCTCAGCAAGTACTGCACGGAACACGTATTTCAACATGTCTTCTGCTAATTTAGCATTGTCAGCAAGTGTTGCAAAAGCAACTTCAGGTTCAACCATCCAGAATTCTGCAAGGTGACGAGTTGTATTTGAATTTTCAGCACGGAATGTTGGACCGAAAGTATAGATTTTGCTTAATGCACACGCGTAAGTCTCACCATTTAACTGGCCTGAAACGGTTAAAAATGATTCTTTGCCGAAGAAGTCTTGACTGAAATCGACTTTACCATCTTCACCACGAGGAAGATTTTCTAAATCAAGTGTTGAAACACGGAACATTTCGCCCGCACCTTCAGTATCTGATGCAGTAATTAATGGGGTAGCGACCCAATAGAAACCTTGTTCATGGAAGAAGCGATGAATAGCTTGAGCTAAGCAGTGACGAACGCGTGCGACTGCACCAATAATATTGGTACGAGGACGTAAGTGTGCCACTTCACGTAAGTATTCAATTGAGTGACGTTTTGCCGCCATTGGATAAGTATCAGGATCTTCTACAAACCCTGTCACTTCTACTTTTTCAACTTGAAGTTCAACAGCTTGACCTTCAGCAGGTGACTCAACAATAGTACCGGTTACGATAACAGAGCAACCCGTTGTTAAGCGTAAGACTTCGCTCTCATAATTTTCAATATCGTTATTAACAATCGCTTGAATAGGGTCAAAGCAAGAGCCGTCATAAACAGCAAGGAAAGAAAGACCTGCTTTAGAGTCACGACGGGTACGGACCCATCCGCGTACGGTAACTTTTTCGCCTATAGCGATTTTACCTTGTAACACATCAACAATAGATGCAACTTTAGACATATAAACCTCTGTAATTCATTATAAATTAGGCAATAAAACTGTGTTAGTTTACCTTAAATCGCAAAATTTTCCATAAAAAGTTAGTGTAAATCGGGCTTGCACAGTAAAATAATTCCTTCACTTTATTTAGGAGAAAAACTATGTGGTCTGATATTTTGACCGGCTATGGCATTTTTATTTTAGAGATTTTAACGATTTTACTTGTAATCGCAGCTATCGTGGCAATGATTATTTCTGCAAAGCAACGTAATGCGGCACATCATGGTGAATTAGTTGTGACAGATCTTTCTGAAGAATTTAAGGAAACAGTTAAGCATTTACGCGATTTCCAACTTTCAGAAGAAGAGCTTAAACAAGCGGAAAAAACAGAGAAGAAAGCCAAAAAACAAGAAGCAAAGGCTTTAAAAGCAAAATTAAAAAACGGTGAGAAAGCAGCACCTAAACCTTGTGTTTACGTGCTCGATTTTAAGGGTGATATTTCTGCATCAGAAACAACCGCACTTCGTGAGGAAATTTCGGCAATTATTAATGTGGCAAAAGCCGATGATGAAGTCTTATTACGTTTAGAAAGCCCTGGTGGTGTTGTTCATGGTTATGGCTTAGCTGCTTCACAGTTAGCTCGCTTAAAACAAAAAGGGATTAAATTAACGGTTGCAGTAGATAAGGTCGCTGCAAGTGGTGGATACATGATGGCTTGTGTGGCAGATAAAATTGTTTCTGCGCCTTTTGCGATTATCGGTTCTATTGGTGTGGTTGCACAAATCCCTAATATTCATCGTTTATTAAAAAAACATGATGTCGATGTTGATGTGATGACAGCCGGGGAGTTTAAACGTACAGTCACAGTGTTAGGTGAGAATACCGAAAAAGGAAAACAAAAATTCCAAGCTGAACTTGAAGAAACCCATCAACTATTTAAACAATTTGTAGCCCAAAATCGACCACACTTAGATGTGGATAAAGTCGCAACTGGTGAGCATTGGTTTGGTCAGCAAGCTCTAGAGCTTAAGCTAGTCGATGAGTTAGCAACCAGTGATGATATTATTCTTGAAAAAATGAAAGATAAGTCAGTACTCTCAGTGAAATACAAAGTGAAAAAGCCACTTTTACAAAAAATAGGTAAACAAGCAGAAGAGAGTATTGAGGGAATTATCCATCGAAATTTAATAAAAAATGGGCAAGATTTTATTCAATAAGAAAAAATTTTTACTTATTTGACAACTCTTTACACAACTTTACAAAAAAGTTCCATAAAAAATCATTTTTTAATGTTTTTTTATTTACAAGTTAGAGAATTATGACTACCATACGCAATGAAACTTTTTATAGTTTTATTTGTAAAATTTATAAAGTTTAGTTGTGTAGGTTCTTCTTGCAAGGATTGCACCTTAACAGTAAAAAGGTAAAGAAATGAAATTATCTCGTATTTTATTATCTGCAGTAGCAGTAGCGACAGTTGCTGCTTGTGGTAACTTAAGCAAAGTTACAGAAGCTGGTACTCCAGAATATAAAGAAGTTGATGGTCAACAAGTACCACAACTTGTATGGCCTAAAATTGATAAAGCAGGCTTCAACCATGATGGTAGCCAATTTGGTTCATGGCCAAACTGGGACAACGTTCGTATGATCGAACGTGGTATGAACAAAGACCAATTATATAACCTAATCGGTCGTCCACACTTCTCTGAAGGTTTATACGGTGTTGAAGAGTGGGATTATGCGTTCAACTATCGTGAGAATGGTGTTCACAAAATTTGTCAATACAAAATATTATTTGACAAAAACCACAATGCTCAAAGCTTCTTCTGGTATCCAAACGGTTGTAACGGAAACTCAGCATTTACTTTAAGTGGTGACTTCTTATTCGACTTCGATAAAGATACTTTAACTCCACGTGGTAAAGAAGTTGTTGATAACGTTGCAGCACAATTAAAAGAAACTGGTGCTAAAGAAGTTAAAGTTGCAGGTTATACTGACCGTTTAGGTTCTGATGCTTACAACTTAGATCTTTCTCAACGTCGTGCAAACCGTGTCAAAGCTCGTTTAATTGAAGATGGTGTAACATCTGAAATTACAGCTGTTGGTTACGGTAAAGTGCCACAAGTTAAAGCTTGTAATGGTTACAAACACGCAAGTAAAGCTGAGAAAGACTGTTTACGTCCAAACCGTCGTGTAGAAATCACTGCTTCTGGTTCTGTATTAAAATTACAAGAAGGTGGTCAAACTAACGGTGGAACTCAAGGTCCAGCACCTCTTTATCAAAAATAATTAGATAGAGAAGACAAAAAGAGCGTAATAAAAATTACGCTCTTTTTTATTTTATGTTAAGAATTATTCAAGTAAAAGTTCTTCAATCAATTTAGTGGTTAAGTTGATATAACTTCCATTAAAACGATGGCTGAAATTTAGCAGATAATAGAGTTGATAGAGGTGTTTTCTTTCTTCAAAACCTTCTTTATCAAGCGGGAAAGTGCGGTCATAAATTTCATAGAATTCAGGCGAGAAAGGTTGGAATAGTTCACTGAATGCTAAATCACATTCTCTATCCCCCCAGTAGCAAGCAGGGTCATAAGTAAAGGTTTGATTACCTACAACAGCAGTATTTTCAATCCATAAGTTACCATGTAACAAAGAGGGCTTCGGATTATGTTTTGCAAGCTTTTGTTTTACTTTCTCAGTTATTAAATCAAGATCGCCAAAATCTAAACCTTTGTCTTTGCAAAGCTGTAATTGCCATCCAATGCGTTGTTCTGCAAAGAATTTCGCCCAGCTCCCATTCCATTTGTTAGGTTGATACTCAGGACCAAGCCAAGTATCAAAATCTAAACCATAGTTTTTAGTACCGGATACTTGATGAAGTTTTGCTAATTCTTCGCCAAAATGTGCGGTGGCATCAGTTTTTTGAGTAATAGGAAGTGCTTCTAACAATAAGAAACTATGATTTTGAGAACAGCCTACG
Source organism: uncultured Haemophilus sp. (assembly GCF_905207935.1). GTDB lineage: Bacteria > Pseudomonadota > Gammaproteobacteria > Enterobacterales > Pasteurellaceae > Haemophilus_D. The sequence continues at coordinate 9,777 of NZ_CAJLNI010000026.1, forward strand.
CCATACACTTGTGGAAGTCTGATTGTATTGGTTTTGTCTAGTAGGTTTAATTGATCAGCCTCAGCACGAAACATTGAACGATAGGACCGTTCATTCACTTTAACAAAGACAGGTTGGATTCCATCCGTAATAAGCCAAGTTTCATTTACTTCGCCACCAGGAACTTTGTTTTTTTCTTTGATGTTATAGTAAGCACCAAATTGATCAGCTAAGACTTGAGAAATTGATTTCCACATAATACGCCTCCTAGACATGCTCGATTCTCCCTCATTCTATCCAAAATGTTAAAAATTACTGTGATATATCTCAAAAAATAGCAAAAATTTTTGCCATTTTTCACCTGAAACATCAATTCACTAATAAACGCGTGATTTTTTAATGAGTTAGTATTATCATTAAGTGTATTTTTAGTTAGAAAAGATAATCAGGGGAAACTATGCAACATCTGAAAGATCTTGTTGAGAAAGCAAAATCGGCGATTGAACAAATCGAAAATAAAAGTTTAGCCACATTAGATGAAATTCGTGTGGAATATTTTGGTAAAAAAGGGCATTTCACCCAACTTATGCAAGAATTGCGTAATGTTGCTGCAGAAGAGCGTCCAGCAATGGGGGCTAAAATCAATGAAGCCAAACAAGCAGCATTAGATTTTTTAAATGCTAAAAAAGCAGAGTGGGAACAAGCTGAACTCAATGCGAAATTAGAAAAAGAGCGTATTGATGTGAGTCTTCCTGGTCGTAAAACAGAAACGGGTGGTTTACACCCCGTTACCATTACCATCAATCGCGTAACAAAATTCTTTTCAGAGTTAGGTTTTTCTGTGGAAACCGGTCCCGAAATTGAAAGTGATTATTACAATTTCGATGCATTAAATATCCCTAAACATCACCCAGCACGTGCTGATCACGATACATTCTGGTTTAATCCTGAATTATTACTTCGTACACAAACCTCAGGTGTGCAAATTCGTACCATGGAAAAAATGCAGCCGCCTATTCGTATTATGGCGCCAGGTCGTGTATATCGTAACGACTACGATCAAACACACACACCAATGTTCCATCAAATTGAATTGCTTTATGTAGATAAAAAAGCAAACTTCACCGAGTTAAAAGGCTTATTACACGATTTCTTACGTGCATTTTTTGAAGAAGATTTACAAGTTCGTTTCCGTCCTTCCTATTTCCCATTTACCGAACCTTCTGCAGAAGTCGATGTAATGGGCAAAAATGGTAAATGGTTAGAAGTATTAGGTTGTGGTATGGTGCATCCTAATGTGTTACGTAACGTAGGTATTGATCCAAATGAATATTCGGGCTTTGCAGTAGGCATGGGGGTTGAGCGTTTAACTATGTTACGCTACAACGTCACAGATTTACGTTCATTCTTTGAAAACGACTTACGTTTTTTAAAACAATTTAAGTAATTAACCGTTGGGTAAAATTGACGATAATGATTAATTTAGAACGTAACACGTTCATCAATAAAGGATACAGAAATAATGAAATTTAGCGAAAATTGGGTGAGAGAATGGGTTAATCCATCAATTTCAACAGAGCAGTTATGTGATCAAATCACGATGCTTGGTTTAGAAGTTGATGGTGTTGAAAAAGTAGCGGGTGATTTTACTGGAGTTGTTGTGGGTGAAGTTGTTGAATGTGCGCAACACCCAGATGCAGACAAATTACGTGTCACTAAAGTAAATGTTGGTGGCGACCGTTTATTAGATATCGTTTGTGGTGCACCAAATTGCCGTCAAGGTTTAAAAGTAGCATGTGCAACTGAAGGCGCTGTATTACCCGGTGATTTTAAGATTAAGAAGACTAAATTACGTGGACAACCTTCAGAAGGGATGCTTTGCTCATTCTCTGAATTAGGCATTGATGTAAATGCAGATGGTATTATTGAATTACCATTAGATGCACCAGTAGGCAAAAATCTACGTGAATATTTAGATTTAGATGATAAAGCCATTGAAATTAGTTTAACGCCAAACCGTGCAGATTGTTTAAGCATTGCAGGTGTTGCACGTGAAGTTGGCGTGGTTAATAAACAAGTTGTTAATCAACCATACTTTGATGCCGTACCTGCAACGATTTCAGATAAAGTTCAAATTGAATTAAACGCGCCAGAAGCATGTCCGCGTTATTTATTGCGCGTGGTGAAAAATGTGAATGTTAAAGCACAGTCACCAATTTGGTTACAAGAAAAATTACGTCGTTGTGGTATTCGTTCTATTGATCCGATTGTGGATATTACCAACTATGTTTTACTTGAATTAGGTCAACCAATGCATGCTTTTGATGCATCAAAAGTCGCTCAACCTGTTCAAGTTCGTTTAGCCAATAACGATGAAGAACTCGTTTTATTAGATGGCACAACCGCAAAATTACAATCGAATACTTTAGTGATTGCAGACCAAAAAGGTCCATTAGCAATGGCGGGTATCTTTGGTGGTCAAGCTAGTGGTGTTGACGCTGAAACAACAAAAGATGTGATTTTAGAAGCGGCATTCTTCGCACCATTAGCGATTGCGGGACGTGCAAGACAATATGGTTTACACACAGATTCTTCACATCGCTTTGAACGTGGTGTTGATTTTACGCTACAACGTCACGCAATGGAAAGAGCAACAGCATTGTTACTTGAAATTTGTGGCGGTGAAGCAGGCGAAATTTGTGAAGTCGTGAGCGAGCAATATTTACCAAAAGTCAATGAAGTGACTTTACGTCGTGAAAAATTAGATAGCTTATTAGGTCATCATATCGAAACTGAAACCGTGACCGAGATTTTTGAGCGTTTAGGTTTTGCCGTGAAATATGCTAATGATGTTTGGACTGTGACTTCTGCAAGCTGGCGTTTTGATATTGAAATCGAAGAAGATTTAATTGAAGAAGTGGCGCGTATTTATGGTTATAACAGTATTCCAAATAATGCACCATTAGCACATCTTCGTATGCGTGAGCATAAAGAAGCCGATTTAGAATTAAGCCGAATTAAGACCGCACTTGTGGATGCAGATTATCAGGAAGCGATTACTTATAGCTTCGTTGATCCAAAAGTACAGACTTTACTTCACCCAGAAATTGATGCACTTGTATTACCAAATCCAATTTCAGTTGAAATGTCAGCGATGCGCGTTTCATTGTTAAGTGGATTACTCGGTGCAGTACTATACAACCAAAATCGTCAACAAAACCGCGTGCGTTTATTTGAAACAGGTTTACGTTTTGTTCCTGATACTAATGCTGAATTTGGTGTGCGCCAAGAATTTGTTCTTGCGGGAGTGATTACCGGTACAGCGAAATCAGAATGCTGGACGGGTAAAGCCGAAAATGTTGATTTCTTTGATCTTAAAGGTGATTTAGAAAGTATTCTTTCTCTCACTGAAGTGGGTAGCCGTGTTAAGTTTGTGGCAAAAGCACACAGTGCATTGCACCCAGGTCAATCTGCTTCAATTGAATTAGATGGAAAAGAAATTGGTTTTATTGGAACTATTCATCCACTTATCGCTCAAAAATTAGGATTAAATGGCAAAGCGGTTGTTTTTGAAATTTTATGGGATGCCATTGCAAATCGTCGTGTGGTTCAAGCCAAAGAGATTTCAAAATTCCCAGCAAACCGTCGTGACTTAGCTTTAGTCGTTGCCGATAATGTGCCAGCAGGCGATATTATCGAAGCATGTAAGCAAGCTGGCGGAGAAAAATTAACACAAGTCAATTTATTCGACGTATATCAAGGCATTGGCGTTGCTAGCGGATATAAGAGCTTAGCAATCAGTTTAACTATTCAAGATAATGAAAAAACGCTTGAAGATGATGAGATTAATGCGGTAATCTCTGCTGTATTAAACGAAGTTAAACAACGCTTTAATGCGGAGCTTAGAGACTAAACAGGAGACTAACATGGCAACGATTACAAAAATTGATATTACTGAATACTTATTAGATAAGTATCAATTACAAAAAGCTGAAGCTAAAGCATTAGTGGAAGACTTTTTTGAGGAAATTCGTTTATCGTTAGAATCTGGTGGTGAAGTGAAATTATCAGGTTTTGGTAATTTTGAACTTCGTAATAAAGCTTCCCGTCCAGGGCGTAATCCAAAAACAGGTGAAAGCATTCCTGTTTCTGCTCGCCGTGTAGTGGCATTCAAGCCAGGGCAAAAATTACGTGCTCGTGTGGAAAACACCAAGCCAAAACAATAGTAAGAAAAGTGCGGTCGTTTTTGACCGCACTTTTGTCAGGATTGAACATGAATAAGATTAAATGTGCTTTTTTAGTCGCAGGAAGTTTTTTACTTTTTGCTTGTTCAAGTGGTGTTCGTGAAGATTATGCAATGAACTATAAAGGTCAGATTGGTGATCCTATTATGGCCATTGCCATGTTAAGTGAACAACAATATGAATGGGCGGGTACTCCATATGTTTTAGGCGGGCAATCTCGTGGTGGTATCGATTGTTCGGGTTTTGTGCAAAAGACCTTTATTGATCGTTTTAATATCAATCTTCCTCGAACCACGAAAGATCAAGCGGGTTATGGAAAACTTGTTCGTAAAGAAGATATCCAAACTGGCGATTTAATTTTCTTTAAAACGGGACGAGGACCAAATGGCTATCATGTTGGGATTTATGTAAAAGAAGATAAGTTTTTACATGCTTCAACCAAAGGTGGCGTGATTTACTCTTCGATGAACAGCCCTTATTGGAAAAAAGCTTTTTGGCAAGTTAGACGAGTATAGTGAAAAGAAAAAAGCGCGGTTATTTTAACCGCACTTTTCTTTTATGGATTTGTTGTAGGGCGAATGCCTAATGTATGACAAATCGCATACGTGAGTTCGCTACGATTTAATGTATAGAAGTGGAAGTCATTCACACCTTCACGAGAAAGGATTTTTACCATATCCATTGCCACACTCGCCGCGACGAGATTGCGAGTAGTAGGATCATCATCTAATCCTTCATACGCTTTAGCCAACCATGCTGGAATTTTTACATTCGTAAATGATGCCATTTTTTGCAGTTGTTTGAAATTAGTAACAGGTAGAATACCTGGAACAATTTCAGCCTCAATACCAATGGATGCACAGCGATCACGAAAGCGAAGATAACTGTCAATATCAAAGAAGAATTGAGTAATGACATGATTAGCACCTGCGTCAATTTTACGTTTCAAATTGATTAAATCTGCTTGTGCTGATTTTGCTTCAGGATGAACCTCTGGGTATGCTGCAACTGAGATATCAAAATCAGCTACGGAGCGGAGTAGTTCAACTAAATCAGCCGCATAGAAAGGTTTTTTCGCATAGCCTTTTGGCTCATCACCGCGTAATGCCACAATGCGACGAATACCGCTATCCCAATAATCTTTTGCTATTTCTTTTAATTCTTCAGGTGTTGCATCAATACCTGTTAAATGTGGTGCGGCTTCTATACCTGTTTCTGCTTTAATGGCTTTTACGATGCTATGCGTACGATCACGTTCGCCAGAGTTTGCGCCATAAGTAACGGAAACAAATTTAGGATTTAATACTTTTAAGCGATGGATAGAATCCCAAAGCATGCTTTCCATTTTTTCATTTTTAGGCGGAAAGAACTCAAAGGAGACATTAATTTTTTTGTTAGTATCAGCAAGATGTTGATTTAATGTGTTAATTTCGTTTGCGTAGCTCATAGCATGCCTTCTTACGTTTTTTATTAGAATGCACTTATCATAAGATAAGCACTAATATGCGTCAATTTCAATGATTTCATCAATATGATGAATAAAATTAATGATCATTTATTATGCGTTGTATTTTAAAAGAAAATCAATTTATTTGCACAAAAAGTTAGCATTTTTTCTAAAAATAGGTATAATACGCCGACCCTGTAAATGCACGGATTCCCACCGTGCATTATTTTATCGAGATCACACTCGAAGGGGTGGAGATTAAGATTAATGGTTGTGTTTCAAACAATATGGAACACTGGGTATCAAACTTATATTTTGGTAATTAATTAATGAAAACTTTTGTAGCAAAACCGGAAACAGTAAAACGTGACTGGTATGTGGTAGATGCGACAGGTAAAACTTTAGGTCGTTTAGCTACTGAATTAGCACGCCGTCTTCGTGGTAAACACAAGGCTGAGTACACTCCACACGTAGATACTGGTGATTACATCATCGTTATCAACGCAGACAAAGTGGCAGTAACTGGTCGTAAAGAAACAGATAAACTTTACTACTGGCACACTGGCTATGTAGGTGGTATCAAACAAGCGACTTTCAAAGAAATGATCGCTCGCCGTCCTGAAGCGGTGATTGAAATTGCGGTTAAAGGTATGTTGCCAAAAGGTCCATTAGGCCGTGCAATGTTCCGTAAATTAAAAGTGTATGCGGGTGCAGAACACCAACACGCAGCACAACAACCACAAGTATTAGACATTTAATCACGAGGTTTAGGAAATGGCAGAGAATCAAAACTACGGCACTGGTCGCCGCAAAAGCTCTTCAGCTCGTGTATTTATCAAACCGGGCAGTGGTAAAATCACTATCAACCAACGTGAATTAGACGTATATTTCGGTCGCGAAACAGCTCGTATGATCGTACGTCAACCGTTAGAATTAGTGGAATTAACTGATAAATTAGACCTATACATCACTGTTAAAGGTGGTGGTATTTCTGGTCAAGCGGGTGCAATCCGTCACGGTATCACTCGTGCATTAATGGAATATGATGAGACTTTACGTCCTGCTCTTCGTGCAGCTGGCTTCGTTACTCGTGACGCACGTCGCGTTGAACGTAAAAAAGTTGGTTTACACAAAGCACGTCGTCGTCCACAATACTCCAAACGTTAATTTTTTATTATCGTTTCAAGAAAGCAGAGAGCAATCTCTGCTTTTTTTATGTCTGTAAAAAACAAATTAATTAAAAATTACCGTTCTTTGACTTTTCATTGATTGTTTGTAATTGATTGATTTTAAAACAAAAACAAGAAAATATTGGCAATTTAGCTCTCGGTTATGTTAAAATAATCGCCCACTTTTAGTAGAAGTATATAGATTATTTTGGATCTTCGGAGGAATAAATGTCCAATGCATCAAGTAAACGTTCAGTAATGACTCTTTTTTCAAATAAAAATGACATTTACTGCCATCAGGTAAAAATTGTTTTAGCTGAAAAAGGTGTCGCTTACGAAAACGAAGAAGTTGATCTGCAAGCATTATCAGAAGATTTAATGGAATTAAATCCTTACGGCACATTACCAACCTTGGTGGATCGTGATTTAGTGTTATTCAGCTCACGCATTATTATGGAATATCTTGATGAGCGTTTTCCACATCCTCCACTTATGCCAGTTTATCCGGTTTCTCGTGCGAAAAGCCGTCTTTTAATGTTACGTATCGAACAAGATTGGTATCCAACATTAGAAATTGCTGAAAAAGGCACGGAAGTTGAACGTGAAGAAGCATTAAAACAGCTAAAAGAAGAATTGTTAGCGGTATCGGTTATCTTCCAACAAACCCCTTATTTTATGAGTGAAGAGTTTGGCTTAGTCGATTGCTACGTTGCACCATTATTATGGAAACTACGTAATATGGGCGTTGAATTCAGCGGTACAGGAAGCAAAGCAATCAAAGGCTATATGGATCGTGTATTTAGCCGTGATTCATTTTTACAATCTGTAGGTGAAGCTGCACCTAAAAATTTAATGGATGATAAATAATGACCCACACACCTTCTCCAAAACGCCCTTATTTACTAAGAGCCTATTATGATTGGCTAGTGGATAACGATTTCACCCCATATTTGGTGGTGGATGCTAATTATTATGGTACCAATGTGCCTGTGGAATACGTGAAAGATGGGCAAATCGTCTTAAATCTTTCAGCAGGGGCGACTGGGAATTTGCAATTAACCAATGATTTTATTCAGTTTAATGCACGTTTCAAAGGTGTGGCTCGTGAGTTATATATTCCGATGGGTGCCGCTTTAGCTATTTATGCACGTGAAAATGGTGATGGCGTGATGTTTGAGCCAGAAGAAATTTACGATGAATTAAATCGTGAGCCAACATCAGAACAGCCATTAAGTTTTGCAGAAGCGGTAGATAAGCCTAAAGCTGAAAAGAAACCACAGAAATCAGCATCTCATTTACGAATTGTGGATTAAT
>NZ_CAJLNI010000027.1 GCF_905207935.1 uncultured Haemophilus sp.
GAAGAGCGTTTCGATAAAGTCAGTAACGATATGCGTCGTAAAGGTATGAAGATGGTAACTGCTGATGCCATTTCAGATCCAGTTGTGCAAGTGATTGCTTCTTTGGCGTTGGCAGCAGTGCTTTATTTAGCAACGACACCATTAATTGCTGATGATAATTTAACTGCGGGTTCTTTCACGGTAGTTTTTTCTTCTATGTTAGCGATGATGCGTCCGTTAAAATCCTTGACGAATGTAAACTCACAATTCCAACGAGGCATGGCGGCTTGTCAGACATTGTTTGCGATCTTAGATTTAGAGACTGAAAAAGATAATGGTACGTATAAAGCCGAACCCGCAAAAGGTGATTTAGAATTTAAAAATGTGAGTTTTGCCTATGAGGGTAAAGAAGAGAAAGCCTTAAATAATATCTCTTTCTATGTGCCTGCAGGCAAAACCGTGGCATTAGTGGGGCGTTCAGGTTCGGGTAAATCAACCATTGCCAATTTAGTGACGCGTTTCTACGATATTGATGAAGGTGAGATTTTATTAGATGGCGTGAGAATTCAAGATTATCGTTTATCTAATTTACGCGAAAATTGTTCAGTGGTTTCTCAACAAGTACATTTATTTAACGATACGATTGCCAATAATATTGCTTATGCGGCAGAAGATAAATACACGCGTGAAGAAATTATCGAAGCGGCGAAAGCAGCTTATGCACTTGAATTTATCGAGAAACTTCCACAAGGTTTTGATACCGTTATTGGTGAGAATGGCGCAAGTCTTTCTGGTGGTCAGCGTCAGCGTTTAGCCATTGCTCGTGCGTTATTACGTAATTCACCGGTTTTAATTTTAGATGAAGCGACGTCTGCTCTTGATACCGAATCTGAACGTGCGATTCAGTCTGCATTAGAAGAGCTGAAGAAAGATCGTACAGTATTGGTGATTGCGCATCGTTTATCAACCATTGAAAATGCCGATGAAATCTTAGTCATTGAACATGGTGAAATTAAAGAACGTGGTACACATCAAGATTTATTAGCGCTTGATGGTGCGTATAAACAATTACACAGTATGCAGTTTAGCGGATAAAATAATAAGGGCGAACCAATGTGTTCGCCCAAAATCAATATAGGATAAATGAAATGCCTTTTTGGTACTCTAATTCAAAGCTAGCTTGGTTACTCCTTCCTTTTTCACTGCTATTTTGGTTGATTAGCCAAATTCGCCGAGCATTATTTTCCCTGAATATCTTATCCTCTTATAAATCTCCGAAACCGGTCATTATTGTCGGCAATCTTTCTGTTGGTGGAAATGGTAAAACGCCTGTCGTTGTCTGGCTAGTTGAAGAGTTACAAAAACAAGGATTACGTGTAGGCGTGATTTCTCGTGGCTATGGTAGCCAATCTAAAACCTATCCTTTACTTGTCACACCGGAAACAGACCCCGTTCAAGGGGGCGATGAACCTGTTTTAATTGCCAAAAGAACAGGTGTACCCGTGGTGATTTCACCGAATCGTCAACAAGCGATTGAATTACTTTTGAACACACAGGATTGCGATCTGATTATTTCGGATGATGGATTACAACATTATAAGTTGCAACGTGATATTGAAATTGTGGTGATGGATGCAGAACGCGCTTTAGGGAACGGCTTTGTGTTACCTGCTGGGCCTTTGCGTGAGTTACCAAGTCGTTTAAAAAATGTGGACTTTGTGATTACCAATGGCGGAAAAAATGCTTATTCAGATGCGGTTATGACGCTCGTTCCTCATTATGCGATTAATTTAGTGACAGCTGAAAAACGCTTGTTAAGTGAATTTTCCCAAGGTTCAGCTATCGCGGGAATTGGTAACCCACAACGTTTTTTCACGATGTTGGAAAATTTAAATATTCGTTTAGAAAATACGAAAGCTTTTCAAGATCATCAACATTTTGAGCCGCAATTATTAGAAAAACTCGCTGAAAACCAACCGCTCTTTATGACCGAAAAGGATGCCGTAAAATGCCAAGCTTTTGCTAAAGAGAATTGGTGGTATGTTCCCGTTGATGCGGAGATTGTTGAGGCTGAAAACCAAGGCCAAAAACTTCCACAATTGTGGGAAAAAATCCGTCATTTAGTTTAACTCTATTCGAGTGAAATATGCGTGAGAAACTTAATCCTCGATTATTAGAAGTGATTGCTTGCCCGCGATGTTTGGCAAGATTGAAATACGATCAAGAAAATCAACGGCTCATTTGCCCTTTTGAGCAAGTGGCGTATCCTATTGAAAATGGCGTGCCGGTTTTGTTGGCAGAAAAAGCCGAAAGATTGAAAGAATAAGGAATGATTATGTCATTTACAGTTATTATCCCTGCTCGTTTTGCATCGAGCCGCTTACCAGGTAAACCTTTAGCTGATATTGCCGGTAAACCCATGATTCAACATGTTTTTGAGAAAGCTCAACAATCAGGCGCGAGCCGAGTCATTATTGCCACAGATAACGAACAAGTTGAAAAGGCAGCAAAAGCTTTTGGAGCAGAAGTGTGCATGACATCAGAAGCACATAATTCTGGTACTGAGCGTTTAGCGGAAGTGGTCAGTAAGCTTAGTATTGCTGATGATGAAATTATTGTAAACATCCAAGGGGATGAGCCGCTAATTCCACCTGTTATTGTGAGTCAAGTGGCAGAGAATTTAGCGAAGTTTAACGTGAATATGGCGACACTAGCGGTAAAAATTCACGAAACGGAAGAGTTATTTAACCCAAATGCCGTGAAAGTCGTCACCGATAAAAATGGCTACGTTTTATACTTCTCTCGTTCAGTGATTCCTTACGATCGTGATCAATTTATGCAATTAGCGGATACCTCAAAGGCTCAAATAGCTGATGCGTATCTTCGTCATATTGGTATTTATGCTTACCGTGCCGGCTTTATTAAACAATATGTGCAATGGGCACCAACACAATTAGAAAACTTAGAGAAATTAGAGCAACTCCGTGTATTGTGGTACGGTGAGCGTATTCACGTAGAATTGGCGAAAGAAGTCCCTGCTGTTGGTGTGGATACGGCAGAAGATTTAGAAAAAGTGCGGTTAATTTTGACTGTAAATTAAGATTTTATATTTATATCAATCAGCTTGATAAGGTCAGAATCTCTCATTATACTCATTAATAGGTGTTTGATTGTGGCGGGGAGGTTTTAATTTCGAATAAATATTGAGTTATATTCATGAGAAAAAAATAAGTCAACCAATATAAATTAGTTTTATTAAATCAAGGAAGAAAAAATGAAAAAATTTAACTTATTAATGACATGCATCTTCGTGAGTCAAATTCCGCAAATAGTACAAGCTGAAGAACAAAAATGGATAGATAAACAACATGATCGAATCCATGAAACCCTAAATAGCTGGGCCAAGAGTATTGATAACTGGATAAGCGAACCTGATCCAGAGAATCCAGCTAGTGCTAAATTACGAGTGATGCTAGATAGCCAATGGAATCATTATGATCATTTGACTTTTAAACCACGTGTGCGCGGTAAAATTCGTTTGCCTGGCGTGAAAAAACAGCTAAGTTTGGTATTCGGTGATGAAGATGTTGAAAACCAAGAGAATGATAAAAACTATATTGGAAGTATATATAAAAAACCGCTAGAGAATAAGAAACGTTATAATAGCAGTCAGGCACGTAATGATAATGCCTCTATCGGCTTACGTTGGTCTGATAGTATTAAAAGCTTAGGAGTAAATACTCATTTTGATCTTGGTATCCGCTCTGGTGTAGATGTTTTTGTTCGTTTTAAAGCTTATAAAGAGTGGCAAATTAATGATGAGCTTTCTACTCGATTAGAACAAATTTATCGTTATGGTAGTAATAGTAAGCATTACGTGCGTACCAATTTCGAAACGAAATACCAACGCACCCAAAATATTTTTATTGGAAACAACTTATATCTACAATATGCGCGTGATATTGATGAAGAGATTTCATGGGGAAATAGTATTTATCAGGAACATGATTTTACTAATAACAAACGTTTAAATTACGGTATCTTTGTTGGTGGTTATTTAGATAATAAAAAATTCGATATTAATCAGTATGGACCATTTATAAGCTGGCGTCAGCCAATTTGGCGAAAATGGCTATTTATTCAACCGGAATTAAGCTATTACAATGATAGAAAGAAAGACCGTAGTCATCACGTTGGTGCATTTTTACGATTAGAAGCAGTTTTCTAATATTTGATGTTTTTCAAGTAATGTAAATATTGTTTTCTGTTTGAAAGCAAAAATCTTATTTATGTTTGATTCTAAAAAGTTTCTCTCAGACGTTTCTCATAAACCTGGTGTTTATCGTATGTATGACGATAAAGATCAGGTTATTTATGTGGGCAAAGCGAAAGATCTTAAAAAGCGCCTTTCCAGCTACTTCCGAAAAAACTTAAGCAGCAAAAAAACAGAAGCATTGGTGTCGTCAATTCATCATATTGATACGACGATTACTTCTTCTGAAACAGAAGCATTATTGCTTGAGCATAATTTCATTAAGCTTTATCAACCTCGTTATAATGTGTTATTGCGAGATGATAAATCCTATCCTTTTATTTTATTGACGAAAGAACGTCATCCTCGTATTACTTCTTATCGTGGAACGAAAAAAATAGCGGGCGAATATTTCGGGCCTTATCCTCATGCGGGTGCAGTGCGTGAAACCTTATCATTAATGCAAAAACTATTCCCTGTTCGTCAATGTGAAAATTCGGTTTATAACAATCGTTCCCGCCCTTGTTTGCAATATCAAATCGGGCGTTGCTCAGCACCTTGTGTGCCAGGTTATGTGACTGATGAGGAATATAACCAACAAGTTGAATTAGCACGACTATTTTTACAAGGAAAAGATCAGCAAGTATTAGATTACCTCATCGGCAAAATGGAGCAGGCGAGCCGAGATTTAGATTTTGAAGGTGCGGCACGTTATCGTGATCAAATTCAAGCGGTGCGTGCAGTTATCGAAAAACAATTCGTATCCAATGAGCGTTTAGATGACATGGATATTATGTCTATTGCGTATCAGCACGGTTTAGCTTGTGTTCAGGTAATGTTTATTCGTCAAGGCAAAGTATTGGGCAACCGCAGTTATTTTCCGAAAGTACCCGCTAATACCGATTTATCTGAACTCACAGCCACTTTTGTTGGGCAGTTTTATTTGCAAGGTCATCAGGGCAGAAGTATTCCTAATAGTATTATTGTGGATCATAAACTAGATGAAAAAGCCGAGCTTGAGGCCTTATTAACTGAACAAGCCGGTCGAAAAGTGGTGATACAAGAATCCGCTAAAGGCGATAAAGGTAAATATCTACAACTAGCACAGATTAATGCTAAAGCGGCTTTAGCGACTCAACTTAAACAATCTTCCCGAATGCACGAACGTTATCAAGCCCTTTGCGAATTGCTCGATATGCCTGAAATTAAACGTATGGAATGTTTTGATATTAGTCATACGATGGGTAATCAAACCGTGGCATCTTGCGTGGTATTTAATCAAGAAGGCCCACTGAAATCAGATTATCGCCGTTTTAATATTGAAGGCATTACAGGTGGTGATGACTATGCAGCGATGGAGCAAGCCTTAAAGAAACGTTACGATCGTGATCTTGATGAAGATAAAATTCCCGATATTATTTTTATTGATGGTGGTAAAGGGCAGCTTAATCGTGCCTTAGAGGTTTTTCATCACCTCAACGTAAAATGGGATAAAAATCGACCGCACTTAATTGGTGTGGCAAAAGGAGTGGATCGTCGAGCAGGACAAGAGGTGTTGATTATCAGCAAACAAGATCGTGAAATCCATTTGCCGGATGATAGCCTTGCACTGCATTTAATCCAACATATTCGAGATGAAAGCCATAATCATGCGATTAGCGGTCATCGTCAAAAACGCCAAAAAGCCTTTACCCAAAGTGGATTAGAAACCATTGATGGGGTAGGCGCTAAGCGACGCCAAGCCTTGTTGAAATATTTAGGTGGATTGCAAGGTGTCAAAAATGCCACGTTGGATGAAATCGCCTCTGTACCCGGTATTTCTAAAGCGTTAGCAGAAAAGATTTTCGAGACCTTAAAAAGTTAGGAAAAATCTTGATTTTCTACGCGAACTGTCTATGATTCAACCTTTCGGATTTTATATAGGAACATATTATGTTTGAATGGCTTGTTGATCCCGAAGCATGGATTTCATTGCTTACTTTGACCGCACTTGAAATCGTCTTGGGTATCGATAACATTATTTTTATTAGTATTTTAGTGGGACGTTTACCCGCAAATCAACGTCAATCTGGTCGTATTATCGGCCTTGGATTAGCGATGATTACCCGTATTTTACTTCTAGTTTCCCTTTCTTGGATGATGAAATTAACGGAGCCGTTGTTCACGTTAGTCGGTCAGGAAATTTCGGGTCGAGATTTGATTTTATTCCTTGGAGGCTTATTCCTAATAGTGAAAAGTACAGGCGAAATTAAAGAAGCGATGCATCCTGAAGCACATCATGAAGAAGAGAATAACAAGAAGAAAGTCAGCTATTTGGGCGTGTTAATCCAAATTGCAATTTTAGATATTGTATTTTCTTTAGATTCAGTGATCACCGCGGTAGGGATGGCAAATCACCTTCCTGTGATGATCTTGGCAATTATGATTGCAGTTGGTGTGATGATGTTTGCCGCGAAACCAATTGGTGATTTTGTAGATACTCATCCAACATTGAAGATTTTAGCCTTAGCCTTCTTAATTTTAGTGGGCGTAAGTTTAATTGCAGAAAGCTTAGATATTCATATTCCGAAAGGCTACATTTACTTTGCTATGGGCTTCTCTGCAGTGGTGGAAATGCTCAACATCAAGATGCGAAAATCACTTGGACATTAATTATATAAAAAGGGCGGAACAATGTGTTCCGCCTTTTTTAATCATTATAGAACACGCCTTTTCCATATAAATACAGGGTGACTTGTTCTCCAATTTGGTAATGATTAATGAGATCTTCATTAAGATTAAATTCATAACCGCCGACATCAATACAAAGATTAATAGCGCGTCCTCTCGATTCAATCCGTTTAATCTCACCTTTAAAAGACGCAGTCGGATCTTGGATTTTTTTTGCAAGAGAGAATTGCTCAGGGCGGAATAAAACCTTCCCTTGCGTATGACCATTTCCTTTATTTTCGACAGCGACCTCACCTAATTGACAGGTCGCGATAGCATCATTTTTTAATGTTGCAGGGAAAATAATACTTTCTCCGATAAATGTTGCGATGGATAAATGCTGCGGTGACCAATACAGTGTTTTAGGTGTCGCAATTTGGAGGATTCTTCCTTCTTGAATCACCGCAATTTTATCTGCATAACAGAGCGCTTCATCACGATCATGGGTCACAAATATGGCAGATGAACCACTTTCTCTTAATACTTGTAACATATCGTAACGAATTTGATTTCTTAGATGCTCATCTAATGCACTGAATGGCTCATCAAACAGGATGAGTTCAGGGCTTGGTGCGAGGGCTCGAGCAAGTGCAACACGCTGTTGTTGCCCGCCTGAAAGCTGATGAGGAAAACGATCAGCTAAGCTGCTAATGCCGGTTAGTTTCATTACTTCCTGTATGCGTTGTTTTTCCGCCTCTGTTTTTCCTTTGCCATCTCCTAAGCCATAAGCAATGTTGCGGTAAACATTTAAATGGGGGAATAACACACCTTCTTGTACCACATAACCTAATTTGCGCTGTTGGGTTGGCACATTGATATTGTCGTTAAAAATAGGTTGATTTTTTAACCAAATCTCACCGCTTGTTGGTTGTTCAAAACCAGCAATGCTACGCAATAAGGTGGTTTTCCCACAACCAGATGCACCAAGAAGAAACAAAATTTCACCTTTCTCTAATTGTAGCGAGATATTGTGTAAAACCTGTTGTCCATTAAAGGATTTATTCAAATTTTTAATATCGAGTAATGTTGTCATTTTATCTTTTCGTTATTTAAAACCGTATCGTTTCAGTAAAAATACAGGAATCCCGGAAAATAGCACTAACATAATGGCATAAGGCGTGGCTGCCGCATATTGTGCATCGGATGTATATTCCCACACTGCGGTTGAAAGCGTTTTAATATCATTCGGTGTGAGTAATAGGGTTGCGGTGAGCTCTTTCATTAAGTTTAAAAAAACTAAAGCAAATGCGGCAGCAATTCCAGGTAACATAGCGGGGATGACTAAGGTACGGAAAATATAAAAGTTGCTACGGCCTAAACTTTGTCCCACCTTTTCGATGTTATCAGACATCTGTTCAAGCGATCCTCGTAAGGTCGTTTGTGCCATTGGAAGATAAAGCATAAAGTAGGCGACCACAACCATAGCAAAGGTTTGATAAAGGGAATACGCATAGTTGATGGTAAAGAAAACTAACGATAATGCGATCACGAGCCCTGGTACTGCATGAAGTAGATAAGGGATGCGATCAAGCCAAATCGTCAATTTACTGCGATAGCGTACTGCCGCCCATACTAATGGTAAGGCACAAATAACGGTAAGCGCAGCACCCAGTGTTGATATGGTGAGTGAGTTTGTGAAAGCGGTAAAAAATTCCCCAAAATCGACCGCACTTTCAATGGAATTTCCTACTTTTAGCCAATAAATCAGCATGGTAATCGGCACTCCAATACTGAGCACAAAAATGGTTGTAAAGAAACTCACGACTAAAATTTGTTTTCCAACAGAGAGCGTTTTTAATGGATAGGGGCGTATTACGCCTTTGCCGCTTTGATAGAGTGTTTGTGTGCCTCTAAAACGAATTTCGCCCATCACCACAAGGATACAAATGACCATTAACACACCAGAAAGTAAGGCAGCGGTATTGTTATTAAAGGCCATTTCATATTCTTGGAAAATGGCGGTGGTGAAAGTTTGGTAATTTAAAATGGATACCGCACCGAACTCCACTAACATATGAAGGGCAATTAATAATACGCTACTGCCGATAGCGGGTTTGAGTTGTGGAAAAATCGCATGCCAAAATGTGTAAGCATGGCTTTTAGCCAATGAAAGGCTCACTTCTTCTAAAGAGCGGTCGAGTCTTTTTAAGGTCGCCGAGACAGGGAGATAAGCAAGCGGGAAAGAACTCAGCGTCATAATACCGATGGTTCCCCAGAAGCCTTCCACTCTGAAGGTGAGACTGATCCACGTAAAACAACTGACAAACGCAGGAATACAAAGAGGGAGCGTCATGGCGACTTGGAAAAAGCCTTTTCCCCAGAAGCGATAACGTTCTAATAAAAACGCACATAGTGTGCCGAGGATAATGGCAAAAAGCGTGACAAAGACCATTAAAAGCAGGGTATTACTGAGCAATTCCCACATTCTTGGGCGCCAAAGTAATTCAATGCTGCGAGCTAATCCGACATCTGCAGCACGCTCAATAACATATAAAAAAGGTAATAATAATGGCAAACTAATCAGCACGATTAAGGCTATAAGCCAGTGAGGTGGGCGATTAGACACAAAAAATCCTTTGAAAATATTAGTGTAGAGTAAGTAGAGTAAATAACAGAAGGGCGTGTATTACACGCCCTATATTGCATAGCAAATTAAACTTATTTCAAACCAGCTTCTTCAATAAGTTTGTTTGCGTTGTCTTTGTCTTCAGAAGTCGTTGCCGAAACAACAGGCGCTTCTAATTTTGCATAAGGTTCCATGTTAAATGGAGAAACCACATCGGTACGAAGTGGGTATTCTGCACGTACTGAAACAAACGCTTCTTGTCCTTCTTTACTTGCTAAGAAATCAACAAATTTTTTCGCTTCTTCTTTATTTTTAGAGCCTTTTAATACAGCCGCACCAGAATAAGTCACTAATGCACCAGGATCTTGATGACGAATAAAGTAAAGACGAGTTTTGAGGTTATCAGCACCTTTTTCTTTCGCGAGTGCATACCAGTAATAGTTGTTAATTAACGCTGCCGGTACTTCACCATTTTCAACCGCTTGAAGGGCAACACTGTTTTTCGCATAAAGTTTGCCGTTTTCTTTTAGGCCTTTTAACCATTTAAGTGCGGCATCTTTACCTTTTAATTTAGTAATCGCAACAACTTGCTCTAAGAATGCACCTGAAGTTGGCACATAACCGATTTTATCTTTCCATTTTGGCGTTGCATAATCTAACACGGATTTTTCCATGTCTTTTTCAGATAATTTAGTATGATCGTAAACCACAACGCGAGAACGACCACTTAACGCGATCCAGTCTTTTTTCGGTGCAATAGGCACACCTTTGTGTGCAGTTTGTTTAATCGTGTCTGCAGAAAGCGGTTCTAATAAGCCCGCATCAGACAGGGCAGCGAAAGGTGCAGTTTGTTCGGAATAGAATACATCTGCAGGGGTTTTATCTCCCTCTTCTTTCAATTGGCCCGCAAGTTGATCGCTTTTCGCACTGTTTAAGGTCACTTTAATGCCCGTTGCTTTTGTAAACGCATCGGCAACGGCTTTTGCACCTTCTTTATGTTGTCCGTTGTAAACGGTAATATCTGCAGAAGCGAAGCCTGCAAATGCCATTAAGCCGGTAAGGGCTGCAATTTGGAAATGCTTAATTTTCATGAAAACTCCTTTATGTGATTGGACAAATTGTCCATTTTTCTAAAAATAAGAATCGTCCCATTCTAATAATCTATAATAGATAATGCAAATAATTCTCAGATATTTTTCTCTTATATCAAAATTTCATATTCCATTCTATTTTCTTACTTCGCTCTACGTTGTTTTTTCTCCATAATGTCAGGTGGAAATTTCTAATAAGGACGGATATGAATATTCAGCAAATCATTAAACAACATCACCTAGAGCTCTTATTTCAGCAAGGGTCATTTGGGATTGAAAAGGAAAGTCAACGGGTGCATTCGGATGGTTCAATTGTGACATCATTGCACCCTAAAGCCTTTGGTAATCGTCGTTTCCACCCTTACATTCAAACAGATTTTGCAGAAAGTCAGTTGGAATTGGTGACTCCTCCTATGAAAAAGTTAGAGGATACACTACGTTGGCTTTCAGCCATTCATGAAGTGACTTTGCGTACATTACCAGAGGATGAATTTATTTTTCCTTTTAGTATGCCTGCAGGGTTACCGCCAGAAGAGCACATTAAGGTCGCACAATTAGATAATCAGGAAGATGTGGCTTATCGTGAGCATTTAGTCCAGTCTTACGGTAAATATAAGCAAATGGTCAGCGGTATTCATTACAATTTTCAAATTGATCCTAAGTTTATTGATGCCTTATTTCATGCACAAAATGAAACACAAAGTGCGGTTGATTTTCAAAATGATTTTTACCTAAAAATAGCAAAAAACTTCTTACGCTATCAATGGATTCTGCTTTATCTGTTTTCTGCGACACCGACGGTAGAGGAAAAATATTTCAGAGACAATTCCCCCCTTAAACCGCATCAATATGTGCGGAGTTTACGTTCAGGGAAATATGGTTATGTGAATGATCCAAAGATCTCTGTCTCTTATGACAGTTTGCAAGAGTATGTTGAGACGTTAGAACGTTGGGTGAAATCGGGTGATTTGATTGCGGAAAAAGAGTTTTACTCAAGTGTACGTTTGCGTGGTGCTAAAAAAGCGCGAGATTTACTTGAAAAAGGAATTCAATATTTAGAATTTCGTTTGTTTGATCTCAATCCGTTTGCACCTTATGGAATGGAACTTGCTGATGCGAAATTCATTCATTATTTTATTTTGTTAATGGCATGGCTTGATGATACCGCTGATCAAGAAGGCATTAAATTAGGTAAAGCACGTCTTGCTGAAGTGGCATGGGAAGACCCAAGAGAACTGAGTGTTTATGCGGTAGAAGGGGAATTAGTCCTCCTTGAAATGCTCAAAATGCTTGAGCAACTCAATGTGAGTGATGAGATTAAAACGATTGTTAAAGACAAATTAGGGCAATTTGCGGATCCAAACCAAACGCTTTGTGCGAAAGTAGTCGCGGCAATTGAACAGGTTGGCAGTTACCAACAGTTAGGGGCGGATATCGCGCAATCCAATAAAGCAAAAGCCTTTGAACGTTTTTATGCATTAAGTGCGTTTGATAATATGGAACTGTCCACACAGGCGTTATTGTTTGATGCAATTCAAAAAGGATTAAAGATTGAGATTTTAGATGAACGCGATCAATTTATCAGTCTTCAATTTGGCGATCATTTGGAATATGTCAAAAACGGTAATATGACTTCTCACGATAGCTATATTTCTCCACTCATCATGGAAAATAAAGTAGTGACGAAGAAAGTCTTAGCAAAAGCTGGATTTAATGTACCGCAAAGTATCGAGTTTACCGATGTGAAAAGTGCGGTCGAAAATTTCCCACTTTTTGAGAATCGAGCCGTCGTGATTAAGCCAAAATCAACGAATTTTGGTTTAGGGATCAGTATTTTCCAACAAAGTGTAACGAATAGAGAAGATTTTGCAAAAGCAGTAGAAATTGCTTTCCGTGAAGATAAAGAAATCATGGTTGAAGATTATCTACAAGGCACCGAATATCGTTTCTTTGTGCTGGGTGATCAAACCTTAGCCGTCTTATTACGCGTTCCAGCAAATGTCATTGGAGATGGTGTACATACCGTCGCTGAATTAGTTGCGGATAAAAATGATCATCCTTTACGGGGTGATGGCAGTCGTACACCATTGAAAAAAATTGCATTAGGGGATATTGAGCAGTTGCAGCTTAAGGAACAAGGCTTAACCGTGGATTCTATTCCAGCGAAAGATCAACTTGTCCAATTACGTGCGAATTCCAATATTAGTACAGGCGGCGATTCTATTGATATGACAGATGAAATGCATGCCAGTTACAAAGAAATTGCGGTAGGGATTAGCAAGGCAATGGGGGCGGCAGTTTGTGGCGTAGATTTAATTATTCCTGATTTGAAACAGCCGGCAGAACCGAGTTTACGTTCGTGGGGTGTGATTGAGGCAAACTTTAATCCTATGATGATGATGCATATTTTTCCATTTAGTGGACAATCTCGACGATTGACAATGAATGTGATTAAGATGCTTTTCCCTGAATTGCCTTAATTTGGTTATCGGGCTTCATCAGTTGGTGAAGCCCGTTTTACATTCATCGTAATTAGGCTAAAATGGAGACAGTATTCACCATTCTAAAACGAAATTTAATGACAACTTTTACCCTCGAGCCTCAAGAAAATGATCGTCTGCAATCTCTTTGTGGTGCATTCGATGAAAATATCAAACTGATTGAAAAAGAATTTAACCTCAATATTTCTCGCAATAACTTCACTTTTACCGTGAAATCAAATGATGAAAATCCCAAATCTCACCATGAACAATTAATTGATCGTGCGGCTAAATTAATCCAAACATTATATGTGGAGACTGCACCAATTAAAGGGAAAGTGAAAGAACTTGATTTAGAAGATGTGCATATTGCCTTGCAAGAGAGCAGAATGTTATCGCAAGCGGGAAGTGAGTCACGTAGTGAAAATCACGTCTATAGCACCACAATTAAAACCAAGCGTGGTTTGATTAAACCGCGTGGTGAAAATCAAATTCAATATTTACATAATATTCTTACGCACGATATTAGTTTTGGGATTGGCCCCGCTGGTACAGGGAAAACCTTTTTAGCCGTAGCAGCGGCAGTTGAAGCATTAGAACGCCAAGAAATTCGTCGCATTTTGCTGACTCGTCCTGCGGTGGAAGCTGGCGAAAAATTAGGTTTCCTACCGGGTGATTTAGGCCAAAAAATTGAACCTTATTTACGACCACTTTATGATGCGTTATTTGAAATGTTAGGCTTCGAACGCGTACAAAAATTGATGGAGCGTAATGTGATTGAAATCGCGCCATTAGCTTATATGCGTGGGCGTACACTCAATGATAGCTTTATCATTCTAGATGAAAGCCAAAATACGACGGTCGAACAAATGAAAATGTTTTTGACCCGTATTGGTTTTAATTCTAAAGCCGTGATTACAGGGGATGTGACTCAAATCGATTTACCGCGCAGCACAAAATCGGGTTTACGCCACGCTATGGAAGTGTTAAGTAAAGTGTCAGAACTAAGCTTTAACTATTTTGAGAGTAAAGATATTGTACGACATCCTGTGGTGGCAAAAGTGGTGCAAGCTTACGAAGAATGGGAAGCCCAAGATGAAATTCGCCGTCAAGAAATCTCAGCGCAGCGTCGAGCTGAACGTGAGCAAAAAGTGCGGTCAGAAAATGAAACGTATTTAGGAGAATAGCATGGGCAATATGATTATTGATTTGCAACTGGCTTGTGAAAATACAGAAGGCTTGCCATCAGGAGCGCAAATTCAGCAATGGGCAACCGCCGCAGTGCAACCAGAAAGTGATAATGTTGAAATGACAGTACGCATTGTGGATGAAGCAGAAAGTCATGACTTGAATTTGACTTATCGTGGAAAAGATCGTCCAACCAATGTGTTGTCTTTCCCTTTTGAATGTCCTGACGAAGTGGAATTACCGCTGTTGGGTGATTTGGTAATTTGTCGCCAGGTAGTAGAACGCGAAGCTACCGAGCAAGAAAAGCCTTTAATGGCGCATTGGGCGCATATGATAGTGCATGGTAGCTTACATTTACTTGGTTACGATCACATTGAAGATGATGAAGCAGAAGAAATGGAAAGTTTAGAAACTGAAATTATGCAGAGTTTAGGTTTTGCAGATCCTTACCTTTCCGAAAAATAATGACGATTTGGAGCAATTATGTATAAAGCCGTATTCAGCGATTTTGATGGTACCTTATTAACTTCGGATCATCGAATTTCGCCTAAAACCTTAGATGCACTTCAACGCATTACCAAACAAGGTATTCCATTTACACCAATCTCTGCTCGTTCACCGCTGGGTATTTGGCCTTATGCAAAACTCATTGAAAATTACAACATCATTGTGGCATTCAGTGGTGCCTTGATTTTAGATAAAAACTCTACACCTATTTATTCGGTACAAATTGATCCAGCTGACATCCAAGCCATTAACAAAGTATTAGCAGATCATCCTGCACTAGGTGTTAATTATTATACTTATGATGATTGTGTCGCTCGTGATTTGGATAATAAATGGGTAATTTACGAACGTAGCGTAACAGGCATTCAGATTGATCCTTATGATGAAAGTGCGGTCTATTCCCCGCATAAAATTCAAATCATTGGTGAAACAGATGAAGTTATTGGTATTGAGCAAATCTTGAAAGAGAAATTCCCGCATTTAAGTATTTGCCGTTCTCATGCGAATTTCCTTGAAGTGATGCATAAATCGGCGACAAAAGGTAATGCGGTACGTTTTCTTGAAGATTATTTTCATGTGAAGATGGAAGAATGTGTCGCTTTCGGCGATAACTTTAACGATTTAGATATGCTAGAAAGCGTGGGATTAGGCGTTGCAATGGGCAATGCGCCGGATGAGATTAAACAGGCCGCCAATCGAGTCACTGCTTCGCATAATGATGATGGGATTGCATTGATATTGAATGAGATTTTCCCTGAATAAATAAAAAGGCGCTTTTTATGAAAAAGCGCCTTATTCATTATAGTGTGGCTAACGCAGCTTCATAATTTGGCTCATCTTTAATTTCAGATACCAATTCACTATGTAACACGTTATTGTTTTCATCTAAGACAATCACTGAACGAGCAGTCAAGCCCGCGATTGGACCAGTTGTGATGTTTACCCCTAAGTTTTCATGGACTTCTTTATGACGGAAAGTAGAAAGCGTTTCTACGTTCTCAATACCTTCCGCACCGCAGAATCGTGCTTGTGCAAAAGGTAAATCAGCTGAAATGCAAAGTACCACAGCATTTTTTAAATTAGCTGCTTGTTGATTGAATTTGCGAACAGAAGTTGCACATACACCTGTATCAATACTTGGGAAAATATTTAAAACTTTGCGTTTTCCTGCATAAGTATCAAGCGTGACGTCAGCGAGTTCTTTATTGGTGAGCGTAAGTGCGGTCACTTTCTCTCCTTTTTTGGGAAAGTTGCCGCTTACTTCAATGGGATTACCCATCATTGTTACTTGAGTCATAAAAGCTCCTATTTTTCATTTCCTAAATTAAGCACTTTTTTAAGTGCAGTAAAAAATTTGTCATTTTCTTGTGGTAAGCCAATACTGATACGTAAGTGATTTGGCATGCCATAGCCTGCAATTGGGCGAACAATGACGCCTTCACGTAATAATGCATCATAAATTGGTGCGGCCGGTTGTTTAAAATCAATGGTAATAAAGTTACCTTTAGATGGAATAAAGTCTAAACCATATTGTTGGCAGAAGGCCTCATAACGTTTCATTTCTTGGCGATTGTTCTCAGCCACTTTTTCGACAAAGGCATCATCGTTCATCACCGCAATCGCACTGGTCAAAGCAAGACTATTACAGTTAAATGGCTGACGAACACGATTTAATAAATCTGCAATTTCAGGATTAGAGACCGCGTAGCCAATACGTAAACCCGCAAGTCCATAAGCTTTCGATAGTGAGCGTGAAACGATAAGATTCGGGTATTTTTCCAGTAATGTAAAAGAATTAACGCGTTCGCTTGGATGAGTAAATTCGGTATAAGCCTCATCTAATACCACAATCACATTTTCAGGCACTTTGGCTAAGAAGGCATCCAATTCTGCTTCCGTTAAGAAATTCCCCGTTGGATTGTTTGGATTGGCAATAAAAATCAGCTTGGTTTTATCTGAAAGTGCGGTCAAAAATCCGTTTAAATCATGACCCCAATTCTTAGCTGGAATTTCTTTTGCGACGGCATTAATGGCTTTGGTCACTAAAGGGTAAACAATAAAAGCATATTGTGAATAAATCACTTCATCATGCTCACCCGCAAAGGTATGAGCAAAGAGCTCTAATAAATCGTTAGAACCATTGCCAAGGGTGATTTGGTTTGGTTGCACACCAAATTTTTTTGCAATAGCCGCTTTAAGTTCAAAACCATTCGCATCAGGATAACGAGTTAAATGATCAAGTTGGGCTTGAATGGCTTTTTTCGCACTTTCAGGAAAACCGAAAGGGTTTTCATTTGAGGCAAGTTTAACGATATTAGTAATGCCTAATTCGCGTTCGAGTTCTTCGATTGGTTTCCCCGCTTGATAAGGCGAAAGAGATTTCACGCCTTGATTGGCGACGTTGATGTATTGCATATGCTTTCCTTATAAAAACGAGCGGGCCTTTCAGCCCGCACGTTGAGTTTAATGAATCAGATAATTAGCTATTTTCAGCTTCAAATTTTTTCATGAATTCAATGAGCGCTTGTACACCCTCTAATGGCATCGCATTATAGATAGAGGCACGCATACCACCTAGCACTTTGTGGCCTTTTAAGGCTTGAAGACCGGCAGCTGTAGATTCTGCGACAAATTTAGCATCAAGTTCAGGATTGCCTATCACAAATGTCACATTCATGGTTGAGCGGTTTTCTTTAGCTACGACGTTACGATAGAGTTTACTGCTATCAATGTAGTCATAAAGGGTTTGTGCTTTCACTGCGTTACGTTTTGCAATTTCTTTTAAGCC
>NZ_CAJLNI010000028.1 GCF_905207935.1 uncultured Haemophilus sp.
TCAAAATGTGAAGAATGAGATCTGTATCACACTTTATTTTTAATACAAAGCCTTGACAATGTGTATTTACTAGAAAAGGATTGAGTTCAAAAAATTATTGGAAAGACAGATGAGAAATGATGTACTTAATATCGGGACATCATTCTATTGGCTTAAATTTGAAGTGGTAAACTACGTGAAGCCGCAAGGATTTTATTAGAACAACCGAAAAAATACCATAAGGCATTGAAAGCATTGTAATAGTTTATAGACTTAAAGTGCGCTTAAAAATGGCCGCACTTTTTCTTTTAAATTTTATATCAATTCCATTCATATAAAATCACAATAAAATTCACATCCATCTAGACGTCTAAATCTTTAATGAAGACGTTAATTTTGTTACACTCAATCTATCTCAAAATTAATTAAATATAGGAAAGCAAAATGAGTAAACTTTTCCCCAATGCTACTATTCGTACTTCTGCGCCATATCGTTTTGATATTGTTGGCAGTTTTTTACGCCCAGAGAATTTAAAACAGGCTCGTCATCAATGCAGTTGTGGTGATATTTCTTGTGCGGATTTAACGCAAGTTGAAGATGCAGAAATTGCTAAATTAGTTGAGCATCAAAAAAATGTCGGATTGCATGCGGTGACCGATGGTGAATTTCGTCGTACTTTTTGGCATTTAGATTTCTTAGCTGCATTAGATGGCGTGAAAGAAGTGGATGCGGAGAAATTCTCAGTGCAATTTAAACACGATAATGTACGCCCGAAAACATTAAAAATTGTGGATAAGATCGGTTTTTCAGAGAGCCATCCTTTCGTAGAGCATTACCGCGCATTGCAAAAAATGGCAGGGGAGACTGAAGTCAAATTAACGATTCCTTCTCCGTCAATGCTTCATTTAATTTGTACAGTACGTGCTACAGATTATCAGCCGATTGAACGTTATAAAGATAACAATCAGTTGTTATTAGATGATATTGCTGATGCTTATATTGATGCAATGAATATCTTCTATAAATTAGGCTGCCGTAACTTACAGTTGGATGATACAAGTTGGGGCGAATTCTGTGCGGAAGATAAACGTAAAACCTATACTGAACGTGGTTTAGATTTAGATCAAATTGCCAAAGATTATGTGTATATGTTAAACAAAATCGTGGCAGCGAAACCAGCTGATTTAGCGATTACAATGCATATTTGTCGTGGTAATTTCCGTTCAACTTGGTTCTCTGCTGGTGGTTATGAGCCTATCGCAGAAACCTTATTTGGTCACTGTAATGTGGATGGTTTCTTCTTGGAGTATGACAGTGATCGTGCAGGTGATTTCAAACCTTTACGCTTTATTAAAAATCAACAAGTAGTGTTAGGATTAATCACCTCTAAATCGGGCGAGTTAGAAAACCGTGATGAAATTATTGCTCGTATTAAAGAAGCAGCGCAATATGTGGATATCAATCAACTTTGCTTAAGTCCACAATGTGGTTTTGCTTCGACAGAAGAGGGGAATATCCTGACAGAAGAGCAACAATGGAAAAAACTCGAATTTATCCGTAGTATCGCGGAAGAGGTTTGGGGTAAATAATTTCAATTGGAATGTAAAAGGGATAACGGTGAAAGCGGTTATCTCTTTTTTTATGAAAGTGCGGTTAAAAATGACCGCACTTTTACACAATAAAAAAGGAAGTCGGTAGACTTCCTTTTATGTTATTTCAACTTAATTATTTTTGACGGACGCATCGCAGGGAATAGGATCACATCACGGATAGATGGTGCGTTAGCATAAAGCATTGCTAAGCGGTCGATACCTAAACCTTCACCTGCTGTTGGTGGTAAGCCGTGTTCAAGTGCAACAACAAAGTCATCATCTTTAAACATCGCTTCGTCATCACCCGCTTCTTTCGCAGCAACTTGTGCATCAAAACGTTCGTTTTGGTCTTCGGCATCGTTTAATTCTGAGAAACCGTTACCAATTTCACGACCACCGATGAATAATTCAAAACGGTCTGTTACTTCTGGATTTTCATCGTTACGACGTGCAAGCGGAGAAATCTCTGCAGGGTGTGCCATTAAGAAGGTTGGTTGAATTAAGTGATGTTCAGCGACTTCTTCAAAGATCGCATTCACGATAGAGCCTAAGCCCCAAGATTTTTGTACTTCGATACCTAAGCGTTCAGCGGTTGCTTTTGCACGATCGAAGTCGTAAAGATCTTCTTTTACGATACCTTTATCTGCACCGTATTTAATGGTTGCATCATGTAATGTGATACGCTCAAATGGTTTGCCGAAGTCAAATTCTAAATCACCGTATTTCACAATGGTTGTCCCGAGAATATCAATCGCTAATTTACGCAATAATTCTTCGGTATTATCCATTAAATCGTGATAATCCGCATAAGCTTGGTAGTATTCAAGCATGGTGAATTCTGGGTTATGACGAACAGAAACCCCTTCATTACGGAAGTTACGGTTTAATTCGAATACACGTTCAAAACCACCAACCACTAAACGTTTTAAGTAAAGTTCTGGTGCAATACGAAGATACATATCTACATCTAACGCATTGTGGTGAGTGATAAATGGACGAGCAGATGCACCGCCTGGAATCACTTGTAGCATAGGAGTTTCCACTTCCATGAAACCTTTAGAAATAAAGAATTCGCGAATACCCGCAATCACTTTTGAACGAATAATAAATGTGCGGCGAGATTCTTCATTAGAAATTAAATCTAAGTAACGTTGACGATAACGGGCTTCCATGTCGGTTAAACCATGGAATTTGTTTGGTAACGGACGAAGTGCTTTGGTTAAAAGTTGAACTTCCGTTGTTTTGATGGTTAATTCATTGGTTTTGGTTTTGAAAAGTGTACCTTTCACCCCAATGATATCGCCTAAATCCCAGTTACCGACATCTTCAGCATAAACGCCTTCAGGAAGGTTATCACGAGCAACATATAATTGGATTTTGCCACTCATATCTTGCAAGGTAATAAAGGTGGCTTTACCCATTGCACGACGGGTCATAATACGACCTGCAACGGCAACTTCAATGGCTTTTTCTTTTAATACTTCACCATCTTCGGCTTCGTACTTATCATGTAAATCTTGAGCAAGGGCGTCACGACGGAATTGATTCGGGAACGCATTACCTTTTTTACGTAATGCGGCTAATTTTTCACGGCGAACGAGCATTTCGCCATTGAGATCTAATTCTTTCACTTCTTGTTCTGACATATCCTTTACCTCACTAGTTTGTAATTAGAATGTGATTTATTGAAAATAAACAGGTTTCTTCTATTCTACCCATAGCATGGTTTTTTGTTAAGCCTTTTTTAATGAAGTCATCTGTTTTATGAGGAAAGTGTTAGCGATAAAGGTAGGAAAGCTAAATTGTGCTATTTTTTGAATCAAAACGTTTATCACCATCTCTTAATATTCATGCAAACAAAAGAGCGGTCAATTTTCCAAAGGTTTTAAACGATGAAAATATTGACCGCTCTTTGTATAGTGCGATTAATTAAAGATCAAAATCACCGAAATCATTGGTATCGACTTTAGAGTCAATTTGACCAACAAGGTAAGAACTCACTTCGACTTCTTGTGGTGCCACTTGTACGTTATCAGAAACAAGCCATGCGTTAATCCATGGAATTGGGTTAGAACGTGCACCAAATGGTAATGGAAGACCAACGGCTTGCATACGGATATTGGTGATATATTCTACGTATTGCACCAAAATATCTTTGTTCAAACCAATCATTGACCCATCTTTGAACAAGTAATCCGCCCATTCTTTTTCTTGTTCCGCTGCGGCTAAGAATAAATCGTAGGCTTCTTGTTTACATTCTTCCGCAATTTCTGCCATTTCAGGATCGTCTTGACCTGCAGCCATAATGTTTAAAATATGCTGCGTACCGGTTAGGTGTAAGGCTTCATCACGTGCGATAAATTTAATGATTTTCGCATTACCTTCCATTAATTGACGCTCTGCAAAGGCAAACGAACAAGCGAAAGATACGTAGAAACGAATTGCTTCAAGTGCGTTCACACTCATCAAGCAAAGATAAAGTTGTTTTTTTAGATTACGTAATGTCACTACACATTCTTTACCATCTACCGTGTAAGTTCCTTCACCATATAGGCTGTAAAGTTGGCTATCACGAATTAAATCATCGTAATAAGAAGAAATGTCACGTGCACGTTTGATGATTTCTTCGTTGGTCACGATGTCATCAAATACAATAGATGGATCGTTCACAATGTTACGAATAATGTGTGTGTAAGAACGAGAGTGGATGGTTTCAGAGAAGGTCCAAGTCTCAATCCAAGTTTCTAATTCTGGAATAGATACCAACGGTAATAATGCAACGTTCGGGCTACGACCTTGAATAGAATCTAATAAGGTTTGATATTTTAAGTTACTGATGAAAATGTGTTTTTCATGCTCAGGTAACGCGGCATAGTCGATACGGTCTTGAGACACATCCACTTCTTCTGGACGCCAGAAGAAAGAAAGTTGTTTTTCAATGAGCTTTTCAAAGGTCTCATATTTTTGTTGATCGTAACGCGCAACGTTAACGTTTTGACCAAAGAACATTGGTTCTTTTAATTGGTCGTTTTTGGTTTGCGAGAAAGTAGTATATGCCATGTTATATCCTTACTTATAGCGGGCTTTTACCCACTTAATGATTGATTGCCTAAAAATATCAAAAGGCGGACTTGTAAACAAGCCCACCTAAATTATTAAATCTTACAAGCCCCACCTGCACAGCCATCATCTAAATCTTCTTGGCTGTCTTCAGCACCATCACGGGTGTTTTGATAGTAGAGGGTTTTTAAGCCATATTTGTAAGCGGTTAAAAGATCTTTTAACAACACTTTCATTGGCACTTTACCGTCTTCAAAACGTTTCGGATCGTAGTTGGTGTTTGCAGAGATCGCTTGATCCACGAATTTTTGCATAATGCCCACTAAGTGTAAGTAACCATCATTGCTTGGAATATCCCAAAGTAATTCGTAGTTGTCGCTTAAGTTCTCATAATCTGGTACGACTTGTTTTAAGATACCATCTTTTGACGCTTTAATACTTACATGACCACGTGGAGGCTCAATACCATTTGTTGCGTTAGAAATCTGTGAAGAGGTTTCTGACGGCATTAATGCAGTTAAGGTTGAGTTACGTAAACCAAACTCTTTGATCTCGTGACGTAACGTTTCCCAATCATAATGCAATGGTTCTTGCGTTAAGCTATCGATATCTTTCTTATAGGTATCGATTGGTAAAATACCTTTCGCGTAGTTAGTTTCATTGAAGTACTCACATGCACCTAATTCTTTTGCTAAGTTCATAGAAGCTTTCAATAGATAGTATTGAATCGCTTCAAACGTACGGTGAGTTAAATCATTAGCTGAACCATCAGAATAACGCACGCCATTTTTCGCTAAATAATACGCATAGTTAATGACACCGATACCCAGTGAACGACGACCTAATGAAGAGCGTTTCGCTGCAGGAACAGGGTAGTCTTGGTAATCAAGTAATGCATCTAATGCACGTACTGCAAGATCTGCCAAGTTATCTAACTCGTCTAAATCATCTAATTTACCCAAGTTAAATGCTGAAAGCGTACAAAGTGCAATTTCGCCATTTTCATCATGGAAATGTTGTAATGGTTTAGTTGGCAATGCAATTTCTAAACATAAGTTAGATTGACGCACCGGTGCAACAAGCGGATCAAACGGTGAGTGAGTATTACAGTGATCCACGTTTTGGATATAAATACGACCGGTTGATGCACGTTCTTGCATTAATAAAGAGAATAACTCAACGGCTTTTACAGAACGTTTGCGGATATTTGGATCCTGTTCGTATTTCACGTAAAGTTCTTCAAATTTATCTTGATCAGCAAAGAAGGCCTCATAAAGTCCAGGTACATCTGAAGGGCTAAATAAAGTAATATCTGCGCCTTTAATTAAGCGTTGATACATTAATTTGTTTAACTGTACGCCGTAGTCCATGTGACGAACACGGTTATCTTCCACACCACGGTTATTTTTCAATACTAATAAGCTTTCAACTTCTAAGTGCCAAATCGGGTAGTAAACTGTC
Source organism: uncultured Haemophilus sp. (assembly GCF_905207935.1). GTDB lineage: Bacteria > Pseudomonadota > Gammaproteobacteria > Enterobacterales > Pasteurellaceae > Haemophilus_D. Next base: position 6,094 of record NZ_CAJLNI010000028.1, read on the forward strand.
GCCGCACCACCACGTACGCCACCTTGTGAACAAGATTTGACGGCACTTTGGAAGTGTTTATAGAATGGAATACAGCCTGTATGGAATGCTTCACCACCACGAATTGGGCTACCTAACGCACGAATTGCACCTGCATTTACCCCGATACCTGCACGTTGTGAAACGTATTTCACGATTGCTGCAGAGGTAGCGTTGATAGAGTCTAAGCTATCACCACATTCAATCAATACACAAGAGCTGAATTGACGCATAGGCGTACGAACCCCTGCCATGATAGGCGTAGGTAAAGAAATCTTAAAGGTTGAGGTCGCATCGTAGAAACGACGAATGTAATCCAAACGGGTTTCTTGCGGATATTTGGAGAATAAGCTCGCTGCAACTAGTAAATAAAGGAATTGCGCAGATTCATAGATCTCACCGGTTACACGGTTTTGAACTAAGTATTTCCCTTCTAATTGTTTTACTGCGGCATAAGAAAAGGTCATATCACGCCAGTGATCAATAAACCCATCCATTTCATCCCATTCTTCACGAGTATAGTCGGCTAAAAGTGCAGGATCATATTTGCCCATACGCACTAATTTTTTCACATGATCGTATAAACGAGGCGGATCAAAATGGCCATACGCTTTTTTACGTAAATGGAAAACCGCAAGACGTGCAGCAAGATATTGATAATCAGGGGTATCTTTGCTGATTAGATCTGCTGCTGCTTTAATAATCGTTTCGTGAATATCAGAGGTACGAATACCTTCATAAAATTGAATATGAGAACGCAATTCAACTTGAGAAACAGACACGTTTTCCAAGCCTTCAGCCGCCCAAGTAATCACACGGTGAATTTTGTCTAAATTGATTTGTTCAAGCGTACCATCGCGCTTTGTAACCATTAATCCTTTGTTCATGGAAGATAAACCTGCTAGAGAGATGACTTTAAAAAAAACACAATATATAGTGTTATAAAAAATAACAATGCACAAGATAGAGTGTTTTAAAATTGAATTCAAGCGGTAAATTTTTTACTTACATTATTGACAAAAGATAAGTCATTTAAAATGAATAACTTTTTTTTAGAAGTGATGTTTTTTTAGGCAGGATCTTTTTTGTAAATCTTTGTAAAGAAAAAAAGTGCGGTCAAAAATTATCTCGTTTTTGACCGCACTTTAAGACTTAAAAATTAATTAATTCAAATATTTAAATACTTTGACAACTTTTTGAACACCAGTAACTTTACTTGCAATTTCTGCAGCTGAGTCACCTTGTGATTGTGTGACGTTTCCGAGTAAGAATACTTCACCGTTTTCGGTGATCACTTTCACATCTGTTGCTTTTACATTATCGCCTACGAAAAGTTTAGATTTAATTTGCGTCGTAATCCAACTGTCTTTTGTAATTTGTCCAAAAGTAATTTTTGGTCCAACACGTAATTCATTGTATACGTCGTTTACACCTTCTACACCTTTTGCAAGACTGGTAGCTGTTTCTTTTACACTTCCATTAGGAACTTGGCCAATTAACAATACGCGACCACTGTAAGAAACAGCATTAACACGACCTTCTGATTTAATTTGCGCATCTTTATCTAATGCGTGCCCAACTTTTAATTCTAGGGTTTCATCATCTATCTGAGTACCCATTGTTCGAGGATCTGTCGCGACTTTTGCGCCCGCAGCAGTACCACCAACAACTGCAGCAGCACAGCCTTGTAATATAATTGATGTGCCAAGTATGAAGGCTAATTTTTTAAATTGGGTTAGTTTCATATTAATAATCTCCTTATTTATTAAAATGAGTTGAGTCAACTAATTTGTCAATTAGTCTAAGAGACACTCTAGTTAGAAAATCTTTTAATGTCAAGCTCTTGGGAAAAGTGTGCTATCAACAAGCTCACAAAGTGCATTAATCACAAATAAATGATTTTCTAAAATACGTGTTTCTTTAGTGGCAGGAATGGAGATTTCTAAATCTGTTTCAGCCAATACACCTTGAATAGCATCGTTATTTGAACCCGTTAAAGCAATCACTTGAATTTCTTTATTGACTGCATTAGAAATCGTATTTAGCACGGCTTTTTCTGTTCCTAAAGGGGCAAAAGCGATCAATAAGTCACCGGGCTTCGCGATAGCGTTGAATTGATGTTGATAAAGCTGCTCGATAGGTTGATCAAAAACCAGTGAAGAACCGACCGCACTTTCAAGGCTAAGGTGTACGGATGGTAGGCTAGGACGCTCAAAATCGTAACGATTAAGCAAATTTGACACTAAGAATTGCGCATTCGCGTAAGAGCGAGCGACGCCACAGGCAATCACTTTATGACCACTTAACAAACATTGCATGACCATTTGTGTGGCAGTAGCAATATTTTCTGATAGTAGGCTAGAAGCAGAAATTTGAATCTGAATACTTTCGCTATAAATATCTTTGACTTTTTGTAACATAATTAGAAACGATTAATCGAGGAAATTAGGAAACCATTGAATATCGCTGGTCGTTTTACCAAAGGCTATAAGATCAAAACGGCAATCCGCATCTTCAAGACTTAGATTACGTTTAGCAAGCCATAAATTTGCGGCATTCAGCCATTTTTGTTGCTTTTGCCAATCTACACTTTCAACGGCGGATCCAAATGCTGAGTTGGATCGTTGACGTACTTCAACAAAAACGATCGTTTGACCATCTTGCATAATAAGATCCAATTCACCGCATTTGAAATATTGATTCGCCGCGATGAATTTGAGGCCTTTGGCTTCTAAGAAAAGGCGGGCTTGATGTTCAAAGCCCGCCCCTTGTTGACGTTTTAATGAAAACATGGATTAGTTTGCAACCGGCACCACGTTACTATCTTGTACTTGGTACCAAGTCATATCACGATCCACATTACAGTTTGGACCTGCGCTAAGCTGACCGGTTAAACCGCTTAGTGTGTAGCCTGGGACTTGACGTAATTCATTAAAGTGGTTGATGAGCAACCAAGCATCAGCACCCATTGCATATAAACGCATTAATTGGAATTCGCCACCAGTTGAACTTGCCACTTTTTGATATTGTGAAGAATCCGTTTCTTTAAAGAATGGAATATCACTAAATTGAACGCCATTCATTTTTGCATAGTATTCCGCAGTATTGCTTGCCGCATTTGAACGAGAACTTGCATAAATGCGAACATTCGGATTGCTGGTATCTAAGTAACCTTTAATTTCCGCTAATTCATCTGGCGATGACACAACATAAAGTCCAGCAGTATCTTGTGGAGCACCTTGGAAGAAGTAGGTAATATCAGCGGGTAAGTTATAGTAGCGAATATTCGCATCTGTACCCGCTAAGCGTTGCCAACGTACGTTGAACGCATTACCCACACGTTGCCCTAAATCATTTTGTGGCATGGCAACGATTGGGTTACGAATACCATCTTTCCACATTTTGTTTGCTGCAGATTCCGCTTCATCTTCTGGTGATAAACCGTAATAGCACACTTGGTTAATCGCTCGTGCATTTGGTGTTGCATTTAAAGCTAACACGTCCATACCTTGTACTTCAGCAGGGTTTGAAATAATGGCATCTACGTTTTGTTTGAGCAATGGTCCTACTAATGCTTTAATACCAGAAGCTTTTGCCTGTGCAATAATCTCGTTAATTGGAGTCGTAGAGGAGTCAAATACTTGTACTGGAATAGTTGAATCGCCTTTTGCTTCATTAAAACCCGATTGAATGGTTGAGCCTAAAATTTGGCCATCGCCGCTTAAAGGTAAGACTAAACCAATTTGAGCTAAATTCGTTTGTTGGAAATTCAACAAGCTTTCTAGCTCTTTAGGGAAAAAGGTTGCCGCAACGTGGTTTGGATAAGCTGATTTCCAACTTTGTAACGCCTGGCTTAATTGTACCGGCTGACGGATGTTGTCGTTATAAGCTTTAATCAAGGTGAGCCAACCGCCTAATGCCACGCTACCTTCATCTGAGGCATTATTGATGACAGCGGTATTCGCAGAACGGAGTAACGACCAAGTTTTATCAACATTATCTTTACGACGTTGCATGTCTGTTAAATTTTCATCCATTTTGATGCGTGCTTTCACCGCTTCAATCACGTCTTTACGATTTTCTGCTGTTTGAGCAAAAGTTTCGTAATAACGAGATTTTTGTGATGGACTTAATTTCGTGAGATCAAGCGCACGTAATTTATTTTCAGCCATCTCATTAGCGCCTTTCGCTGCAGCGATACGTGCTTCGACTAAAGTACGGTCTAATTGTTGCGCTTCGTTTAAGTCAACTAATTCAGTTAATAGCTCTTCGGCTTGTGGCACTTTATTTTCAGTAATTAATACACGTGCGGCTAAGAGTTTGTAAGTTTGTTGATCTTCTTTATCTTGTGCTTGTCCTAATTTGTTCATATAAAATTCAGAACTTGCATTGGCATCACGTTGTAATGTTTGGGTAAAGCTGCTACCAAATAAGTTAGAACAACCTGCTAACGCAACAGACAATAAAATCGGCATTAAACGTTTTTTAAAACGACCGCCTTGTAATAGAATAGACATATTCGCTCCATAATGAATAAATCAATAATGGTCGATCTTACTTATCTCACAATGTAAAAGCAAACAAAAATGAATGATTTAACCGGAATTTTATATATTGTCGCCACGCCAATCGGGAATTTACAAGATATTACACAACGTGCTTTAGAGACCTTTTCACAAGTGGATTTAATTGCTGCGGAAGATACGCGCCACAGTGGTTTATTGCTCAGTCATTATGGTATCAAAAAGCCTTTTTTCGCCTTGCATGATCACAATGAACAAGAAAAAGCCCATGTATTGGTAGAAAAGTTAAAACAAGGTACCAATATCGCATTAATTTCCGATGCAGGGACACCTTTAATTAGCGATCCAGGTTTTCATTTAGTGCGTCAATGTCGTGAAGCTGGCATTAAAGTGGTGCCGTTACCCGGCGCTTGTGCAGCGATTACTGCATTATGTGCGTCGGGCATTGCGTCAGACCGTTTTTGCTTTGAAGGTTTTTTACCTGCGAAAACCAAGGCACGTAAAGATAAGTTAGAAAACGTCGCAGAAGAAGACCGCACTTTAATCTTCTATGAATCAACTCACCGCATTTTAGATACCCTTGCCGATATGCAAGATGTATTAGGTGGCGAACGCTATGTTGTACTTGCACGTGAAATTACGAAAACGTGGGAAACCATTGCAGGGGATAAATTAAGTGATCTTCGTCAATGGTTAAGTGAAGATCCGAATCGCACAAAAGGTGAAATGGTGTTAATTGTGGAAGGCAAACCCAAATCGGAAGATACCGAAGAATTTTCACCACAAGCAATTAAAGCACTCACTTTGATTGCCAAAGAACTCCCTTTAAAAAAGGCTGCGGCGATTGTGGCAGAACTTTATGGTTATAAGAAAAATGCCTTATACCAATTTGGATTGGATAATTTAGATTAGTCAAAAAACTATTTCCCTCTTTAGTAAAGAGGGGCTAGGGGAGATTTGGCAGAATTAATTTTTATAAATTTCGGAGAACAAATGTTAAAACAGGTTTCAGATACCTTACTTGCACCAAGCAATTTATCGCATCAATCATTGCTTAATATTTTTGATGTGATGTCACATCGTCATATTGATTATGCAGATCTTTATTTTCAATTAAGCCAAGATGAAAGCTGGGTATTAGAAGATAGTATTATTAAAGAAGGTGGCTTTCATATTGATCGCGGTGTTGGTGTACGCGCTGTTTCTGGAGAGAAAACAGGCTTTGCGTATTCCGATCAAATTAACTTAGCGTCATTACAACAATGTGCTGAAGCTGTAAAAGGTATTGCACAAATTAAAGAAGGCAATTTAATCTCGCCTCAAGCATTTAATGCGGTGAATACGGTTCAGCGTTATGCAGCGATTAATCCGTTAGAAAGTTTAAGCAAAGAGAAAAAGATCGAATTATTACACCTTGTGGATCGAACCGCACGAGCTGAAGATCCTCGTGTTACTCATGTCTCTGCAGCATTAAGTTCGATTTATGAAGAAGTGTTAGTGGTTGCAACAGATGGCACGCTTGCTGCAGATATTCGCCCGCTTGTGCGTTTATCCATTTCGGTTCTCGTGGAAGAAGATGGTAAACGTGAGCGGGGTAGTTGTGGTTCAGGTGGGCGTTTTGGCTTAGATTGGTTCTTTGAAGTAGTTAATGGGGATGTTCGTGCCGTTAATTTTGCAAAAGAAGCCGTTCGTCAAGCCCTTGTGAATCTAAGTGCGGTCGCTGCACCAGCAGGATTAATGCCTGTAGTATTAGGGGCAGGCTGGCCTGGCGTATTGCTTCATGAAGCGGTGGGACACGGTTTAGAAGGGGATTTCAACCGCAAAGAAAGTTCCTTATTTACGGGAAAAATTGGTGAGTTGGTGACGTCGCCATTATGTACGATTGTGGATGACGGTACATTACAAAACCGCCGTGGTTCTTTAACCATTGATGATGAAGGTGTGCCAAGTCAATGTAACGTTTTAATCAAAGATGGGATTTTGCAAGGCTACATGCAAGATAGACTCAACGCACGATTAATGGGCGTTAAACCAACAGGGAATGGTCGTCGTGAATCTTATGCGCATTTGCCAATGCCGCGAATGACGAATACTTATATGTTGGCCGGTCAAAGCAAATTTGACGATTTAATCGCTTCTGTGGATCGCGGTATTTATGCACCGCACTTCGGTGGTGGGCAAGTGGATATCACCTCAGGTAAATTTGTGTTCTCAACTTCTGAAGCTTATCTCATTGAAAAAGGCAAAATCACGAAACCGGTTAAAGGTGCAACGTTAATTGGCAGCGGTATCGATGTGATGCAAAAAGTCTCTATGGTCGCAGATAAAACAGACTTAGATCTTGGTATTGGTGTATGCGGCAAAGATGGCCAAAGCGTGCCAGTCGGCGTTGGTCAGCCAGCTTTGAAAATCGATGAAATCACCGTTGGTGGAACCAATTAAACATACAGCCCGATAATCATATCGGGCTTTTTATTTCCTTCGTATATAAGTGCGGTCCGTTTTTCATCTATTTTTGATTAGTCAGTTTCTAATGAATAATCATTGCGTTAGGCTAAAAGTTAAACACCCTACGCGTTTATCTCGATTCTTTTATGATCCCTATCACAATATCTTGTAAAACCAGTTAAAAAAATTCCCCAAATAACCGTAATAAGTGATACATTTATCGTCGCATGACTTTTTGTCATTTAAGAGACAGGGACAGGCGTGAGTTTGTCTGAAATTTCATCAACCAGAGGGAAACATTTATGTTAATTGGTGTACCTAGAGAACTGCTTGATAGCGAAAATCGTGTGGCGGCGACGCCAAAAACGGTTCAGCAGATCTTAAAACTGGGCTTTGATGTCATCGTAGAACACGATGCGGGATTCAAAGCAAGTTTTGAAGACCAAGCATTTATCGACGCCGGCGCAAAAATTGGCTCAAGTTCAGAAGTGTGGCATTCGGATGTGATTTTTAAAGTGAATCCACCAACGGATGCAGAAATTGATCAAATGAAGGAAGGTGCAACACTTGTGAGCTTCATTTGGCGCGCACAAAATCCGGATTTAATGAAAAAACTCACGTCGAAAAAAATTAATGTATTAGCGATGGATTCTGTGCCACGTATTTCCCGTGCGCAAGCGCTTGATGCATTAAGCTCTATGGCGAATATTTCTGGTTATCGAGCAGTGATTGAAGCCGCTCATGAATTTGGTAGTTTCTTCACTGGGCAAATTACTGCAGCAGGTAAAGTACCACCAGCAAAAGTGTTAGTCATTGGTGCGGGTGTTGCAGGTCTTGCCGCGATTGGTGCAGCCAATAGCCTTGGTGCGATTGTACGTGCTTTTGACTCTCGTCCTGAAGTAAAAGAACAAGTACAAAGTATGGGCGCGTCTTTCTTAGAAATTGATTTCAAAGAAGAAGGCGGTAGCGGCGATGGTTATGCGAAAGTGATGTCAGAAGAATTTAACCGTCGTGCGATGGAGCTTTATGCGGAACAAGCGAAAGAAGTGGATATCATTATTACCACTGCAGCGATTCCAGGTAAACCAGCCCCTCGCTTGATCACGAAAGAAATGGTTGATTCCATGAAACCAGGTTCTGTGGTGGTGGATTTAGCGGCTGCAACAGGTGGTAACTGTGCTTACACTGAAGCTGGTAAAGTCGTAACCACTGAAAACCAAGTGAAAATCATTGGTTACACCGATTTCCCAAGTCGTTTACCAACACAATCTTCCCAACTTTACGGTACAAACTTAGTTAATTTATTAAAACTACTTTGTAAAGAAAAAGACGGCAAGATCAATATCGATTTTGACGATGTGGTATTACGTGGTGTGACTGTGGTACGTGATGGAGAAGAAATTCCACCAGCACAAATCCAAGTGTCAGCACAACCAAAACAAGAAGCCAAAGCAGCACAAAGTGCGGTTAAAAAAGAGGAAGAAAAACCGGCAGATCCTCGTATTAAATACGGTGCGATGGCGGGTGTGGGCGTGTTATTCCTCTGGCTTGCGTCTGTGGCGCCAGCGGCATTCCTTTCTCACTTCACCGTATTCGTATTGGCTTGTGTAGTCGGTTACTACGTGGTTTGGAACGTCAGCCACGCTTTACACACCCCACTTATGGCGGTAACCAATGCGATTTCAGGTATCATCATTGTGGGTGCATTACTGCAAATTAGACAACCAACAGGCAACTTCTTTATTGATGCATTAGCCTTTGTGGCAATCTTGGTGGCAAGCATCAACATCTTTGGTGGTTTCCGTGTAACCCAACGTATGTTGGCGATGTTTAGAAAAGGTTAAGGAGAAGACGATGTCTGAAGGTTTAGTACAAGCAGCCTATATTATCGCTGCATTACTTTTCATTATGAGCTTAGCCGGTCTTTCTAAACATGAAACGGCAAAAGCCGGTTGTTGGTATGGTATTGTCGGTATGACAATTGCCCTTGTTGCAACCATTTTCGGCCCGCAATCTGAAGGCACATTATGGATCATCATTGCAATGATCATCGGTGGCGTGATTGGTGTTCAACGTGCATTAAAAGTTGAAATGACTGAAATGCCTGAACTCGTTGCGATCCTTCACAGCTTTGTAGGTTTAGCAGCAGTGCTCGTAGGCTTTAACAGTTACGGCTTAACACACGAAACCGATCCTGTGTTAATGAATATCCATAACGTTGAAGTATTCTTAGGGATCTTCATCGGTGCGGTAACATTCACGGGTTCTATCGTCGCATTCGGTAAATTAAGCGGCAAAATCAATTCAAAAGCGTTAATGTTGCCACATCGCCATAAATTAAATTTAGCGGCATTAGTGGTTTCAGCTTTCTTGATGGTGGCATTCTTAAACAACCCAGATAATATCTTCCCAGTGTTACTCATGACCGCGATTGCACTTGCATTCGGCTGGCACTTAGTGGCATCTATCGGTGGTGCGGATATGCCGGTTGTGGTTTCAATGCTTAACTCTTATTCTGGTTGGGCAGCGGCTGCAGCAGGTTTCATGTTGAGCAATGATTTGCTTATCGTTACCGGTGCATTAGTGGGTTCTTCTGGTGCGATTCTTTCTTACATTATGTGTAAAGCGATGAACCGCTCATTTATCAGCGTTATTGCGGGTGGTTTTGGTAATGATGTTCAAGTGTCTTCTGATGAAGAACAAGGTGAACACCGTGAAACAACTGCAGAAGAAGTGGCTGAATTACTCAAAAATGCAAGCTCTGTAATCATCACGCCAGGATATGGTATGGCGGTAGCACAAGCGCAATATCCAGTAGCAGAAATTACGGCGAAATTGCGTGAGCGTGGTATTAACGTGCGTTTTGGTATTCACCCTGTTGCAGGTCGTTTACCGGGTCATATGAACGTACTTTTAGCGGAAGCAAAAGTGCCTTATGACATCGTGCTTGAAATGGATGAAATCAATGACGATTTCGCGGATACCGATGTGGTATTGGTTATCGGTGCAAACGACACCGTAAACCCTGCTGCAATGGAGGATCCAAACAGCCCAATCGCCGGTATGCCAGTGTTAGAAGTATGGAAAGCACAAAACGTTATCGTATTCAAACGCTCTATGGCGGTGGGTTACGCAGGCGTTCAAAACCCATTATTCTTCAAAGAAAACACTCAAATGCTCTTTGGTGATGCAAAAGAACGTGTTGATGACATTCTTACTGCATTAAACAAATAGCAAAAAACTGAAGTAAAACTGACCGCACTTTGAGAAATTAAAGTGCGGTTTTTTTATATGTTTTTTAGTGCTTATATGATTAAATAACCTAACTTTAAGAAGTGATACACTAACTTTCTAAAATCAAAATAGGCTAGGAAACGATAAGATGAGATTTACACTACTGCTATTATTATCTCTAACTTTGTTTGGTTGTTCTTTTGGCGGATTTCAGCCTCCGCCACCACATGATCATTGGCGGTTGCATAATGCAGATGCTTTATTCCCTGAATCAGATCCTGATGTTTTAACTAAATATGTTGATAGAAAAGAAAAAGATATGAAGGATTGTGGTATGGATTTTGTTACCGGTGAAAGTGATGAGCCGGAGGTGAATCTTTGTTTAGAGGAAAAAGGCTGGTATTTAAAAGGCGGACCAATCTGCGAAGAAAGAACAATGTGGAATAGACCTATATGTATTCAGTGGCGAAAAAAACATAGCAAACCTGATGCTAAGCCTTGGAAGTAAGTATTGGGTATTACAACTTTCATTTATTTCTCGATTTTTCTTTTCATAAAATATTAAAGTGCGGTTTTCTTTATGTTTCTTTAGAGCTTATATGATTAAATAGCCGAATTCTAATAAGTGATAAACTAACTTCCCAAAATCAAAATAGGCGAAGGAGCTATAAAATGAGATTTATATTACTACTATTATTACCTCTAACTTTGTTTGGTTGTTCTTTTGGCGGATTTAAGCCAGCACCACAATATTATCATTGGCGTTTGCGTAATGCAGATGCATTATTCCCTGAATCAGATCCTAATGTTTTAACTAAATATGTTGATAGAAAAGAAAAAGATATGAAGAATTGCGGTATGGATTTTGTGATAGGGGAAAGTGTTAATCCAGAAGTGAATCTTTGTTTAGAGAAAAAAGGTTGGTATTTAGAAGGCGGTCCAGTTTGTGAAGAAAGACTAATGTGGGATAGTCCAATATGTACCCAATGGCGAAAAAAACACAGCAAACCTGATGCAAAACCTTGGAAGTAAGTACAGGGTATTACAACTTTCGTTTATTTCTCGATTTTTCTTTCCATTAAATATAAAAGTGCGGTCAATTTTAACCGCACTTTTTTACATTAACGTTGAATCAAATAGCGTAATTTGGTGCCATCTTGTTCTACGCTTAATAGTGTGTAACCGTGGTTTTTAGTATCAACAG
>NZ_CAJLNI010000029.1 GCF_905207935.1 uncultured Haemophilus sp.
AGCAATAATGCATTATTATCGCTATAAAAATTCTCAAGCGTTTCATCATCAATTTGATGAATAGGTAAAGAAAGTTGCTGATTCACGGATTAACGAGTTGATTTAAAATAAAAAAGAAAGGGCTAAATTTTCATTTAACCCTTTTGTTTGGGAAGTTTTATTCTACTTCATTTTTTGCTTTTGGCAAAATCAAGTTCAGTACAATGGCAACGATGGCACAAAGGCTAATCCCTTTTAGGGAAACGACATCACCGACGTTGACAAACATATTCCCGATCCCAAAAGTCATTACCACGGAAATGATGCAAAGGTTACGAGGTTCGGTTACATCTACTTTACCTTTAATTAAAGTGCTCATCCCAACAACGGCAATCGAGCCGAATACCAACATCATAATGCCACCCATTACGATGGTTGGAATAGTAGAAAGGAATGCGCCTACTTTACCACAGAAGGAAATTGCAATTGCCCATACCGCTGCCCAGGTCATAATGTTTGGATTGAAGTTGCGAGTGAGCATGACGGCACCCGTTACTTCAGCATAAGTGGTATTCGGTGGACCACCTACTAATGAAGCAGCGGCCGTTGCCACACCATCGCCTAATAAGGTGCGATGTAAGCCTGGTTTTTTAAGGAAATCTTTACCTGTTACAGAACTGATTGCCATAATACCACCAACGTGTTCAACGGCTGGTGCGATAGCAATCGGTAGCATATAAAGAATGGCTTCTAAATTAAATTCTGGTTTGGTTAACTGAGGTAATTCAAACCATTTTGCATCTAAAACAGGTTGGAAGTTAATTAATCCTAGGAATAAACAAACCACATAGCCAGCAACGATACCAAACATAATTGGAATCAGTTTCATCATACCTTTGGCAAATACCGCAACAGAAAGGGTGGTGACCAAGGTAATCATAGAAACCAATACAGAGTGCTCATAGCTGTATGCACTGTTTTTACCTAATGCCATATCTACAGCAACTGGTGCGAGTCCCATACCAATGATGATAATTACGGGACCCACAACAACAGGCGGGAAGATTCGCTCGAGCGCAGCACTACCGCGCAATTTTACTAAGGTTGATAGTGCGAAATAGACTAAGCCTGCACAAGCAAGTCCACCCATTGTGGTCGGTATGCCCCAAGTTTGTACGCCATATTGAATAGGCGCAATAAAGGCAAAAGAGGAGGCCAAGAAAATAGGGACTTGTTTACCAGTACAAAGTTGGAAAAGTAGTGTACCGATACCCGCGGTAAGAAGAGCTGTATTAGAATTTAATCCAGTGATTAAAGGAACTAATACTAAGGCGCCAAAGGCAACAAATAACATCTGTAAACCGACAAACGCTTGTTTGCCCATGCTTTGCACCTCAACAGGTGCGGTTGTAGTTTGATTACTCATTTAGTTTCAACTCTCGGTTTGAATTAACTGAAAGTGCGGTCGGTTTTAATGCTTTTTTAGCTTTTGTGTTTTCACGCACGGAAAAAAGACGGCTATAAATGCCGTCTTATTAAAAGGGAATTATTTCGTCCCAAAAATCTTATCGCCTGCATCACCCAAGCCAGGGATGATATAGCCTTGTTCATTTAAGTGATCATCAATAGATGCGCAATAAAGTTCGATATCTGGATGCGCCTTTTCTAAGGCTTTGATCCCTTCAGGTGCCGCCACTAATACTAATACTTTGATATGTTGGCAACCTTTAGCTTTTAATAAATCAATTGTAGAGATCATTGAACCACCGGTTGCAAGCATTGGGTCCACAACGATAGCTAAACGTTCTTCTAAATCGCTCGCGAGTTTTTGGAAATAAGGGACAGGCTCAAGGGTTTCTTCATTACGATAAATCCCAACCACACTGATACGAGCACTTGGAACATGTTCTAATACACCATCCATCATACCAAGGCCAGCGCGTAAAATTGGCACAACAGTGACCTTCTTGCCTTTGATACGTTCAATTTCAACTGGGCCATTCCAACCTTCAATAATCACTTTTTCTGTTTCAAGGTCGGCAGTGGCTTCATAGGTGAGTAAGCTACCTACTTCAGTGGCGAGTTCACGGAATTTTTTGGTATCAATATCAGCTTCGCGCATCACGCCTAATTTATGTTTAACAAGCGGATGTTTAACTTCAACAAGTTTCATTTTTTTCTCCCTTTTAAAAAACAAATCGAAGAATTCTATATCAGAAATATTGAATTTCCTAGTGTTTTTATTATGACAGTTCGGTATAAAAACGGAGATAAAATTGACCGCACTTTGCTATTAAATACATCCACCACAACTACCACAGCGCCAATCTTCCTTATTCACCGCTTGATAGAATGCTCGTATGGTTTCTTCTTCTAAGGGAATGTTATGCTCAATAAAGACATCGGAAAGCCAATCGATATTTTCCACAATCCAATCATCTTCCATTAAGCCTTCTCGATAAAGCTCATCTTCAGGATCCATAAAATTATAAATATTATTTGTTCCCATATCTTTATCACGGCGTTCAATCGGCAGTACCACAGGTAAACCAAGATAAGTAATATCCCAGTGACCAAGACATAGCGTATTGCCTTTTGATGACCAACTAGCGTTGAATGGATTGTTGCTCATGTTGAAATGTTATAAGAAAAGTTGAAAAGTGTAGAAAGTATAGATCTAAAGACAAATTTAATCATACTTAAAAGAAGGTAAATGATTTGATAGAGATCAAAGTGCGGTTAGAAATTTAACGAATTTTTCACAAATAAAAAGCGGCTAATTACTTAGCCGCTTTTGCATACTCATAAATTTAATTACGCTGCTTTTTTCGGTTTAAAGAAAATCATCGTAAAGATTTGCCAGAAGAAAGCTAATGCACCGAAGATGAAGACAACGTCGCCACCGAAACGAACCCAACGTAGGGTATCGAATAGAGGTTGTTGCATAAATTCTTCACTACGAGCATACCATAAGCCTTCAGAGATACTTGCATAACCTTGAATAATACCGATTGGTAATAAGCTTGATACGATCATTAATACTAAACCGCCATTTAATAACCAGAAGCCCCATTTCATTAACTTATCGTTAAATGGTGTATCTGGACGTAAATAACGAGCAATTAAGAACACGAAACCTAACGCTAAGAAACCATATACACCGAATAATGCGGCGTGAGCATGAACAGCAGTGGTGTTCAAGCCTTGGATATAGTAAAGCGAAATTGGTGGGTTGATTAAGAAACCAAATACGCCAGCACCTAACATATTCCAGAATGCCACAGCTACGAAGCAGTAAAGAGGCCATTTTAAGCGTTCCATCCAAGGTGTTTTTTGTTGCATCGCCCAGTGTTCCCAAGCTTCATGACCTAATAACACTAAAGGTACTACTTCAAGCGCAGAGAATGATGCCCCTACAGCAATAATTGGAGTGGTTGCACCTGCGAAGTATAAGTGGTGGAAAGTACCTGGGATACCACCGATTAAGAATAATGCCGCTTCAGTAATGGTTGCCACAGTCGCAGTACGACGTGAAACTAAACCTAAACTTACGAAGATGAATGAAAGTGCCGCTACAGAGAATACTTCGAAGAAGCCTTCTACCCATAGGTGAACTACCCACCAGCGCCAGTATTCCATCACAGAAATGTGAGTGTGCTCGCCATAGAATAATGCAGGGCCATAGAATAAACCGATCGCAATTACGGAAGCGAAGAATAATGCCAATAAGTTTTTATCACCCGGTTGTTTAAATGCGTTCACTGTACCGCGAAGCATTAAGACTAACCAGAATAAGATGCCTGCGAATTTCACTGCTTGCCAGAAACGACCTAAGTCAATGAATTCATAGCCTTGGTGACCGAACATGAAGCTCCATTCTTCTGGAAGAATATGCGCAATCGCTAAGTAGCTACCAGTGAATGAACCGACGACTAATACCACTAATGCCCAGTAGAGAACATCCACGCCCAATTTTTGGAATTTCGGATCTTTACCGCCATTAATGATTGGTGCAAGGAATAAACCACCGGCTAAGAATGCCATTGCAATCCAGAATAAGGCAGCTTGAATATGCCATGTACGCACTAATGAATATGGGAAGTATTGAGAAATATCAATACCATAGAATTCCTGACCTTCAACCGTGTAGTGGGCCACAACCGCACCTAATGTGACTTGCAATACGAAAAGAGCAAGCACAGTAAAGAGGTATTTACCTAACGCACGTTGAGAAGGAGTAAGTTGTAATTTTGTGAGTGGATCGAACTCAGGCATTGGTGGTTCTTTTTCGTCTTCACGTTTTTTGAATGACCAAATCCATACCACGAAACCAATACCCGCAATGAGGAATACCACACTCGCAATAGACCAAATCACGTTTTCTGGTGTTGGCACGTTATTAATTAACGGCTCATGTGGCCAGTTGTTGGTGTAACTTGCGTGAGTATTTGGACGTTCAGCTGATGCAGTCCATGCTGTCCAGAAGAAGAATTTAGCTAAGTCTTTACGAGCTTGTAAATCAGGAAGAGTATTATCCTTCATCGCAAAGTGTTCACGAGTCACTTTGGTTGCAGGATCATCACCGTATAAAGAGATGTAGTATTGTGCTGTTTTTTCCATTGCCGCTAAGCGGGTGTTCGAAAGCACAACGGTACCGTTTTCAACTTTGCTACCACGATATTCTTTGGTTAGACGAGCTTTTAATAACGTTTGTTGTTCATCATTTAAATCAGCGAAATTTTTACCAAATTCTTGATTCGCGGTAATATCCAACCAGTTAGTTAATTCACGGTGAAGCCAATCTGCCGTCCAGTCTGGTGCTTGGTATGCACCGTGCCCCCAAACAGAACCCACTTGCATACCACCAGTGGTTTGCCAAGCGGTTTGACCATGTAAAATATCATCGTGAGTAATCACTTTTTCGCCAGATTCAGAAACATATTGTTGCGGAATTGGTGGTGCTTCACGATAAACTTCGAACCCATAGTAACCGAGAATGGAGAAGGCTCCAATCAATACGGCGACTAATAGGTACCAGAACTTTTTATACTGTCCCATTTTATCACTCCTAGATTATTAGAAAATACGATGCCTTGATGGTTAGTTATTCCGAGAATAGCCATCAAGAGCTAGATTTTACGCTAAGTAAAATACTTGAGCAATTATATCGACTATCGATTAATGAAAATATTACCTAAAACTGAGTAATTTAATCGGGTAATAGGAAGTGCTGAATAAAAAGATAAAAAATACGGTCAAAAACCTATTGATTTTTGACCGCACTTTATTTGAAGAAGGGATTAACGTTTAAACATACCACCTAAACCACCAAGGCCACCTAAGCCGCCTCCGCCCATTAAGCCTTGCATACCGCGCATCATTTTCGCCATGCCGCCTTTACGCATTTTCTTCATCATACGTTGCATTTCGTCAAATTGTTTCAGCAACTTATTCACATCTTGAACTTGTGTGCCGGAACCTAATGCAATACGACGACGGCGAGATCCTTTGATAATATCTGGATTGGCACGTTCTTTTAAGGTCATGGAATTAATGATGGCTTCCATTTTGATAAACATTTTGTCATCTACTTGATTTTTGACATGATCCGGTAAGTTTTTCGCACCCGGTAATTTTTCAAGCATCGACATCATACCGCCCATTTTTTTCATCTCACGGAGCTGTTCACGGAAATCGTCTAAGGTGAAATCATCGCCTTTCTTGAATTTCTGCGCCATTTTTTCCGCTTTTTCGCGATCCACTGAACGTTCAAGATCTTCGATAAGGGAAAGCACGTCGCCCATGCCTAAAATACGCGACGCTACGCGATCAGGATGGAATGGCTCAAGGGCTTCTGTTTTTTCCCCCACACCAAGGAATTTAATCGGTTTGCCGGTGATTTGACGAATAGATAAGGCTGCACCGCCACGGGCATCACCATCCACTTTGGTTAAGATAACCCCGGTAAGTGGCAAAGCTTCATTGAAGGCTTTTGCAGTATTTGCCGCATCTTGACCAGTCATCGCATCAACCGTGAAAAGCGTTTCAATTGGATTTAATGTCGCGTGAACTTGCTTGATTTCATCCATCATTTCACTATCAACGTGTAAGCGACCCGCGGTATCCACGATTAATACATCGTAAAATTTGAGTTTAGCGTCAGCAAGTGCCGCTTTTGCAATATCTACCGGTTTTTGTTTGACATCAGATGGGAAGAAGTCCACGCCAACAGATTGTGCTAAGGTTTCAAGCTGTTTGATCGCCGCAGGACGATATACGTCGGCAGAGACTACAAGCACTTTCTTTTTATGACGTTCGCGTAAGAATTTTGCTAATTTACCCACGCTGGTGGTTTTACCCGCACCTTGTAAACCCGCCATTAAAATAACTGCGGGTGGCTGTGTTGCTAGGTTTAAGCTCTCATTGGCTTCACCCATGGCTTTTTCGAGTTCACGCTGAACGATTTTTAAGAACTCTTGGCCTGGTGTTAAGCTTTTATTGACTTCTTCACCTAATGCGCTTTCTTTTACTTTAGCGATAAATTCACGTACGACAGGTAAAGCAACATCAGCTTCTAATAACGCCATGCGTACTTCGCGTAGCGTTTCTTTAATATTATCTTCAGTTAAACGCCCTTTACCGCTAATGTTGCGTAGCGTTTTGGAAAGGCGATCCGATAAATTCTCAAACATTTTAAATCCTGTTTTTTCTTAAAAAATTGCCGTGATTATACCGAAATTTGGGCGTTTTTCATCATTTCAAATAAAATTATGGCGATCTAGAGAAAAGATCCGTTAAAATAAGAATAATTCCTAGTAAAGAGAAAGCATTATGTGGTTTGCCCTTTTTTCGATTATTTTTTACATTCTTAGTCTGTTATTGATCGCCCCGTTTTTGATGAACTCATCAGAAGGGAAGTTGAGTCAAAGTAAAATCCCGTTTTTTCTGACCGCACTTGCCGCAATTGTTCTGCATGCAGTCAGCACGTTCCCTCTGCTAGAGGATCTTGCCTCAGGGCAAACTTTTACGCTAATGCAAATCGCTTCCTTAATGAGCGTAATTATTGCGGCATTGGCGACGCTTTCAATGTTTCTCGTTTCGACAATGTGGTTTGTTTTACCAATCGTGTATGCGTTTTCGATCATTAGCTTGATCTTTGCGACATTCTTATCAAGCCACATTATTCAAATGCTTAATCAAAATACATTGATGCTGTTCCACATCGGCTTGTCGCTGTTTACCTACGCCGTGTGTTTTATTGCAACACTTTATGTGATCCAGTTGGTGTGGTTAGACCGTAATTTGAAAAAGCGTAAAATCCAATTTTCACCAGCAATTCCACCATTGATGGCAGTAGAACGTCATTTCTTCTGTTTATTTGCGATGGGAGAAGTTTTACTCACGCTGACTTTAATTTCGGGTACTTATCATGTGTTACAAGCGGTGACCCCAGAAAATCTGCACAAAGCGATTTTTTCTTTCCTTGCTTGGATTAGTTTTGGTATTGCTTGTTTTGGTCACTGGCGATTAGGCTGGCGTGGAAAAAGGATGATTATTTATGCAATTTCGGGTATCATTCTGCTCACGATTGGCTATTTTGGTAGCCGTTTGATTTAATCAAAATCAAAGAACAGGTAAAAAGTGCGGTGAAAATGACCGCACTTTTTGTTGATTAACGAACAAAAGGACTTTCCCTTGGACAGTATTCCCCTTAGTACTTTATTTATTACACTGATTATCTGTTTAATTTTATCTGCCTATTTTTCTGGCTCAGAAACCGGCTTACTCTCTCTCAATAAATATCGTCTTCGCTTTTTGGCGGAACAAGGCAATAAAGGCGCGCAAAAAGCAGAAAAACTGCTTGAAAAGCCTGATACCTTGTTAAGTTTTATTCTGATCTTTAATAACCTTGTGAATATCAGCGCTTCCGCTATTGCAACCATGATTGGTATGCGTTTATATGGTGATGCGGGGGTAGCAATCGCAACGGGTTTATTAACCTTTGCGATGCTTGTTTTTTCTGAAATTTTCCCTAAAACCGTCGCGGCGATGCACCCAGAGAAAGTGGGCTTTTTTTCAAGTCACATTTTGTCGCTATTGTTAAAAGTATTCTATCCATTAGTTTGGTTAATGAATATTTTCACGAAAACGTTAATGCGAATGGTGGGTTTAAAACCCGATATGCAAAAACAAGTGATTAGCCGTGAAGAACTTCGTAGTATTGTATCGGAAGCAGGTGAGGCTACACCGGATGAACAGCATCCACAAATGTTGCTCTCTATTTTAGATATGGAAACCGTGACGGTTGACGATATCATGGTGCCACGTAATGAAATTGCTGGGATTGATATTGATGACGACTGGAAAGCGATTATGCGCCAGCTTAATCATGCACCACACAACCGAATTGTGTTGTATAAAGGCAGCCTTGATGAGCAAGTATTAGGGATTTTGCGTGTGCGTGAAGCGTTTCGTTTGTTATTAGAAAAAAATGAATTCACCAAAGAAACTTTACTACGTGCCGTCGATGAAGTGTACTTCATTCCAGAAGGGACACCACTAAAAACACAATTAGCGAATTTCCGTACGAAAAAAGAACGTATCGGTTTAGTGGTGGACGAATATGGTGACATTAAAGGACTAGTCACGCTTGAAGATATTTTAGAAGAAATTGTGGGTGATTTTACAACCACTACTGCACCGACTATTGAACAAGAAGTTGTTCAGCAATCTGATGGTTCGATGATTATTGAAGGCTCGGCAAATCTTCGTGATTTGAATAAAATGTTTGGTTGGGAATTAGATACAGAAGATGCTCGCACCTTTAATGGTCTGATTCTCGAGCATCTTGAAGATATTCCTGATGAAGGAACCGTTTGTGAAATCGATGGCTTACGAATTACTATTTTAGAAGTCAGCGATAATATGATTAAACAAGCAAAAGTAGAGAAATTGGCCTCTTAAATGTGGCTTTTTCTAACCGCTCTTTTGTTTAAGAAGTACATTATTTTTACAAAGGATTGAATATGACGGATGAGATTCGTTTAACACAATACAGCCACGGCGCAGGTTGAGGCTGTAAAATTTCGCCTAAGGTGTTAGGGACAATTTTACAGACTAAACTCGAAAAATTTGCTGATCCCAATTTATTGGTCGGTAACGAAACAGCGGATGATGCTGCGGTTTATGATCTTGGTAATGGTACTGCAATTATCAGTACCACGGATTTCTTCATGCCGATTGTGGATGATCCTTTTGATTTTGGTCGCATTGCTGCAACCAATGCCATTAGTGATATTTTCGCAATGGGTGGTAAGCCAATTATGGCAATTGCCATTCTAGGCTTCCCGATTAATAAATTGCCACCAGAAGTGGCTCAAAAAATAGTTGATGGTGGTCGTTTTGCTTGTCATCAAGCAGGGATTTCGCTAGCGGGTGGACACTCGATTGATGCACCAGAACCTATTTTTGGTTTAGCGGTAACAGGCGTTATTGCAACGGATCGTGTAAAACGTAATGCCTCGGCAGAAGTGGGGTGTAAGCTTTATCTGACGAAACCATTGGGTATCGGCGTGCTGACTACTGCAGAGAAAAAAGGTAAATTAAAACCAGAACATCAAGGATTGGCAACAGCAGCAATGTGCCAAATGAATCTGATTGGTAGTCAATTTGCAGAAGTTGCAGGTGTAACCGCTATGACAGATGTAACAGGGTTTGGTTTGTTAGGGCACTTGGCTGAAATCTGTGAAGGCTCAAATCTTAATGCGGTTGTGCATTTTGATAAAATCAAATTATTAGATGGTGTAGCAGATTACATTGCAGAAGGTTGTGTACCAGGTGGAACCAACCGTAACTTTGAAAGCTATGGTCATAAAATTGGTCCTCTTACGGATTATCAAAAGGCGGTACTTTGCGATCCTCAAACCTCAGGTGGCTTGTTGATTGCGGTTAAACCTGAAAGTGAAGCGGAAATCTTAGAGATTGCGAAAAAAGCCGGTATTGAGCTTAGTGAGGTAGGCGTATTGAAACCTCGTCAAGCAGGCGTACTAGTAGAAGTCGAATAAATGGCTTTAGTGAAAATAAAAAGTGCGGTGAAAATTCACCGCCTTTTTTATTCTTTATTTTCCTTATTTTCTTTGTTGTTGGAATACATCGAGTCAATAATATGACGATAGCGTTCCATAATCACTTTTCGGCGTAATTTGAGCGTAGGGGTGATTTCACCAAGTTTTACGCTAAATGCTTGAGAGAGTAGCGTAAATTTCTTCACTTGTTCGAAGTGCGCCAATTCTTTTTGGAGGCTTTCGATGCGCTTCTCAAACATTTTAATAATTTCAGAGTGTTTGAGTAATTCCATGCGATCTTGATACTTAATATTCAGTTTTTTCGCATATTCTTCTACGCTATCAAAACAAGGCACGATTAGGGCTGAAACATATTTTTTGGCATCGGCAATAATCGCAATTTGTTCGATAAATTTATCTTTACCGATTTTACCTTCGATATATTGTGGAGCAATGTATTTGCCGTTAGAGGTTTTCATCAATTCTTTAATACGATCGGTAATAAATAAATTACCTTCAGCATCAAACTCACCGGCATCTCCCGTTTTTAAGAAACCATCTTCGGTGAAGGCTTGGGCCGTTTCTTCAGGCTTTTTATAGTAACCCTTCATCACCATACCGCCACGAATCAGAATCTCGTTATTTTCACCAATTTTAACTTCGGCGTTTGGCATCAGTTTACCGATAGAATTTGGATTAAAATGATGATCATCCCAACAAGAAACAGTTGCCGTGGTTTCAGTCATGCCATAACCGAGTTTGATATTAATCCCAATACTATGGAAGAAAAGCCCAATGGTTGGTTCTAATTTTGCACCACCGCAAGGCATCATTTTAATTCGTCCGCCTAACAATGAACGCAGTTTAGACAGCACCAGTTTATCGGCAAGCGCATAACGTTTTTGCAAGAAGAACGGGACTTTTTTATTTTGAGACAGAAGCTCAAAACGTTTTTGCCCCACTGCAATCGCCCAGTGGAAAATCATCTGACGAATAAAAGGCGCTTTTTGGACTTTATCCAGTACAGCAGAATAAATTTTTTCATAGAAACGCGGTACCGCACACATAAAGGTCGGGCGCACTTCCGTTAATGCTTCACGTACTTGATTGGTGTCTTCGAGATAACAAAGGATTGCTCCACGATGTAACACATAGGCAACCCAAGCTCGCTCAAAAATATGGCTAAATGGTAAAAAAGAAAGTGAAACCTCATCTTGATTAACATCTAATGCAATATCATGGGCTTCAAGTTGATGCGCCAAGTTATTGTAATCAAGCATTACGCCTTTCGGTTCACCAGTTGTACCAGAGGTGTAGATGATCGTGAATAAATCATCCATCGTTTTATTTGCTAAGCGAGTTTCAAATTCAGTCTGAAATTCGGCTGTACCTAATTGAATTAAATCGTCCCAATGACAGGAAAGGGTAGTTTCTGTCAGTTGAATTTGTTCTTTCATGGCCACAATTTTTTGTAATTGTGGGCATTGATGCGCAATTTCTAACGCTTGATCATATTGTTCTTGATCGCCAACAAACAGAATTTTGACATCGGCATGATTTAAAATAAATTCTGCCTGTTGTGCCGTATTGGTTGCATAAATTGGAACAGTGATAGCTCGGACTTGAAGCGCTGCAATATCAGCGATTGTCCAACGTGACATATTGTGCGCAAAAATTGCAATTTTATCTTGTACTTGAATATTGCAAGCAAGAAAAGCTAATGAAAGCTGGTCAAGCTGTTGTTGGAATGCGTTCCATGAAATATCTTTCCACAAGCCATTAATTTTATGGCGAAGTGCGGTTGCATTTTGACGAGTTTTTGCCTGTTGGCGAATTCGATTGACGAAATGACGTTCTAAATTCATATAAGCCTTATTTGAGCGAACAAGTGTACGCTAATATAAACGAAATAAATTTAAAATCTAGTGAAATGTTGTTATTTTGTGAATATAGAATAAATAATAGACATATTTATTTTCTATTTTTATCTCCGGATGAGAAATAAAGAATTTAAAAATATTGATTAAGTGAAATGGATTGGAAATAAAAAACCGCTCTAAAAAGAGCGGTTAATTTTTTAACGATTTTGATTAGCCTTTGTAGTTGTATACGTGTGCAACTAAGTCTAATACTTTGTTTGAGTAACCAGTTTCGTTATCGTACCAAGATACTAATTTAACGAAAGAATCAGTTAATGCGATACCCGCATCAGCATCAAATACAGAAGTTAAAGCACAACCGTTGAAGTCTGTAGAAACTACTGCATCTTCAGTGTAACCTAAAACGCCTTTTAATTCGCCGTTGAAAGTTTTACCTTCAGCTGCATCTTTAATTGCTTGTTTGATTTGTTCGTAAGTTGCTGGTTTTTCTAAGTTTACAGTTAAGTCAACTACAGAAACGTTTGGAGTAGGAACACGGAACGCCATACCAGTTAATTTACCGTTTAATGCTGGTAATACTTTACCAACAGCTTTCGCAGCACCGGTAGATGAAGGGATGATGTTTTGTGATGCACCACGACCACCGCGCCAGTCTTTAGCTGATGGACCATCAACAGTTTTTTGAGTCGCTGTTGTTGCGTGAACAGTAGTCATTAAACCATCTTTGATACCGAAAGTTTCGTGAACAACACGTGCTAAAGGTGCTAAACAGTTTGTAGTACAAGAAGCGTTAGACACAATGTCTTGACCTGCGTATGCACCGAAGTTTACACCACGTACGAACATTGGTGTGCTATCTTTAGAAGGACCAGTTAATACGACTTTTTTCGCACCAGCAGTGATGTGTTTGCGTGCTGTTTCATCAGTTAAGAATAAACCTGTTGCTTCAACTGCAACATCAACGCCGATCGCACCCCAGTTAAGGTTTGCAGGATCACGTTCAGAAGTAACACGGATAGTTTTACCGTTTACGACTAAGTTACCGTCTTTAACTTCAACAGTACCGTCAAAACGACCGTGAGTTGAATCGTATTTCAACATGTAAGCCATGTATTCAACGTCGATTAAGTCGTTGATACCTACAACTTCGATGTCATCGCGATGTTGTGCTGCACGGAATACGATACGACCGATACGGCCGAAACCGTTGATACCAATTTTAATAGCCATAAGATTTTCACCTTCTATTTTTTTAAGTTAAACAAAATCGTTGCTCTAACGAGTTCCCGTGGATTATAGCATGGGCATTTTGATAAAAAAAAGGGTATATACCACTTTTTTGTGATCTCGATCACTTTTTAACAATTTGGTAAAACAAATGAAAATTTGACCGCACTTTTCGTTTTCTTTTTGTATAATAAAAACAAACAACAAGAAGAGGTTTCAATTATGTCTCAAGGTAATTTATATATTCTTTCTGCACCAAGTGGGGCGGGCAAGTCATCATTAATTTCCGCGTTATTAGAAAAAAATCAAGGCACGAAAAAAATGGTGTCTATTTCACACACAACGCGTTCTCCTCGTCCAGGCGAAAGTCATGGTGTGCATTATTATTTTGTTTCCGTAGAAGAATTTGAAACCTTAATTGAAAAAGGTCATTTCTTAGAATATGCAAAAGTGTTTGGTGGCAATTATTACGGCACTTCATTGCCAGCAATTGAAGAAAACTTGGCTAAAGGCATTGATGTGTTTTTAGATATTGATTGGCAAGGTGCACAGCAAATTCGTCAAAAAGTACCTTCTGTAAAAAGTATTTTCATTTTGCCACCGTCATTGCCAGAATTAGAACGTCGTTTGATTGGACGCGGACAGGATAGCAAAGAGGTTATTGCTGAGCGAATGTCAAAAGCAATCAGCGAAATTTCGCATTATGATGAATATGATTACGTTATTGTGAATGATAATTTTGAACAGGCATTGGCAGATTTACAAAGCATTTTGCAGGCAGAACGCTTGACCAAAGCTTATCAACAAACAGAAAATGCAGACTTAATTCATCAGCTACTAGCAAAATAAGCTTGAATTGAGTACAATATTTTCCCTTTATAGACATTATTTTTAACATCGGAGTAAAACATGGCTCGAGTGACTGTGCAAGATGCAGTAGAAAAAATTGGTAACCGTTTTGATTTAATTTTAACCGCCGCTCGTCGTGCGAGACAATTAGAATTACATCAAAGTGAGCCGTTAGTGCCGGAAGATAACGATAAACCAACTGTAATCGCATTACGTGAAATCGAAAAAGGGTTAATCAACCAAGAAATCATGGATGCAAAAGAGTATTTAGATGCGGCAGCTTCTCAACGTAATGAAGTGGCAGTAGCGTTAATCGCAGAATAATCTCATTTCTCATTAAAGTGCGGTCAAAATTAAAGTTATTTTGATCGCCTAGTCTTTCTCTCTACAAAAAGTCAGGTGTCCTTTGGAATTGTTTGCAGATTTAGATCGAATTATTCAGGGGTATTTGCCCGCCGATAAAATTGAATTAATCAAACGTGCATTCGTCATTGCGCGAGATGCTCACGAAGGACAATTTCGCTCAAGCGGCGAACCTTACATTACTCACCCAGTTGCAGTGGCTTCAATCATTGCGGAAATGCATTTAGACCATGAAGCTGTCATGGCTGCATTATTGCATGATGTTATCGAAGATACCCCTTATACCGAATCCCAATTAAAAGATGAGTTTGGCGCTAGCGTAGCCGAAATTGTAGATGGCGTATCTAAACTGGATAAATTGAAATTCCGTACCCGCCAAGAAGCACAGGTTGAAAACTTCCGCAAAATGATTTTAGCGATGACTCGAGATATTCGTGTCGTCTTAATCAAACTGGCTGACCGTACCCAT
Organism: uncultured Haemophilus sp.; assembly: GCF_905207935.1. Lineage (GTDB taxonomy): Bacteria > Pseudomonadota > Gammaproteobacteria > Enterobacterales > Pasteurellaceae > Haemophilus_D. Next base: position 14,832 of record NZ_CAJLNI010000029.1, read on the forward strand.
AATATGCGAACACTGGGAGCATTACGTCCAGATAAACGTCGTCGCATAGCAAAAGAAACCCTAGAGATTTACTGTCCATTAGCTCACCGTTTAGGCATTGAGCATATCAAGAATGAATTAGAAGATTTATCTTTTGAGGCAATGCATCCTCGTCGTTATGAAGTGCTTAAAAAATTCGTCGAACAGGCACGTGGTTCCCGTCAAGAATTGATCCAACGCATTTCTAATGATATTTCACAACGCCTTGAGGATGCGGGTATTCCAAGTCGTATTTGGGGACGTGAAAAACATCTCTATAAAATCTATCAAAAAATGCGCATGAAAGATCAGAAATTCCATTCTATTATGGATATTTATGCTTTCCGTGTCATTGTGAATTCGGTTGATGATTGCTATCGCGGGTTAGGGCAAATGCATAGTTTGTATAAGCCTCGCCCGGGTAAAGTGAAAGATTATATTGCTGTGCCACGCGCAAATGGCTATCAAGCGCTACAAACCTCAATGATTGGTCCTCATGGGGTGCCTGTGGAAGTTCACTTGCAAACTGAAGAGATGGAACAGGTTGCCGAAATGGGAATTACCGCCCATTGGGTGTATAAAGAAGGTGGTAAAAACGATAGCACCACCGCTCAAGTACGTGCGCAACGTTGGTTACAAAGCTTGGTGGATATTCAACAAAACGTGGGTAACTCCTTTGAGTTTATTGAAAATGTAAAATCAGAGTTTTTCCCGAAAGAAATCTATGTCTTTACGCCGAAAGGTCGTATTGTTGAATTACCAATGGGCGCAACCGCTGTTGATTTTGCTTATGCAGTGCATTCTGATGTGGGAAATCACTGTGTTGCGGCAGTAGTAGAGCATAAACCTTATCCATTATCACAAGCTTTAGAATCTGGTCAAACCGTTGAGATTGTGACCAGTGAAAATACTCATCCAAGCGTTAGCTGGTTAAACTTTGTAGTGACCGCTCGCGCAAGAACTCGTATTCGTCATTTCTTAAAATTATTGCGTGCAGATGATGCCGTTCAAACTGGTAAAAAACAGTTGGAAATGGCATTGAAACCACATTATCTCTCTGAAGTTTCTGAAGACAAAATCCAAGCAGTACTGAATGAATTGAATCTCTCAAGCCTCAATGAGCTTTTTGAGGAAATAGGTGTGGGCAATCAAATGTCGAGCGTTATTGCTCACCAATTAATGGATGAAGCTATTGAAATTGATGTGGATGGCGTTTCTGAAAATACGCAAAGCACACTAACATTAAGCCGAGATGGTGAAATGAAAGCGTCTTTTGCTCAATGTTGTCATCCAATTCCGGGCGATCCGATCGTAGCATTAAGTTCTGCAAAGAAAGGTGTGGTTGTTCATCATCAAGCTTGTTCTAATTTAGCGTCAAGTAATACGAAAGATTTTACTGCCGCAAAATGGGAAGAGGCTGAAAGTGCGGTCAATTTTGATGCTGAATTACACATTGAAATGCTTAATGAGCAAAATGCATTAGGTAGCCTCATGACGGCTGTCACGACTTGCGAAAGTAATATTCAAAGTATTTGGACAGAAGAATTAGAGAATAATGTGCTATTAGTCATTATCCAAGTCGGCGCAAGAGATATCTATCATTTAGAAAACATTATGCGAAAAATCAAACAAATTACCAGTGTGATTCGTTTGAAGCGCAATATTAATGAAGCATAATGAGCACACAACTTCTCGATGCCGTTCCTTTAACCACTTTATCGGGTGTAGGTGCGGCAATCTCTGATAAATTAAGCCGTATTGGAATTCATAATCTCCAAGACTTGCTTTTTCATTTACCTATCCGTTATGAAGATCGCACGAGAATTACACCTATTGCCGATCTTCGTCCTGAACAATATGCCACCATTGAAGGGGTTGTCCAAACCTGTGAAGTTGCCTTTGGGCGCCGTCCTATTTTAACCGTAAGTCTTTCTGATGGAACGAGCAAGATTATGCTCCGTTTCTTCAATTTTAATGCGGGGATGAAAAACAGTTTTCAGATTGGTACGCGCGTCAAAGCGTTTGGTGAAATTAAACGCGGGCGTTTTATGGCGGAAATTCATCATCCTGAGTATCAAATTATTAGGGATAATGCGCCATTGGTTTTAGAGGAAACACTCACACCAATTTATTCCACAACAGAAGGTTTAAAACAAAATTCATTACGTAAGCTAACCGATCAAGCATTGGCTTTACTCGATAAAATCCAATTAACGGAAATTTTACCTAATGAATTTAATCCGCATCCTTTTAGTTTAAAGGATGCTATTCGATTTTTGCATCGTCCGCCGCCAGATATCTCATTAGATATTTTGGAGAAAGGACAGCATCCGGCACAACAACGACTTATCTTTGAAGAGCTTCTTGCGCATAATCTTGCGATGCAAAAAGTGCGGTTGGGTACGCAGCAATTTTTAGCGTTACCATTGCATTATCAAACCGATTTGAAGCAACGTTTTCTCGCATCTTTGCCTTTTCAACCAACAAATGCCCAAAATAGAGTGGTGGCCGATATTGAACAGGATTTAGCAAAAGACTATCCGATGATGCGACTTGTTCAAGGTGATGTGGGTTCAGGGAAAACGTTAGTTGCAGGCTTAGCCGCCTTATTAGCGATTGATAATGGCAAACAAGTGGCTTTAATGGC
>NZ_CAJLNI010000030.1 GCF_905207935.1 uncultured Haemophilus sp.
ATTACCGGATTTTCTTCTGCGCAGCGTCATCATAAACTAGGCAATATAGAGTGGAGTGCCGTTAAAGTATTGGCACCTATGGTCATGATTTCGGTATTTATCTCCGGGTTATTTATTGGCAAACTCGATCGTGATGTATCCGCTAAAATCTTTGCTTGTTTAGTCGTTTATTTAGCAGCCAAAATGGTCATTTCTATTAAGAAAAATACAGTAAATGCTAAGCCTTTAACAACACAATCTTCCGTTATTGGCGGTATCTTGATTGGTATGGCATCAAGTGCAGCAGGCATTGGCGGCGGTGGTTTTATCGTACCATTTTTAAACTCTCGCGGTATCGATATGAAAAAATCTATCGGTTCTTCTGCGTTCTGTGGCGCGCTTCTTGGTTTATCTGGTATGTTAAGCTTTATGGTGAGCGGTTGGGGCAATCCTTCCATGCCAGATTATTCTCTTGGTTATATTTATTTACCCGCAGTGCTCGGTATTACGGCCACCTCATTTTTTACTTCTAAATTAGGGGCAACAGCAACCTCAAAACTCCCTGTATCAACTTTGAAAAAAGGCTTTGCCTTGCTATTAATTGCAATTGCAGTTGATATGTTTATGAAATAAGGAATGTTATGAATTCAGAATTTTTGATGCTGCCACATTTTGATCCGACTATTTTCACTTTTGGTGACAGCAATATTGGGCTGCGTTGGTATGGCTTAATGTATTTATTAGGCTTTATCTTTGCTCGTTGGTTAGCCGTTCGCCGTGCTAATCAGCCAAATAGTGGTTGGACTGTCGATCAAGTTGATACGTTACTTTTTAATGCTTTTATGGGGGTATTTTTAGGGGGACGTATTGGAGATGTTTTCTTCTATAACTTTGATCATTTTATGCAAGATCCGCTGTATTTATTCCGTGTTTGGGAAGGCGGAATGTCATTCCATGGTGGATTAATTGGGGTGATTATCTCAATGATTTGGACCTCTTATTCTCAAAAAAGACGCTTTTGGCAAACGGCAGATTTCATGGCGCCATTGATTCCATTTGGTTTAGGAATGGGACGAATTGGTAATTTCATCAATTTAGAACTTTGGGGACGAGAAACCGATGTACCTTGGGCGATGATTTTCCCAAATGATCCATTGTTATTACCACGCCATCCTTCACAGCTTTATGAAGCATTCTTAGAAGGTTTCGTGCTGTTTATTATTCTGAATGTCTTTATTAAAAAGCCTCGTCCTGTGGGTTCAGTGGCTGGATTATTCCTGATTTGTTACGGTATTTTCCGTTTTATCGTTGAATATGTTCGTGAGCCCGAAGTAGAGTCTTTCTTAGGCATCATGACACGTGGACAAGCGCTTTGTTTGCCGATGATTATTGGCGGTGGGTTAATTATGGCATGGGCATACAATCGCTCGAAAAGTGCGGTTCATCAGTAAGGAGTTTTTTTATGAAACAATATTTAGATCTTTGTCGACGCATTGTAAATGAAGGTGAGTGGGTTGCTAACGAGCGTACTGGCAAGCGTTGCCTTACAGTGATTAATGCGGATTTAGAATATGATGTTGCCAATAATCAATTCCCCTTAATTACTACGCGTAAAAGCTATTGGAAAGCGGCAATTGCGGAGTTTTTAGGTTATATCCGTGGTTATGATAACGCCGCGGACTTCCGCAAGCTTGGTACCAAAACATGGGATGCAAATGCCAATGAAAATGCCGCTTGGCTTGCCAATCCACATCGTAAAGGCACCGATGATATGGGGCGCGTTTATGGTGTGCAAGGCAGAGCATGGCGTAAACCGAATGGCGAAACCATCGATCAACTTCGTAAAATTGTGAACAATTTAAGCCGAGGGATTGATGATCGTGGTGAAATCCTGACTTTCTTCAACCCAGGTGAATTTGATCTAGGCTGTTTGCGTCCTTGCATGCACACACATACTTTCTCTTTAGTAGGCGATACATTGCACTTAACGAGCTACCAACGCTCTTGTGATGTGCCACTTGGCTTAAACTTCAATCAAATTCAGGTCTTTACTTTTCTTGCTTTGATGGCGCAAATTACCGGCAATAAACCGGGTAAGGCATATCATAAAATTGTAAATGCGCATATTTATGAAGACCAACTTGAGTTAATGCGTGATGTGCAATTAAAACGTGAACCATTCCCTTCACCACAATTAGAAATTAATCCTGATATTAAAACCCTTGAAGATCTTGAAACTTGGGTAACGATGGATGATTTCAAGGTGGTGGGTTATCAATCTCACGAACCAATCAAATATCCTTTCTCTGTTTAGGCATTCAAAGTGCGGTCAGATTTAGACGAGAAATTTATGCAACACGCCCTGATGCTTGCCGATCGTGCAGAGGCACTCGGCGAGATTCCAGTCGGGGCTGTGTTGGTAGATGATGAAGGAAATATTCTCGGTGAAGGCTGGAATTTATCTATCATTGAAAATGATCCGACCGCTCACGCTGAAATTGTCGCATTGCGTAATGCCGCACAAAATATTCAAAATTATCGTCTGCTCAATACCACACTTTATGTCACCCTTGAGCCTTGTACTATGTGTGCTGGCGCGATTTTACATAGCCGGATTAAACGATTAGTCTTCGGTGCGTCAGATTATAAAACGGGGGCTGTAGGTTCTCGCTTTCACTTCTTTGATGAGTATAAAATGAATCATACGTTAGAAATTACCTCTGGCGTGCTGGCAGAAAAGTGCGGCCAGAAATTGAGTGATTTTTTTAAAAAAAGACGAGAGCAGAAAAAGGAAGAAAAGCGGGGAAAAAATCTCCCGCTTGATGTTGAGCCACAATCTTAAATTTGCCAATCAATTTCAGTTAAATCATGTTGCTTTAAGTATTCGTTGGTTTTAGAAAAGTGATGACATCCTAGAAAACCACGATGTGCAGAAAGTGGAGAAGGGTGCGGGGCTGTTAAAACATAATGACGATTGCGATCAATTAATTGCCCTTTTTTCTGTGCATGACTTCCCCAAAGTAAAAATACTACTTTTTCACGGTGTTCATTGAGTGCTGCAATTACTTGGTCTGTGAAGATTTCCCAACCAAATTTAGCGTGTGAATGAGCCATGCCACGTTCTACGGTCAGCACGGTGTTAAGCAGCAGTACACCTTGCTCCGCCCATTTCACTAAGTAGCCATGATTTGGCATGTGAAAACCTGGAATGTCGTTAGCCAATTCTTTGTACATATTCAGTAGAGAAGGGGGAATTGCCACTTCAGGTTTCACCGAAAAAGCTAAACCGTGCGCTTGATTTGGGCCATGGTAGGGATCCTGTCCTAAAATGACGACTTTCACCTCATCAAATGTCGTATATTTAAAGGCATTAAACACTTCGTCTTGCGGTGGGTAAATGGTTTTCCCCGCGAGTCGCTCTTGATGAACTTGTTGTAGAATGTGTTTAAAGTAAGGTTTTTCTTTCTCTTGACCGATAACATCTGTCCAGGTTTTCATTCTGTATTTCCTTATTGAATAAGCTTGAGCACATTATAAATGAAATTGCTTAGAAAGGCTTTATCTGAGAATTTTGTTAATGCTTTGTTAAAAGTGTGGGTGTATTGAGTCCTTGCTGTGGCTGAAACTTTAATCTAGATCAATTTTTAAAAATTAGTCAGAAAAAAGAACCTGTTTTAGGTCAAAATTAATTGAATTCTTCAAATAGTTTGATAAAATTTGCACAGTTTAATAAATATACAATCGCCAAATTAGGAGGCACTTTATGATCAAAGGTATTCAAATTACTCAAGCAGCAAATGACAATCTTTTAAACTCATTCTGGTTATTAGACAGCGAAAAAAATGAAGCTCGTTGTTTATGTGCAAAAGCTGAATTCGCAGAAGACCAAGTAGTAGCAGTGAGCGAATTAGGCCAAATCGAATACCGTGAATTACCGGTAAACGTAGCACCAACTGTTAAAGTTGAAGGTGGTCAACACTTAAACGTAAACGTATTACGTCGTGAAACTTTAGAAGATGCAGTAAACAACCCGGATAAATACCCTCAATTAACTATCCGTGTTTCTGGTTACGCAGTACGTTTCAACTCTTTAACACCAGAACAACAACGCGACGTTATTACTCGTACTTTCACTGAAAGCCTATAATTTCAGTTTGAATGAAAAAAGAAACCCCGAAGTAATTCGGGGTTTTGTTCTATCTAAAAGGTTTGAAAATTTGACCGCACTTTCGCTTTATTTTGTGTAAAATACCTAATGTTTTTACACAAAGAGGTATTTATGAGAAAGTTATTTTTTAGTGGTCTAGTCCTTGCCTTAGTAGGTTGTTCATCAACTCCATCAAACCTAACGAAACAAGATTTTGTGGGAGATTGGTCTTGCTCAATCAAATATGAAGATATTGGAGTGGGAACTATTGATTTAATTTATCTTAAATCAGACGGTTCTCTTAAAGATGAGAATTTCATTTTTGATCATAGCTTAAGTAGATATGCTGAATTACCAATTAAAGACTATTTCTCTTCACCGTTAAAATATTTAACTATTGCTAATGGTAGTTGGAGTTTTAATAATAATTATTTGGTATACAAATTAAAAAAACAAAGTGCACAACGTTTAATTTATCCTGATACATTTGAGAAAATACAACAGACAAAGAGCTTTAAGAATATTGAGAAAAGTGCTTTTAACATTTATTCAAACAATATTGGTAAAGAGGATACTATCGAGTTGAAGGTGACTAAATTCTCAAGAGATAGATTCACGGTAGTTCAGCCTCTTACTAAAACATACGAAGGCGAGTGTGTACGTAAAGATAAAGCTGAGAATAAATTTAATGGTTTTTTAGAAGCACTTAAAGAAATATTTAAAGTTAAGTAATGTAAAAGCCTCTTATTAAGAGGCTTTTACATATTAATATTTAGTTTATTATTGTTTTTTTAATTTTTCTGCATTTTGATGAGTGCATTTTCTTTTTCTCCAAATTTTTTTCCAGCATATTGGCAAACTTTTGCTGATATGAGAGATAAAGGAGTGGTATTTTGCATTTCTATTTTTTGTGCTTTTTCGGGGATGTCAAAAAGTTTTTCACCTTGAGCAAAGAACTGAGTATATACTTCAAACTGATTGTTTGCGCTGAGTATAGCCGTCTTATCTGCACAATTTACCGTTGTTAGTTTTTTCATCGACGTGCCTTTTAGAGCTCGATCAGATGAGCTTATATTAGTTATTAAATAGTACGACAGCTCATTGGAGTTATCAGAATTAACACGGATGCTTGATTTATCTAGATAAAGAGGATCTTGACCATTTAGGACTTTTAAGTATCTATCTTGTTGCGGTAGTTCTTGATTTGGTAATAGTTTTAGTTGTGAACAACCAATACAAAACAAGCTGATTAATGTGATAGTTACAAATCTTTTCATAGGATTCCCTAGGGATATTGGTATTGATTGAGCCATACTGGGGATTATAGCATTAATTTTTAAATAAAAAACTCACCATATACATCCTTTCATCCCTAGCGATTTCTGCGCTTTTCAGGTACAATCCGCCAGTTAAATTTAATGATTTTTGAGAAAACTAATCTATTTATGAAGAATATTCGCAACTTTTCTATTATTGCCCATATTGACCACGGTAAATCGACCCTTTCTGACCGATTAATTCAGACCTGTGGGGGCCTTTCGGATCGTGAAATGGAAGCTCAGGTGTTGGATTCCATGGATCTTGAGCGTGAGCGTGGCATTACCATTAAAGCGCAAAGTGTAACCTTAAATTATCAAGCCAAAGACGGTGAAACTTACCAATTAAACTTTATCGATACACCAGGGCACGTGGACTTCTCTTATGAAGTATCACGCTCTCTTGCAGCTTGTGAAGGGGCATTGTTGGTTGTGGATGCAGGACAGGGCGTAGAAGCACAAACCTTAGCAAACTGCTACACCGCCATTGAAATGGATTTAGAAGTGGTACCGATTTTAAATAAAATCGACTTACCGGCAGCGGATCCTGAACGTGTTGCAGAAGAAATTGAAGACATCGTCGGTATTGATGCGATGGAGGCGGTACGTTGTTCGGCAAAAACTGGTGTGGGTATCGAAGATGTATTAGAAGAAATTGTTGCGAAAATTCCTGCACCAGAAGGTGATCCTGATGCACCGTTACAAGCCTTGATTATTGACTCTTGGTTCGATAACTATTTAGGCGTGGTGTCATTAGTTCGTATTAAGAATGGTGTGTTGCGTAAAGGTGACAAAATCAAAGTAATGTCCACCGGGCAAGCTTACAACGTCGATCGTCTAGGTATTTTCACGCCAAAACAAGTGGATACGACTGTATTAAATACCGGCGAAGTAGGTTGGGTTGTTTGTGCGATTAAAGATATTTTAGGGGCACCAGTAGGGGATACCTTAACGCATCAACACAATCCAGCAAGCCATGTATTGCCAGGTTTTAAGAAAGTAAAACCGCAGGTTTATGCTGGTTTATTCCCTGTTAGCTCTGACGATTATGAAGCTTTCCGTGATGCGTTAGGTAAATTAAGCCTAAACGATGCATCACTTTTCTATGAGCCAGAAAACTCAACGGCTTTAGGTTTTGGTTTCCGTTGTGGCTTCTTGGGGCTTTTACACATGGAGATCATTCAAGAGCGTTTAGAACGTGAATACGATCTTGATTTGATTACCACAGCACCAACTGTAATTTATGAAGTTGAAATGACCAATGGTGAAGTGGTTTATGTGGATAGTCCATCAAAACTGCCACCATTAAATAATATTGCGGAAATTCGTGAGCCAATTGCAGAGTGTAATATGCTCGTGCCACAGGAATTCTTAGGTAACGTGATTACCCTTTGTGTGGAAAAACGTGGCGTACAAACCAATATGGTGTATCACGGTAACCAAATTGCGTTAACTTATGAAATCCCAATGGGCGAAGTAGTCTTAGATTTCTTCGATCGTTTGAAATCAACATCGCGTGGTTATGCGTCTTTGGATTATGGTTTCAAACGTTTCCAAGCAGCGGACATGGTGCGCGTGGATATCATGATCAACGGTGATCGTGTTGATGCGTTAGCATTAATTGTTCATAAAGATAATGCACCTTACCGTGGCCGTGAATTAGTTGAAAAAATGCGTGAACTGATTCCACGTCAACAATTTGATATCGCGATCCAAGCCGCGATTGGCAACCACATTATTGCGCGTTCAACGGTAAAACAATTGCGTAAAAACGTATTAGCAAAATGTTATGGTGGTGACGTGAGCCGTAAGAAAAAACTCTTACAGAAACAGAAAGAAGGTAAAAAACGAATGAAATCTTTAGGTAACGTGGAAGTACCGCAAGAAGCGTTTTTAGCGATCTTACATGTTGGTAAAGATAAATAGGAAAGTAGAGCAATGTCGAATGTATTTTTTATTCTGTTGTTAGCCGTAGGCTTTGCTGGTTGGAAAGCGTTAGATTATTTCCAACTGCCTAACACATTCAGTATTTTATTGCTGATTTTAACCGCACTTTCCGGCATTTTATGGTGTTATCACCGCTTTGCCGTGATGCCAAGACGTCGTCGTCAAATCGCACGCGCAGAACAACGCTCAGGCAAAGCATTAACGGATGAAGAAAAAGCGAAAATTGAGCCTATTTCAGAAGGCTCAGAATTTATTTCTTCGCTTTTCCCTGTGTTATCCGTGGTATTCCTTGTGCGTTCATTTATTTTTGAGCCATTTCAAATTCCATCTGGATCAATGGAAGCGACCTTGCGCGTAGGGGATTTCCTCGTCGTGAACAAATATACTTATGGCATTAAAGATCCTATTTTCCAAAATACGATTATTGAAGGTAACAAACCAGAACGTGGTGATGTAATTGTGTTTAAAGCACCGGAGCAAGCGTTACTTCGTACAAGTTTAGGGGCAACACGAGCGGCTTATGCTGAAAATCTTGCGTTAACATCTAAAAACAATATGTCTGGTGTAGATTACATTAAACGTATTATAGGGAAAGGCGGTGACCGCATTATCCTTGATGTTGAAAAAAGTGCTCTAACACTGGTTTATGGCAAAGATGGCAAACCTTGCGAAGTAGATTGCCAAACTAAAGCGTTTGAATATAAACAAGAACCCACAAATCCAGCATTCCCAACGCAAGTGGAATATTTGGAAATCGGTGACGTGACACACAGTATTTTAGTGGAGCCAATGCGCCGTTATTCGGGGATTGAATTCTATCCACAAGAAGGCTTACCTACTGCTGAATGGATTGTGCCTGAAGGGCAATATTTTGTGATGGGGGATAACCGTGATCATAGTGATGACAGCCGTTTTTGGGGATTTGTACCAGAAAAAAATATCGTGGGTAAAGCCACTTATATTTGGATGAGTTTAGAAAAAGAACCAAATGAGTGGCCTACAGGCTTCCGTTTAGACCGTTTCTTTACAAAAATTAATTAATATGAATCATTTAGATCGTCTAGAACGAAAAATTGGTTATCAATTTTCCGATCTAAAAAATTTAAAATTGGCACTGACACACCGCAGTGCCTCCACTCAACATAATGAACGCCTAGAATTTCTAGGTGATTCGATTCTCAATTATGTCATCGCGGATGCGCTTTATCATCAATTCCCTCGTTGTAATGAAGGTGAACTTAGCAGAATGCGTGCCACATTAGTTCGTGAGCCAACCCTGGCGATGATTGCCCGCAATTTTGAGCTTGGGGATTATATGTCCTTAGGTTCTGGTGAATTGAAAAGTGGTGGCTTTCGTCGTGAATCGATTTTGGCGGATTGTGTTGAAGCGGTAATTGGCGCAATGGCATTGGATTCAAGCTTTGATAAAGCGGCAGATATAGTGCGTAGTTGGTATAAAACCTTATTGGCTGAAATTAAGCCAGGCGATAACCAAAAAGATGCCAAAACGCGTTTGCAAGAGTATTTACAAGGTAAGCATTTTGCCTTGCCAACTTATGAAGTGATTAAAATTGAAGGGGAAGCGCATTGCCAAACCTTCACCGTGGAATGTACGGTAAAAAACGTACCAAATATTAACCGCACTTTTATTGCAAAAGGTTCTAGCCGCCGTAAAGCAGAACAAGCGGCCGCAGAACAAATTTTAAAAATATTGGAAATAAAATGACCGAATTAAATCAAGAACAAGAGACCTATTGTGGCTTTATCGCTATCGTAGGGCGCCCAAATGTAGGGAAATCCACCCTGTTAAATAAAATTTTGGGGCAAAAAATCTCGATTACGTCTCGCAAGGCGCAAACCACGCGTCACCGTATTGTGGGAATTAAAACGGAAGGCATCTACCAAGAAATTTACGTAGATACGCCGGGACTTCATATCGAAGAAAAACGAGCCATTAACCGTTTAATGAATCGTGCAGCAAGTTCGGCGATCGGGGATGTGGATCTCATTATTTTCGTCGTAGATGGCACACATTGGAATGCTGATGATGAAATGGTATTAAATAAATTACGTAATGCCAAAGCGCCTGTCGTACTTGCCATCAACAAAGTTGATAATATTAAGAATAAAGATGATTTATTGCCATTTATTACAGATTTAGGCAGTAAGTTTAACTTTGCTCACATTGTGCCAATATCCGCGCAACGTGGTAATAATGTGCATCAATTAGAGAAAATTGTTCGTCAATCATTACGTAAAGGCGTTCATCACTTCCCTGAAGATTATGTAACAGACCGTTCACAGCGTTTTATGGCGTCAGAAATTATCCGTGAAAAATTAATGCGTTTCACAGGGGAAGAGCTGCCTTATTCGGTGACTGTTGAAATTGAACAATTTAAAGTAAATGAACGTGGTACTTATGAAATCAATGGCTTGATTTTGGTTGAGCGCGAAGGTCAAAAGAAAATGGTGATCGGTGCTCAAGGACAAAAAATTAAAACCATTGGTATGGAAGCGCGTGCTGACATGGAACGCTTATTTGATAATAAAGTACACCTTGAACTTTGGGTCAAAGTGAAGTCCGGTTGGGCGGATGATGAACGTGCCTTGAGAAGTTTAGGTTATATGGATGAATAAAAAACTTGAGTAATACTCTATACCGTCCTATTATTGGAAACATATTTATGTTTTTTAATAAAAACAAGGAGATGGTAGATGAGTATCTATGCTTTAAAACCCAAATTTCAGAATTTACTTCGGCCTTTAGTTAGGCAATTAGCGGCAATTAGCGTAACAGCAAATCAAGTTACGCTAATTGCTTGCTTACTTTCTATTTTATTAGGTGTGGTTCTCGCACTATTCCCGACATTTTCTTCTCTTTTCTTCCTTATTCCTATTTGGTTGTTTTTGCGTATGGCGTTGAATGCCATTGATGGCATGCTAGCACGTGAATTTAATCAAAAAAGTCGATTAGGTGGTTATCTTAATGAAATTACTGATGTCGTCTCTGATGCTGCACTTTACCTTCCTTTTGCTTTTGTCGCGCCTTTTAATGGTATTCAAATCTCAAGTATTATTTGGCTTGCGGCGTTGAGTGAGTTATGTGGCATTTTGGGACAAGTTCAAGGCAAAACGCGTCGTTATGATGGCCCAATGGGTAAAAGTGATCGTGCATTCGTGTTTGGTGTACTCGGTTTGATCTATGCGGTGAATGGTAGCTTGCATTCGCTTTTCTGGTGGGTAGCCAATATCGTTATTATCTTGCTCATTGCAACTTGTATTAAGCGAGTAAAAAATGGCTTGGCTGAAGTGACGGAGTAATAGGAGCAAATATGTTCGCGAGATTAATCGATTTTTTATTGTGTCGTTTTGCCTCTTTTATCACAGGCGTTCGACCACAAGCCGCAATTGCGGAGCAGTCTTCAGAAGGGCATCGTGTCTATTTTGCCAATCATAATAGTCATGGGGACTTTATCTTACTTTGGATTTCATTACCATATGAAGTGAGAAAGCAAACCCGTCCTGTTGCTGGTAAGGATTATTGGACAAAAGGCGCAATTCGTCGTTTTCTAGCCAATAAAGTGTTTAATATGTTGCTTATTGAACGTAATAGCCAAGATCCACAAGCAGCAATACGACAAATGACGGAAGCATTGGAGAATAATTCGCTTATTCTTTTCCCTGAAGGAACCCGTAAAACGGATGATGATTTGCCTCTTCAACCCTTTAAAAGTGGTTTGTATTATCTAGCAAAAGAAAATCTTGATTGTGAATTTGTCCCTGTTTGGATTAGCAATATGAATAATGTTTTACCAAAAGGCTTTATTTTACCGATCCCGTTGTTATGTGATCTTTATGTCGGTGAACCATTAAAGATTGGGACAGATGAGACCAAAGGTGAATTTTTAACACGCGCTCAATCGGCATTATTAAGTTTAAACATCAGTGAAAAAGGCAAATCTTAGGAGTAAATGATGACAGAAATATGGCAACTCTTCGGTGGTTTATTTATCGCCTTAATTTTTGCTTCTACAGTAGGATATATTTTAAAACGCAGATCGGGCGTGGATACACCTAATAGTGTCATTGATAATCTGAATGCACGTATCAATGCTTGGTGGGTGATGATTGGGATTATCTTTATTGCGAGTTTATTGGGCTTTTATGGCGTGATTGTACTCTTTTTAATTATTTCATTTATGGGATTGCGTGAGTTTCTTTCTCTATTGAATATTCGTCGAGGCGATCATCTTGCACTCGCAGCCTGTTTTTATGTGATCTTGCCATTGCAATATTTTTTAGTCGCCATTGATTGGTTTAGTATGTTTACTATCTTCATTCCAGTATATGGCTTCTTATTTTTACCGATTCTTTCAGCATTACTGGGTGACCCTGCGAATTTCTTAGACCGTTCTACGAAAATTCAGTGGGCATTGATGATTAGCGTATTCTGTATTTCACATATCCCGGCTTTACTGACACTTGATATTTCAGGTTATGAAGGAAAAAATCTTCTATTAATGATTTTCTTAATCTTGGTGGTACAGTCTAGCGATGTGTTGCAATATGTTTGGGGTAAACTCTTCGGCAAACATAAAATTGCGCCAACCTTGTCTCCATCCAAAACAGTAGAAGGCTTTGTTGGTGGGGTATTAAGCGCAAGTTTATTAGGTATGCTACTTCATTGGATGACACCATTTAATGCATGGCAGGCGTTTTTAATGAGCATGTTAATTTGCCTAATGGGATTCTTAGGTGGACTCGTGATGTCAGCAATGAAACGCAGTATGGGTGTGAAAGACTGGGGTAATATGATCAGCGGCCATGGTGGTATTTTAGATCGTATGGATTCGCTTTGTTTCTCCGCACCAATTTTCTTCCATGTTGTGCGTTATTTCTGGGCTTAGTCATAAATCATGAAATAAAAAAAGAGCGGTTAATTAACCGCTCTTTTTTATTATTGCTGATAAGTTTCTAAGAATCGTGCCAGTTTACCAATGGCTTCTTCTAATTGGCCGGTGTAAGGTAGTGTCACGACACGGAAGTGATCCGGCGAGTGCCAGTTAAAGCCTTTACCATGTACTAAAAGCACTTTCTCTTTACGTAGTAAATCGAGTACAAATTTTTCATCACTATGGATGTTGAATTTTTTGATGTCGAGTTTCGGGAACATATACATTGCCCCCATTGGTTTTACGCAGCTAACACCAGGGATTTGAGTGAGCAACTCGTAGGCTTTATTACGTTGCTCAAGTAAACGACCGCCAGGTTGAATAAATTCATTAATGCTTTGATAGCCACCTAATGCGGTTTGAATCGCGTGCTGCATTGGTACGTTTGCACATAAACGCATGGACGCCAACATATCTAAGCCTTCAATATAGCCTTTTGCATGTTGTTTTGGACCATTTAAAATCATCCAACCTTGACGGAAACCTGCAACACGATACGCTTTTGATAAACCATTGAATGTAATCGTTAATACATCTGGTGCAAGGGCGGCGATATGATGGTGGACAGCACCATCGTAGAGAATTTTGTCATAAATTTCATCCGCAAAAATAATCAGATTATTTTCACGAGCTACTTCGATAATTTCTTCGAGCAATGCTTTACTGTATACCGCACCAGTCGGGTTATTTGGGTTGATCACCACGATAGCTTTAGTTTTGGCATTGACTTTCGCGCGAATATCATCAATAGCAGGGAACCAGCCCGCTTCTTCATCACATAAATAATGTACCGCTTTTCCGCCAGAAAGCGTCACAGCCGCTGTCCATAACGGATAATCTGGCATTGGGACTAATACCTCATCACCATCATTAAGAAGGGCTTGCATTGACATGGTAATCAATTCAGACACACCATTCCCGATGTACACATCGTTTACCGTTGAATCATGAATACCTTTGGATTGGTAGTATTGCACGATAGCTTTACGTGCTGAATACAAGCCTTTAGAGTCACAATAACCTTGTGCAGAAGGTAAGTTGCGGATGACATCTACTAAAATTTCATCTGGCGCTTCAAAGCCAAATGGGGCAGGGTTACCGATATTCAGTTTTAAGATTTTGTTGCCTTCTTCTTCTAGGCGTAAAGCTTCTTTGTGAACCGGTCCGCGAATATCGTAGCAAACGTGTTCTAATTTGTCTGATTTTGGAAATGAGCGCATTAATAACATCCTATGATAATTAGATTTTCATTCAAAAATTATGTCTAATTTACGCTTAAATTCTTATCTTGAAAAGATTTAATAAAAAAATTTTTTGAAAGTATTAAAGTGCGGTAGAATATGGGCTAATTTTTTGTGTATTTTATTATTTTTCATGGGCCCTTTAGAACAAGCTAAATCTGCGCTAATTCGCCAATTTGACGCTTTGGCGACAATGGATCAGCAAGCATCTATTGTACATCTTCAAACGAAGGTGGAATCAGATGTTGATCTTTTGGCGTGGATGAAAGGGCAGCCAGTCTATCCGCAATTTTATTTGCGTTTTCGTGATGAAGCTAAAACCGTCGCTGCCGTGGGTAAAGTGCGGTCATTTTCAGATGTGAATTTGGCTCAGCAATTTATTCAAGAGCATGATTTCCCTTTAGTGGGCGGTTTACAGTTCCAAGGTGAGAGTCAGTTTATTTTGCCGCAAGTTTTAATTGAACAGCAAAATGGTGAGACAGTGTTTTCTGTTTTTGTTGAAACAAATGAGCTTGATTCGGCAAAAACGATTTTGAATTCATTTGAAAAAATGACTGCACTTTTACCGCTCAATCAATTAACCATCGAAAGTGTAGAGCCAAAAGCGAATCAAGACACGTGGTGTGATTGGGTCAATCAAGCACTCAATCAAATTCGACAAGGGGAGTTAACCAAGCTTGTCTTAGCAAATGAAACGGTGTTTCGCATTCATGGCGAATTAAACGGAAAAGATTTTCTTGCTGCAAGCCAAGCAAAAAATAGCGGTTGTTACCATTTTCTATGGGCAGATAACGCCCAAAACTGTTTTGTAGGCTCAACACCAGAGCGCCTGTTTGCACGAGATAATCGTCTGTTATTTACGGAAGCCCTTGCGGGCACTGCTCCTGTTAGTGATAATCCGAGTGAAAATAATGAACGTGCGAATTGGTTGCTAAATGATGAAAAAAATCTCAATGAAAACTGGTTGGTAGTTGAGGATATTTCACAAAATATCAGTCACTTAGTGGAACAAATTACCGTTGATGATGTCGCATTAAAGCCATTACGAAAAGTGCAGCATTTGATTCGAAAAATGCAAGCGAAATTGACCGCACTTTGTACGGATGCAGATTTATTGAAAGCGATCCATCCAACAGCAGCAGTGTCAGGCTTGCCGCAGCAACAAGCGAAAAAAGCCTTGGCTGAAATTGAAACTTTTGATCGTAGTTGGTATGCTGGAACGTTAGGCTTGATGACCCAAAATCTCTCGGAATTTTGTGTTACCATTCGTTCGGCTTTTATTGAAGAAAACCAAGTACGTGTATTTGCTGGAGCCGGTATTGTGGAAGGCTCACAACCTGTAGAAGAGTGGTTGGAAATTGAACGTAAAGCGGCAGGGCTCATTTCCCTGTTTGCAGAGAATAACGGAGAATAAGAAGAATGTCTGTAAGCGTATTTAATCGTTGTTGGTCAAAGGTGATCTTAGAAACCTTGGTTCGCCAAGGGGTTAGTCACTTTTGTATTGCGCCAGGTTCACGATCAACACCTTTAACGCTAGAAGCTGTGCGTTTACAAAATGCCTCTCGAGCAACGTGCCATAGTCACTTTGATGAACGTGGCTTAGGCTTTTTTGCTTTAGGGATTGCGAAATCTACGCAAGCGCCTGTTGCTGTGATTGTTACCTCAGGCACTGCTGCAGCCAATTTATATCCCGCGATTATTGAAGCTCGCCAAACAGGCGTGAATTTAATTATTCTTACCGCTGATCGTCCACCTGAATTATGGGAATGTGGTGCGAATCAAGCGATCGTGCAACAAAATATGTTTGCGGATTATCCTGTCTCAAGCGTGAATTTACCGAAACCTCAAGCAGATTATGCGGCGAAATGGTTGATTTCGACGTTAGAACAAGCTTGTTATAAACAAAAACAACAAGCTGGCGTGGTGCATATCAATGTGCCTTTTGCAGAGCCACTTTATGATGCGCAAGAACAAGAAATTGACAACCATCCGTGGTTAATGCCAATTCAACGTTGGTTAAGCCAGCCTAAAAATTGGGTTGATCATCAGCCATTGCAACAAGAAGTGCTTATGCATGAAAATTGGGATACTTGGCGCACGAAACGAGGTGTTATTGTTGCAGGGCAATTAACCCCAGAACAAGCAATGGGGATTAACTCATGGGCAAATACCATGGGCTGGATTTTGCTCACCGATATTCAATCTGGTGTCGAACCGCTTACCCCTTATGCAGATATTTGGCTAGCAAATCAAACTGTGAAACAAAAATTGCTTCAAGCAGACATTGTGATCCAATTTGGTTCTCGTTTTATCAGTAAACGTATTAACCAGTTCTTAGCGGAATTCCAAGGCGAATTTTGGGTAGTAGAGCAAAGTCAAAATTCGGTAGATCCAAATCACCATACCCAAACTCGCTTTAATGCAAAAGCGCATCATTGGTTGCGTGCACATCCGCCATTGCGTCAAAAACCTTGGTTACTCGAACCACTCGCACTTTCAAAATTCTGTGCAACTTTTATCGAGCAACAAGTCGGTGGTAATCTTAATGAAGCCTCATTAGCTCATCATATTGAGCGTGTTTTACCTTACAACGGTATTTTGTTCTTAGGAAATAGCCTTTTTGTGCGCTTGGTTGATGCATTAACCAAATTACCTGAAGGGTATCCGATTTATACCAACCGTGGTGCAAGCGGAATTGATGGCTTATTAGCCACGGCTGCAGGTATTGGTATCGGTGCCGATCAGCCAGTGGTAGCCATGATTGGTGATACGTCAACACTTTATGATTTGAACTCTTTAGCCTTATTTAAGAATGTCACTCAACCGACTATTATTTTTGTGATTAATAATAATGGCGGTGCAATCTTTGATATGTTGCCGGTGGATGAAGAGGTGAAAGAGCAATTCTATCGTTTGCCACATAATGGCGATTTCTCTCAAGTCGCCGCAATGTTTGGTTTAAAATATGCTTTACCTTACACCTGGGCAGATTTAAGCTCAGTGTTAAAACAAGCTTATACTCGCCGCCGAGCGACATTAATTGAAATCAAAACAAACCCAAGTGATGGCAGTGCAACCTATAAGCGCTTGATTGAACAAATCAGCCATGCGGTTATTGGTGAATAATTTCTTTCCCCTCTTATATAGAGGGGATTTCTTTATATGGCATTATTATGATGAATCTTGTTTTTCTCCATGGTCTCTTAGGCACGAAATCAGATTGGCAAAAAGTCATCGAAAATCTAACGCACTTTCGTTGTCTCTCTCTCGATTTACCGTTTCATGGTGAGAATAAAGCTGTAGTGGTTGAAGATTTTGAGCAAACAGCTCAGTTTCTTGAAGAACAAATCCAACATATCATAAAAGATGAGCCTTATATCTTAATCGGTTATTCACTTGGTGGACGAATCGCACAATATTATGCACTGCAAGCTAGAGTAAAAATAGGGCATTTAAAGGCGGTCATTTTAGAAGGGGCAAATTTAGGTTTACAGTCTGAGCAAGAAAAACAAACCCGTCTAACTAATGACAAAATGTGGGCGGAGCGGTTTTTCCATGAAACCCCTGAAGCCGTACTCGAAGATTGGTATCAACAACCCGTCTTTTCTCATTTGAATGAACAACAACGCAAAGCATTAATTGAAAAGCGAAAAGCCAATTGTGGGGCAAATATAGGCAATATGTTATTA
>NZ_CAJLNI010000031.1 GCF_905207935.1 uncultured Haemophilus sp.
TATGTACGGTTTTATCGTGTAAATCCGCAAAGAGTTTATCTGCCGCTGCAAAGAACAATGGACCACTGATACGATAAGCTAACACATCATTCAGATCTTCTGGTGCAGGTTGCTCAATGGCTTTTGTCATTTCTGCAATGGTGCGGATAAATAAGAGGCTCGCCAATAATACGCCGACTGAGATGGCAATCACCATATCGAATAACACCGTGAGAATTAAGCAAGTGAACAATACAGCAATTTCATTTTGTGTGGAACGACGCGCCAAACGAATAATTTCAGGCACGTTTGCCATATGCCAAGCCACCATTAACAACAATGCGGCCATGGAAGAAAGTGGCAAGTAAGACAGGGCATTCGCAAAGAATAACAGTGAGAATAAGACTAAGAGTGCATGAACGACACTAGATATTGGTGATACCGCACCCGATTTCACATTAGCGGCTGAGCGCGCAATGGCTGCAGTTGCGGTAATCCCGCCTAAGAATGGCGAAACAATATTCCCTAAACCCTGAGCAAGCAGTTCATTATTGGAGTGATGTTTGGTATCCGTCATATTATCTAAAATGACCGCACAAAGTAGTGACTCAATCGCACCTAATACTGCCATTGAAAAGGCTGCAGGTAAGAGAGCTTGTATTTTATCAAAATTCCAATTAATGATTTCACCCTGCGCGTTTGGAATATTCCAAGGTAAGGCAAACTCGGGCAAGACATTTGGAATGCCATTTCCCGTTGTGCCATCCGCTAAGGTATAGTGGAACGCCGTACCAATAGTTTCAACCGAGAAGCCAAATTGTCCTAATGCTAATGCCATCAGTGTACCAATAATAACTGCAGGCAAATGACCTGGTATAGGTAAACGAAGTTTGTGCCATTGTGTGAGTACAAATAAGGTGGCAAAACCAACAGCGGTATCAGCCCAGCTAATCGTCGGAAGTGCGGTTAAAATAGTCTGTACTTTTTCAATATAGTGAGGTGGCATTTGGGCAATATCTAAACCTAAGAAATCTTTGATTTGCAAGGTACCGATGGTAATGCCAATCCCGCAGGTAAAGCCCAGTGTAACGGGGAGAGGAATGTACTCGATTAACCGCCCCAATCGAGACAAGGCCATGATGACTAAAATAATCCCCGAAAGTAGCGTTGCCATGAGCAAACCACTGAGTCCAAATTGTTGGGTGACGGGATATAAAATCACGACAAATGCCGCGGTTGGTCCAGAAATATTGAAACGCGATCCACCGGTTAACGCAATCACGATACCCGCTACGATAGCCGTATAAAGACCGTGTTGTGGCGGAACACCGCTAGCGATCGCTAAGGCCATGGAGAGGGGAATCGCAATGACTCCAACAGTGAGCCCCGCAATAATATCTTTAATCAATTTTTGTTTTCCGTAACCTTCACGGAAAGATTCTTTCAATGCGCTAAATGGTTTTACGGCCAAAAACACATTTTTAGAAAAGAGTAATTTGATTTGCATAAAAATACGACGATAGAAAAGAGATAAGTTTGTATTTTAGCTAAAAGGAAAAGGATTTTTTATGTTCTAGCTCAAAAAACTTGACTAATCTTGGATAAATCTTTATATTTCACGCACTTCAAAACGGTGAGATGTCCGAGTGGTTGAAGGAGCACGCCTGGAAAGCGTGTATGTGCGAAAGTGCATCGGGGGTTCGAATCCCCCTCTCACCGCCATTCAAATGTTTTCTTTTCTTAATCTAAAATCATCTTTTAAATCACTCATTTTTGAAATCTAGAATTGACGCTATTTTCTTCTGTACAAAATATGCGTTGAATTGATTATTTTCGCTAAAAAAGTAAATTAGAAAAACAATAATAGATTGAGATGAGTTATGGCACGCCCTAAAGGATTCGAACCTTTGACCCACGCCTTAGAAGGGCGTTGCTCTATCCAGCTGAGCTAAGGGCGCATTTCAAGGGTTACATCTTTTGTATGGAATTTCGAGGGAAATATAAAAGAAGTGGTCGGCGAGATAGGATTTGAACCTACGACCCACTGGTCCCAAACCAGTTGCGCTACCAAGCTGCGCTACTCGCCGTCAGATTTCTCAACAATGAGAAGATGGGGTGGCTAATGGGATTCGAACCCACGACAACTGGAATCACAATCCAGGGCTCTACCAACTGAGCTATAGCCACCATTGATTAGTTGTTCATCGCATTGACTTCTGGCGCGCTCGACAAGATTCGAACTTGCGACCTTTGGCTCCGGAGGCCAACGCTCTATCCAACTGAGCTACGAACGCGTTACTGCGTCGTTGCAGGGGCGTATATTAATGATTTCCAAATACCTTGTCTAGCACTTTTTTGAAAAAAAATATCAAAAGATAAATTTTTGTTCAATTTGTATAGAATTTATTATGTATTCGTTTATTTTTAGTGCTAAAACGTAAAAAAGGATAGCAAATTGCTATCCTCTTTATTTAGTTTATTGTTTATTACGGCGCGCTCGACGTTTCATTCTTCGTACCCATCGAGTAATTTTCCATGCTTTTGTAATTGAATAAGCATAAAGGAAGAATAGCACGATAAACGCAATGAACATTGCCCATTCATTAATATAGAAAATCTCACCTAAGATCCCAATTGCAGCACAAATTGCCGCAAATAAGGTAATTAATAAAAAGGCTTGGCGAGACGTTAATCCTGCACGAACCATTAAGTGATGTACGTGTAAGCGATCTGGTCTGAATGGACTTTTTCCTTTACGTAAGCGACGATAAATAATGGCCACCATATCAATTAAAGGCACTGCAATGATCCAAAGTGCGGTTACTGGATTCATCGGATGTCCTTTTCCTTGCGTACTTAAAAGTAGAATCCAAATAATGGTAAAGCCAATTAAGGTACTTCCTGCATCACCCATAAACACTTTATATTTAGGTCCTAACGGAATACCTAAGTTTAATAATAGATAAGGTAAAATTGCGACAATTAAGGCAAAACTCCAATATGCCATATCCATCTGTCCATCACGGAACATCAAGATACCAATAGCAGCAAATGAAACAATAGATAATCCACCTAACAATCCATCAATACCATCAATCATATTAAAGGCATTAATAATCGCGATTGTGGCAAATACGGTAATAATCAACCCAATAGAACCAAGTGTTAATTGGAATGGTCCGAGGATTTGACCTAAATGATCTAAATAAACATTACCTAAGTCGATCATTAAAATCGCAAGCACGGCTTGAATCCCTGCTCGCAAGAAGGGACTAATATCGAAACGGTCATCTAAGATACCGATTGCCAGTAGAACAAAAATACTGAATATATAAAGATAAGGTAAACGAAGTTGATCCCACTCCATTAAATAATAGCAAAGGTTTCCCATAAAGAGAGAAACACCGCCAATGAGCGGAATCGCACCTTGGTGACGTTTACGATAATTCGGCTTATCAACCAAGCCAATTTTATTGGCAATTGGTCGCATGACAATTAAGGTTAAAAATGCCCCTAAAAAAGTGACGAGAAGACTTAGCATAGTTTTTATCCTAAAATTTTTTTGCAAAGGATAACATAAAGAAAAATCAGCACACAAAGATTTTTCTCAAATTCAGTTTTTTAGTACAATATGACCACTTTTAATATAAGGATTCAAATCATGACAAAATCAACCGCACTTTTCTCTCGTGCACAAGAAGTTATTCCTGGTGGTGTAAACTCCCCTGTTCGTGCCTTTAAAGGCGTAGGTGGCACACCTGTATTTATTCAAAAAGCCAAAGGCGCTTACATTTACGATACCGAAGGCAAACAATATATCGATTATGTGGGTTCTTGGGGGCCAATGATTTTAGGTCACAATCACCCTGCTATTTTGGATGCTGTATTAAAAGCAGCAGAAAATGGTTTAAGCTTTGGTGCACCAACACCATCTGAAATTGATTTAGCAGAATTAGTCTGTGAAATTGTGCCATCTATTGAAATGGTTCGTATGGTGAGTTCAGGTACTGAAGCAACCATGACAGCAATCCGTCTTGCGCGTGGTTATACAAATAGAAGCAAAATCTTAAAATTTGAAGGTTGTTACCACGGCCATTCTGATTCACTTCTAGTAAAAGCAGGATCGGGGGCGTTAACACTTGGTCAACCAAGCTCACCAGGTGTGCCTGAAGATTTTGCAAAACACACTTTAACTGCAGAATATAACAATCTTGATTCTGTTAAAAAATTATTTGAAGAATTCCCTAACGATATCGCTTGTGTGATTATTGAACCAGTTGCAGGTAATATGAACTGTGTTCCACCAAAAGAAGGATTCTTACAAGGCATTCGTGAAATTTGTGATCAATATGGTGCACTTTTCATTATTGACGAAGTCATGACAGGTTTCCGTGTTTCACTTGCAGGCGCACAAGCTTATTATGGTGTAACACCGGATCTCACCACATTAGGTAAAGTCATTGGTGGCGGTATGCCAGTGGGTGCTGTTGGCGGTAAAAAAGTGATTATGCAACACCTCGCACCAACCGGCCCTGTTTATCAAGCAGGTACTCTTTCTGGTAACCCGATTGCAATGGCTGCTGGTTTAGCCTGTTTAACCGAATTGAAAAAAGCAGGTAACGAGCAACACCTTGCAGAATTAACCACTAAACTTTGTGATGGCTTAAAAGCATTAGCTCAAAAACACAATGTGCCATTTGTGATTAATCATGTAGGCGGCATGTTTGGTATTTTCTTCACTGACCAAAAACAAGTTACCTCTTATGCAGAAGTCATGAAATGTGATACCGAAAAATTCAAAGTGTTCTTCCACAAAATGCTCGATCAAGGCGTTTACCTTGCGCCTTCTGCTTTTGAAGCAGGCTTTATGTCTTTAGCTCATACAAATGAAGACATTGAAAAAACGCTTGCTGCCGCTGATATTGCATTTGCAGCAGTGGCTTAAAATATAAAAAGTGCGGTTAAATTTAACCGCACTTTTTTATTTCATATTACAAACGTTCATAGAGCACGTTTTCTAATAATCCCCTTTCCTCTTCGGTTAATGCAATTCCTTTTTCATTTGTCAGAATGAAGAAGTCTTCGGCTTTTTCCCCTACAGTCGTGATTTTTGCATTACAAATATTGAGTTTTAATTCGGTAAAAATTTGACTGATTTGAGCCAATAAACCGGGTTTATCTAAAGCCACCACTTCTAATTCGGTATGCTCTTTTTTGGTTTCTTTCAAAAAACGTACATCTGTTTTTACGGTGAAATGTTGCAACTGTCGATTATTTGCAAAAGACATGGATGGCAATTTTTCACCTAATAAAACAGAGGTTAATACCGTCTCTAATTCTCGGCGACGTTCTGAACGAACCAATTCACCATTTAATTCTGTGATGATAAAGCTGTCGAATACATATCCATCATCCGATGTTAAAATTTGAGCATCATGAATACTGAATTTTTTCGCACCAATGGTTGAAACCACTTTATTAAATAAGTTAGCTTGATCAGGGCAATAAACGAAAATTTCAGTCCCACCGCTAGAAAAACGATTACTAATTTTAACCAGTACTTCACCATCAAATTCAGTTAACAACTCTGTATGCCACGCAATTTGTTTCGGGCTATTTCGTAAGAAATAATCAGATGGGCAACGCTGCCACAACGCTGAAATTTTCTCTTCCGATAATTCTGGTTGTTCTTCGGATAAAATTGCCAACGCCAATTGACGATTTTCAAGGATTTTTTCTTCATTATCTAATAACAAATCCATCCCTTGTCGGAATTGTTGCGCCGTATAATCGTATAAAGAGGCAAAAAGAGAACGCTTCCAGCTATTCCATAATGTGCCATTTGTCGCACAAATATCCGCAACAGTCAGACAAGTAAGATAATCTAAACGAACACGATTTTGCACATTTTCTGCAAAGTTCATCACGACTTCCGGATCATGAATATCTCGACGCTGTGCGGTAATTGACATGAGCAAATGCTCTTTTACCAACCAGATCATTGTTTCAATTTCTCGACGATCAAAACCATGCAAACGAGCAAAGTCAGCGATATCTTCAGCCCCTAATTCCGCATGATCACCCCCTCGCCCTTTCGCTATATCATGGAAAAGTGCGGCAACATAAAGCAAAGTGCGGTCAGAAATTTGAGTAAATATTTGATGGCAAATGGGATGTGATTCTGCCTCATCTTCGGCTAAGAAACTTTCCAATTTCAACATCACTCGCAAGGTATGCTCATCCACCGTGTAAATGTGGAAAAGATCGAATTGCATCAAGCCTTCAATCCCATGCCATTGTGGCAAATAAGCCGTTAACACACCATATTGGTGCATTGGGAGAAATGCACGCTGAATCGCTTTCGGTTGATTAAATAACCGAATAAACTTCTCCCTTGCTTCAGGAATATCACATAATTTCTGCGTCAAACTTTCCAACGCAATCTGTAATTGGCGTAATGTTGAAGAATGAATTTCAGCTTGTTCATGCTGTGTAAGGTAGAAAAAAAGATCCAAAATACGATCCGGCGAACGTAAAAACACGTTTTCCTTACGTAAACACAAACTTTGATTCACTATTTCAAAATCGTCATCCAAATGGTGAACTGATTCCTCTCCGTTTGAAGATAAAAAATGCTCTTTATAATGCTTAATCAGGATATCGGTCAAACGAGAAATCGTGCGTAAAGCTTGGAAAAAACGTTTCATCATTTTTTCGACACCATGATTTCCCTCGCCTTCAAAACCAAGCATCTCGCTCACTTTGATTTGACGATCAAACAGCAGTCGGTTGTCATAACGTTTTAAAATCAAGTGCAAAGCGAACCGCACTTTGAATAAAAATTCTTGGCTCTCTAATAATTGTTGATGTTCTGATGGGTAAATAAAACCGCTTTCCAAAATGCCATCAAGGGTCATTTCTCCGGTATGACGTAATGCGATCCAATATAAAAGGTGAAGATCCCGTAAACCACCTGGGCTGTATTTTAAATCGGGTTCTAAATTATAACTGGTGTTGTGATAACGCTGATAACGTTCAATTTGCTCTTGAACTTTAGCATCAAAGAATGGTTTTACCGCCCAAAAATCTGGCTTTTTCAGTATTTCCTCTAAAGCATTGAAAAGGGATACATCTCCCGATAAATAACGAGACTCAAGCAAATTGGTGGCAATAGTAATGTCTTGTTTACCTTCCTTTTCACATTCTTCCAAAGAACGAACACTATGCCCTACGTCGAATCCACAATCCCACAAGAACTGCACAAACTGAGCAATTTTTTCTTCCGTTTCAGACTCTCTTTTTTCTTTTGAAAGAATAAGAACATCTAGGTCAGATAAAGGAAACATTTCTTGTCTGCCATAACCGCCTACCGCAATTAAGGTAAGATAAGCTTTATCTAATTCAAATTGCTGCCAAAGCTGTTTTAACAAATCATCACAAAATTGTGTACGGTTAGCAATCAGCTCAAAAACGGAATAATCAGCAAAATGCTGACGTTCCAATTCCTTCAAATTTTCACGCTGAATTTTGACCGCACTTGGCGTGAGTGGAGAATCGAAATGATAAGGAAAAAGCATAGTGTTCTCTTAATTAAATAAAAAGCCCATAAAAATGAGCTTTCAATAACCATGATAGGAATTAATCTTTGTCAAATACCCAATGAAACACTGAACAGATCCAAAAGACACCTAGTACAACTGCACCAATTGGTAGTGTAATGAAGAAGCCAATCCACGCTAAAGCTATTACAGTCTCTCCTTCTCCTATCACCTCAAAAATAATAAGGGGAAGGCATGCAAAAAATACGATAACTAAACTGATCAAAAGGAAAGTTCTAAATCTCATCATAAATCAAATTTCCTTTTAATGCTTTAAATATTGACCATCATACGTTGAATTCGACCTTCCGCAATTTCTTCATCGCGGATAGTCATCACTTCACAACCGTTTTCGGTAACCACAATTTGGTGCTCATATTGCGCTGAATGGCTACGGTCTTTGGTTTTTACCGTCCAACCATCGCCCATAATGCGTACTTCCTTTTTACCCGCATTGATCATTGGCTCAATGGTGAATACCATACCCGGTTGTAAAATCACACCGCCGTCATCAGCATAATAGTGTAATACTTGCGGTTCGCAGTGGAATTCAGTTCCCACGCCGTGGCCGCAGTATTCACGCACTACGCTAAACCCTTGGCTTTCCGTATATTTTTGTACCGCTTTACCAATTTCATTTAAACGAATACCTGGCTTAACCGTACGCAATCCCACATAAAGTGCTTCTTGTGCTGCTTCAACTAATTTTTGGCTACGAATATTGGTTTCACCCACGATATACATCTTAGAATTATCACCGAAATAACCGTCTTTTATTACGGTCACATCAATATTAACAATATCGCCCTGTTTTAATTTTTTATCGTCGCTTGGAATACCATGGCAAACCACTTCATTTATAGAAATACAGGTTGCTTTCGGGAAACCATGATAATTTAAGCAAGCAGGAATCACTTTTTGTACATTCACCATGTAATCATGACAAATGCGATCTAATTCACCTGTGGTCACCCCTTCTTTTACATAAGGCTCGATCATAACCAAAACATCGGACGCTAATTTACACGCTTCACGCAACTTAACAATTTCTTCTTCAGTTCTTAATGGAATGCCCATTATTTCTCCTTATTTAATTAAAATTTATCTGCGCATAATAGCACTAATTCCGTGAAAAATCTTGAATGAATTAACAGGTTATTAGATAATACAAGGATTATTTTTAGGAATGTGGGGATAGAGATATGTCAGATTTAGATATGGCCGTGCCGCTAACTTTTACTGATGCGGCAGCCAATAAAGTAAAAAGCTTAATTAGCGAAGAAGAAAACAACGAATTAAAATTACGCGTGTACATCACCGGTGGTGGCTGCAGCGGTTTCCAATATGGTTTTACCTTTGATGATAAAGTCAATGAAGGCGACCTAACCATTGAAAAAGCTGGTGTGCAATTGGTGATTGATCCAATGAGTTTACAATACTTAATTGGCGGCACCGTTGATTACACTGAAGGATTGGAGGGTTCTCGTTTTGTGGTGAACAATCCAAATGCAACCAGCACCTGTGGCTGCGGTTCGTCATTCAGCATCTAATATGGATTTTCAATTTACCCATTATCTAGGCAATGTGCACGCCAAATGTTCAATGGAACACATTGCGCTAGCCAATTGGTTTAATTCAGAAGTGCGGTCAAATCCTCAAGCGTTTTTGACCGCACTTTCTGCCTGTGAGCAGATTAAAAATAATGATGAAGTCACGTTAGTTGGTTCCGAATACACGCTTTTTATCAATACCGATGAAGTGATGATTCGCGCCAATAACCTTGCGATTGAAACAAATGAAATTTTAGAAGACGACTTCCATTATTATGATGAAGAAAGTATCGCCTTCTGCGGTACAACAGACTTTATCCACTTTCTTAATGCCTATTTTGAATTTATTGCTTAACCTCATTCTCTGAAGCTAACTATTATGTCGGAAACGGAAAACACTTCACCTGAACAACAAGAAACACAAGCGCCAGATAAGCGCCGTTCTTGTAAAATCTTTTTAGCTAAAGCAGCCTTTACTTTAGGGACGCTTGCCGTATTTTATGGTGGCTATTTAGACTGGCAAATTCGCTCAAAAATGGATGGCCAAATTTGGCGTTTACCGGCAGAAGTGTATAGCCGTTTAGAAAGCGTAAAACTGTCTGACAACCTTTCTTTTGATGAAGTCATTCAAATCTTACTCGATAACGAATACCGTCAAACCACAATGATTGCGGCACCAGGTGATTTTAAACTCGAAGAGGATACCATTGTATTACTTCGTCGTGCATTCCCTTATCCTGACAAGCCAGAGCCACAACGTGTATTACGTTTACGTTTTACCGATAACAAACTTTCTCGTATTGAAGATTTAGTCAGCGTAAAAGCGGTTGATGAATTCCGTCTTGCGCCTAAATTAATTGCAATGTTGGAATCAGATAATGAAGATCGTTTAGCGATTCCGTTACAGCAATACCCTCGTTTACTCATCGATGCCTTATTACTCACAGAGGATCGCCGTTTTTATGAGCATAATGGGATTAATCCTGTGGGTATTGTGCGAGCAATGATTGCCAATATTAAAGCAGGTCAAACGGTTCAAGGCGGCAGTACGCTCACACAGCAATTAGTTAAAAACCTATTTTTATCCAGCGAACGTTCTCTGACACGTAAAGCCAATGAAGCCTTAATGTCATTGGTGTTAGATTGGCGATATGATAAAAACCGTATCTTAGAAACCTATCTGAACGAGATTTACCTTGGTCAAAATGGAGATATCCAAATTCACGGTTTTGCGTTAGCGAGCCAATTCTATTTTGGTCGCTCCATCCGTGAAATTAGCCTAGACCAAATTGCCCTTTTAGTTGGCATGGTGAAAGGGCCATCCCTTTATAATCCATGGCGAAATCCACAATATGCACTCGATCGCCGAAATGTGGTGTTAAAACTGATGCTTGATCACCAAATGATTGGGGATGAGCTTTATGAGATGTTGAGTAAACGTCCATTAGGTGTGCAAGCTAAAGGTCAAATTTCACGTAAATACCCTGCTTTCATCCAAACCTTACAAGCGGATCTTCGCCGTCAATTAGGGGAAAATAAAACCTCTGCACTACTTGGTGCACGCATTTTTTCCACCATGGATTTAAAACAACAGGAACAAGCTGAAAATGCCGTAGTGAATACGGTCAATCAATTGCAAGTACAAACTAAAAATCCACATTTAGAAGGTGCAATGATTGTCGCGGATTATCACTTGGGTGAAATACGTGCTGTTGTCGGTGGATTACAAACAGAATATGCCGGATTTAACCGAGCCTTAATGTCAAAACGTCAAATTGGTTCTTTGGTAAAACCATCCATTTATTTGACTGCACTGATGAATCCGGAACAATTTCGTTTAAATACGCCAATTCAAAACCAACCAATCACGATTTATGTTAAAGGTAGCCAACCTTGGCAACCTCGTAACTACGATCGCAAATACAGCGGTTCGGTGATGTTGATGGATGCCCTTGCTCGCTCGCTGAATATTCCAACGGTAAATATTGGAATGAAAGTCGGTTTAAGCAAAGTGATTGATACGCAAAAAGCCATGGGTTGGGATAATGTAGCGATTCCAAAAGTGCCGGCAACCTTGCTCGGCTCTTACAGTATTTCACCTTATGATGTGACAAAACTCTACCAAACCATTGCAAATCAAGGTGGCAAAATTGAGTTAAGTACCATTCAAAGCATTGCAGATCGCCAAGGCAATATTATTTACGAACACAATACCGTGCCGGATCAAGTGGTGCCGAGAGAAGCAGCTTATCAAACCTTGTATGCGATGCAACAAACCGTAGAACGTGGTACCGCGCGTAGCTTACAAAATGATTATGCGGATCTTCGTCTTGCGGGTAAAACGGGGACCACCAATGATGCACGTGATACGTGGTTCGTGGGTATTGATGGTAAAAATGTCAGCACCATTTGGTTAGGTCGTGATGATAACGGTGAAACCAAATTAACCGGTGCCTCAGGTGCATTACAAATCTATAAAGATTACTTAAACCGTGTTGTCATTGAAAAACTGAAACTTGGTCAACCTTCTACCATTAAATGGGTTGGCATTAATGCTTACGGTAGTTGGAGTTGTGGTAGTAGCCGAACAATCCCAGTTTGGGCAAATAAAGATCAAAATTTCTGCGCTTCAGCACAAACAACGAGTACTGCGACTGCCACTGCGGCGCAAACCACGCAATCTCCACAACCTGAACAACCAGAATCACCAAAACAAGAAAGTGTATGGGATGTGTTAGATAATAAAGCGCCTGTTGAAGAAGCCGCACCCGCTCAATAAACTCGCTTATTTTTGACCGCACTTTTATATCTCCATAAAGCGCCTAACAAGGGCGCTTTATTCTTTTTCACATAAAATAACCGCCTAGAGATTTCCAACTCTGGTGAATTTTTTGATCTCCATCACAAAAATTAGAATTATTTATTGCCATTTCACTGATATCAAAGGATAATTATAAATAGGAATTAATTTCATTTGAGGTAATGAGGTAAATAGACGATGCTATTCCGTTCTATTCGATTTTTCTTTTTAATTTTTTCACTCGCCTTTTCTTCTTCACTCCTTGCACAAGATAACTATCAACAATGGGTTGATGATATTACGGCTCGCTTGGATAAAACGTCTCAACTTATCCAACAAGGCAATACAGATGATGCCCGTACTGAAGTGCAAATGGCTTATTTTGAAGTCTTTGAAAATCTAGAAGGCCCAATTCGTATCAATTTCTCCGCACAAAAAAGTTACCAAATGGAAGCGACTTTTGGCGAGATCCGTAAAATGATTGGTGAAGGCAGTTCACAAAAAGAGATTCAGGCTAAAATCGATCAACTCAAAAAAGAATTACAAGAAGTGCTGCCATCATTGGTTGAAGGTCATCAACTCAATGCTGACGGACAACATGGCGTTTATGATAATCAAGCGATTGCCCCTTATTGGCAACAAAGTTTTAAAACCATTGATGATTTAATCGCTCAAGGGATCGATGCTTATCAAAATGGTGATCTTGCCAATGCCAAAAAATTGTTCCAACAAGCACAATATGATGGCTATAAAAACTCAGAAATGGAAATGTCCATTCGCCAAAATCGCTCTGCAGAAATCTCAGCTGCGATTAACCAACAGTTTTACAACATCATTCGTTTAAGCGAACAAGCCGATCAAATCACAGAGATTGGTTATCAAAGCACTCAATTATTACAAGATATTGAAGAAAACTTGCCTAACCTGCCAACGACACGTGAAGAACAAAATGTTCAATCCAATGCAGCACAGCAAGCAACAGATAATCAACAAGAGCAAGATTGGAATAAGATTAAACAAGAGATCAACCAACGTATTCAACAAGCTATTGCGCTCTATCAACAAGGTGAAAGCAAAAAAGCGATTCTTTCCGTACAAGACACCTATTTCGACGTGTTTGAAAGCACTGGCATGGAGAACAAAATTGGCTCTCGTGATAGCAATTTTAAAGCGGAACTTGAAGGCTACTTTACTCGTTTAGTGAGTTTAATGAAAGCTGAACAAGGTGATAAGTTACAAGCTCAAGCTGATGGCCTAAACCAGAATTTAACTAAAGCGGTTGAAATGTTACAGGGCGAAGAGCAAAGCGATTGGTCTATGTTCTTATATAGCCTTTTAATCATTCTTCGTGAAGGTTTAGAAGCCTTATTAATTGTTGCGGCTATCGTGACTTACTTAATTAAAAATAATCACCAAGATAAACTGCCGGTTATTCGTCAGTCTGTTTATGTGGCGCTAATTGCCAGTGTGGTTACCGCATTTATCTTCCAACTTATCTTTGAAAACTCGGGTCAAAACCGCGAATTACTCGAAGGCTTTACGATGATTTTTGCCGTCGTCATGCTCTTTATGATGAGTTACTGGTTATTGTCGAAAGTCGAAGCACAAAACTGGAAACGTTATTTAGAAGGTAAACTGTCTACTGCTCTTACTACTGGCTCACTCATTGGCCTATGGCTTACCAGCTTCTTAGCCGTATATCGTGAAGGGGCGGAAACGGTATTGTTCTACTATGCCCTCGTGGGTGATGCGAAAAGTGCGGTCAGTTTTATCTACCTTTTCGCAGGTATCATTGTCGGCGCAATTATTCTCACCATTTGCTACTTCGTGATGCGTTATACCGTGGTGAAATTACCGCTTAAACCATTCTTTATGTTCACGGGTTCTTTTATGTATTTAATGGCCTTTGTATTCGCCGGTAAATCTGTTTTAGAACTCATTGAAGGCAAACTTTTCGAGCCAACGCTGATTAGCGGTATGCCTGAAATTTCGTGGTTAGGTATTTATCCTTATATGGAAACCTTGATTCCACAAGCAATCTTACTCGTCGCAGCCGTATTTGCTCTGTTTATTATGAAATATCAAAGCAAAAAAGCCGCGTAATACCCAACAATCCTTTAGGAGAAAAACAATGAAAAAAGCACTTTTAGCAACAGCATTATTTGCGGGTATTTTCACCGCATCTACTGCTAACGCATTCCAAGAATATCCAATCGGTGAAGCGGTAACCATGAATGAAATGGAAATTGCGGCGGTTTATCTCAAACCAATCGATATGGAACCACGTGGCATGGGTTTACCTGCTGCGAAATCAGATATCCACTTAGAAGCGGATATCCACGCAGTAAAAGGTAACAAAAATGGCTTTGGTGATGGTGAATGGATGCCTTACTTAACCATCAACTATACTTTAGTAAATGCTGATACGGGTGAAAAACAAGAAGGTACCTTCATGCCAATGGTAGCGGGTGACGGTCCTCACTACGGTGCTAACGTGAAAATGATGGGCGTGGGTAACTATAAATTAACTTACCACATCGACCCACCATCAAAAGCGGGTATGCACCGTCATACCGACTCTGAAACGGGTGTAGGCCGTTGGTGGAAACCATTTGATGTAAGCTATGAATTCAAATTCACTGGCATCAAATAATCTCAGGTAAATATTAATTTTACCGACTTGCCTTCCCTTGTATTTCAGGGGAAGGCAATAGCATTTCATTTAACCTTAAAATATCGTCTGTTTTATCCTATTAAATGGTCAAACTATGAATTATTTTTTTACTTTCCTGCTTCAAGCACTTTTACCTTTTTCATTATTGCTCGGTGTTTATCACAGTAAACAATCCTCTGTAAGTGCAAAAAAAATAATTTGGCTTAGCCTATTCGGTTTTATTGCCGGTATCGTACTGCGCCTTAGTTTACCTACGGGACAAAAAACCAATTTAATCGTCAATGCGGTGATATTGGCGCTATTGATTATCTTTGCCTTATGTTTAATTTTCGGCAAAGGTCGCTTACCTGCCTTTTGGCAAACAGTATTAATGCTCATCGCGGGAAGCTTCTGGGCAAAAGATCCCAACATTACTGCTCTCGTTTCTACTGATGTTATCAATACCGATTCGATCTTACATATAAGTGCGGTCATTTTTGCCTTTGTTTTTTGTTTATGCTTACAAGGCTGGATCTATTTACTTCTAAAACAAGCGGTAAAAACACAACAAAAATCTACCGCACTTTTAAAAGGTGCAATTAGCCTTCTCTTAGTTTGCTTGCTTGTGCCACTTATTGGTGAACTCTTATTGATTTTAATGAAACTTCAGGTGCTTGAGCTTACCAAGCCTCGTTTAAGTTTTGTTGCGAAATCAGGCGAAATCACTCGCTGGTTAAATTACATCTGTGCCGCCTTACTCTTCGTTGTACTTGCTATCTTCTACGGCAAAATTCATTTATCACGCAAGCAACAAGTTAGTGCCACACAAGAACCCATTGAAAAACGCCAAAAATTAGCTGCATTGCGTAACTCCTCTCGCTTACTTGGATGGGGCTATTTGGCCTTGGCAATTATTTTTGCTACACAACTTTATTGGGAGCAAATTGCTTCTCGTCCACCACAACTTTCAGAAGCGATTCCTGTTACCTTAGATGAAAAGCAACAAGTTCATATTCCAATTGAGCAAGTAAAAGATGGCAAATTACACCGTTTTGTCTGGATTGCTGACGATGGTAAAGCCGTGCGTTTCTTTGTCATTAATCGTCAGCCAGATAAATTGAGCCTAGCCGCGGTATTTGATGCCTGCTTGCTTTGTGGTGACCAAGGCTATGTGATGGAAGGCAACCAAGTGGTTTGTGTTGGTTGCGGCGTACATATGTTTATTCCGTCTATCGGTAAACCAGGCGGTTGCAACCCTGTACCAATTGAAGATTGGCAACAAACAGAAACGGAGATTTTAGTTAATCGAGCCAATTTAGAAGAAGGTTTAAATTTATTTAGTACCATTGTTGAAATCGATGTAAAAGATCCGATTAGTGGCACCCAAATGAAAAATACCAAAACTGAGCATAAATACAATTATGAAGGTAAAACTTACTTCTTTGAAAGCGAGAAAAATCTCGATTTATTCCGTGATAACCCTGAAAAATATTTAGGTAAGGGGGAATAATGCTAGCAAGAATGTTATTCCAATCTTGGCGTTTTAGCATAAAACGTAAGTTTTTAGCAGTGGTGACTATTTTCTTAGCTGCTGGATTAGTCTCTGCGCTATTGGCTGTTTCTATTGATATCGGCGACAAAATGGCAAAAGAGTTGAAATCTTATGGAGCCAATATTTTAGTCGAGCCTGCGAGTAATGCAGCTTTACCTGATGAGCTCAGTCACAACACTGATTTAAGTAGCCAAGATTTCCTCGATGAAAAAGAACTGCCTAACATTAAAGATATTTTCTGGCGAAATAACATTGTGGGATTTGCCCCCTTATTAAGTGCAGATGTAAAAGCTGAAATTCTTTCTGATAAAACTCATGAAAAATCGACCGCACTTGAACAAATTAATGTGCTTGGTACATTTTTCGATCACAACATTCCTGTACCGGATGAAGACGATTTCCATACTGGCCAAAAAATTATTAGCCCTTATTGGCATGTTCAAGGGGAATGGGTAAACGATCTTGAAACGCCTGAAGGTGAATTTATTCCTGCACTCATTGGTGAACAATTAGCACAACGAACTGGCTTAAAACAAGGCGACAAAATCCAGCTCCACTATCAAAATGATAAACTTGATAATCAAAGTGCGGTTGAAATTACCGGGATTTTATCCACAGGTGGTGCTGAAGATAATCAATTAGTCATGCCACTCAATGCTG
>NZ_CAJLNI010000032.1 GCF_905207935.1 uncultured Haemophilus sp.
CATCATAGTGCCCCGCATTTAAACCGATAATAATGTTTTCGATACGGGTATCTTTGAACTCAACATTTTTGTTAAGATTTTTGCCCAAGGTACGCATTAAATCAGGATCAAAACCACTGGCTTTGCCATTATCTAAATATGCATAAGGCGCATAGGTTAAGTCGATACCAACACGCAAATTTTTCTCATCTTGCGCTTGGCTAAATACCGAATAAAAAAGAATCGTACTTGTTGTGAGTGCTTTTTTAATGAAGGATCGCATATTCTTTCCTGTTAATTATTAAAATACTAACTTTTAAAATAGAAGTGCGGATGATTTTAGAAAAGTTTTTTATAACAATCTAATAACCATTCCCCCTAACATATAGCTTTTTAGAATATGGCGTTTAGAATGAAAAAAACGCCTCAAAAGAGACGTCTATTTTTTGAAATATAATTCGTAATGCTTTGCACAATTTGGATTGAAGGATGATGACAATGCGGGCAGGCATCAACGGAAAGATAAGTTTCGATGCTTAATGTTTGTTTACAATGACCACAAAGAATAGCATGTTCATCGAACTGTGAGGCAAGTCAAGGTTCAAAATTATGATCCTCGGCTTCATTATGACATTGATAGCAGGGATAGAACTTTAAGTACTTTGCGCATTTTAGGGCAATAATGTCTTTTTCTCCGCGATAGTGAACGCAGCGAGTTTCATAATCCACTAATTGCCCGTAAACGATCATAGCTGTTCAAGCATTCCTAATACTAACGCTGAAGATTGTTTTGCTGCAAGTGGGAGAAATTCTTCAAATGACATACTCGCTTCGCCATCGCCTGCATCAGAAATAGCTCGAACAACCACAAAAGGTACGTTAAAGGCATGACAAACTTGTGCAATTGCTGTTGCTTCCATTTCTACTGCTGTCACATTGGGGAAATCCGCTTTAATTTGAGCAATTTTTTCTTCGCTATTAATAAAGCTATCACCCGAGCAAATTAAACCACGTTTTACATTTTGCCCTTGTGACTGTGCAATTTCATCGGCTAAATCGGCTAATTGTTTATCAGAAAGAAAAGCCGCTGGATTTGCGGGTAACTGACCTTTTTCATAGCCAAATGCCGTCACATCGGCATCGTGATAGCGGGTTTCATCGGAAATAACGATATCTCCTACTTTTAAACCTTTTGCGACACCGCCTGCTGAGCCGGTATTTAAAACCACATCCGGTTTAGCCAATTGTAATAAAGCAGTAGTGCCAATAGCCGCGGCGACTTTACCAATCCCAGATTGCAATAATGCGACTTCTTTACCATTAATTTTGCCTTCAAAAATGACCGCACTTGCCACTTTTGTTTCTTTTTTATCTGTCATTAATTGGGATAAAATTTCCACTTCTTGTGCCATTGCACCAACAATCCCGATTTTCATTATTTTTTCCTTTCTTGTTCGAGTTTATTCACTAAGAAATCTAATACTGCTACGCCATAATCATCGTTATACAGCGTACTCGCGGTGAGAACATATTTTCCGCCCACAACCACATAAGGGAAAGTAAAGACACCATATTCTTCTGTCAAATAAATGGCGTTACTCACATCCTCTTTCACTTCTTTGGAATAGACGACCTTATTAAATTCAGCTTTACTAATCCCTTGTGAGACAACCCATTCACGCATCTTATCTAATGTGGATAATTCGGTATAGCGTGCCTTTTCAGAGGTTTCAAATAACAGCACATCTGACAACTCACCCACTTTTAAACGCTGTAATGTATAGAATATTGTCGCTGAAAATTTAGCTTCGTTTGTAGCAACTGGATGCTCTTCTAATGCCACTTTATTAGGACGAATTTGGCTATAAAGTTGCAAAATATCTTGAGCTGAAGAACAAACTCGGCAGTCGTAATCAAAGAAAAATTGGATCGGAATTTTACGATCGTTTCTTTTAGCTTGTTCAATCGGTTCTTGATATGAAAAATAATCTCGACCATCTTCAAACTGTGCCACATTTGCCGGCGGTAAGTGCGGTGAATTTTTGGCAGAAAAATCCTTTGCATTGACTTCACTGAATGCGACATTTGTCACACTCAGCAATATCATTGCAAAGGATCCTTTTAATAATTTATTCTGCCAAACTTTTTTCATAAATTAACCAATTGGTTCAATATAATCGACTAATAATTGGAGGTTTCGATTTCCACGAAACTCATTAATTTCTAACTTATAAGCAAATTTTGCCTGCTTAATCGACAAGTCGGGATAATACCGAGTATCGATATTAAACGCAATGGCATCTAATAATGGACCGCCATTTTTAGGCTCAACAAGCATTTTTAAATGATTTTGATTCTGTCCGATTGCTCGTTGCTCAAAAATTTTAAATTCACCATCAAAAACAGGCTCAGGAAAAGCTTGTCCCCAAGGACCGCCAGATTTTATCACTTCTGCCGTTTCAATACTAAATTCATTTGCTTGAAGTTCGCCATCCGTCCAAATCACACCTTGTAATTGATCTTCATTTAACCAATCTTGCACCGTTTGATTAAAAATCTTTTGAAACTCTGGGAAAAAGCTTTCTTTAATGCTTAATCCTGCTGCCATGGCATGACCGCCAAATTTTAAAATCATATCCGGATGTTGGGAATGAATACGCTCTAATACATCGCGCATATGCAAGCCTTCAATTGAACGTGCAGAACCTTTTAAAATGCCTTCTTGATCTTGCGCAAAAGCAATAACGGGTCGATGGTATTGATCTTTGATTCGAGAAGCCACAATACCTAATACGCCTTGATGCCAATCTGGCTGGAATAAGGCGATCCCCATCGGCAATTCATCCGAAAGTGCGGTGAGATTTCGGCAAATTTCTAAGGCCTCGAGCTTCATGCCTTGCTCAATTTCTTTTCGAGCCTGATTTAGGCTATCTAAATCCAAGGCTTGAGCTCTTGCCTCTTGCATACTTTCTGCAAGTAATAACTCCACACCGACAGACATATTGTCTAATCGGCCCGCAGCATTTAAACGGGGTGCAATTGCAAAGCCCAAATCAGCCGAGCAAAGTTTTTCGACTTCTCGATTAGCCACTTCTGCGAGAGCAATAATTCCTGGTCGACAACGTTTCGCACGAATTCGCATCAACCCTTGATAGGCTAAAATACGGTTATTTTGATCAAGGGGAACAACGTCTGCAATCGTGCCGAGTGCGACTAAATCCAGTAATTCAGTAAAATTAGGTTGTGTTTCAGCCGTAAAAATACCTAACTCGCGAAATTTGGCACGTAAAGCGAGCATTAAATAGAATGCTACGCCTACGCCGGCTAAACATTTTGAGGGGAAATCACATTGTTGCAAATTTGGATTAACAATGGCATCAGCATTCGGCAGTATTTCTGGTGGCAAGTGATGATCGGTAATCAACACCTTTACACCCTGCTCTTTTAAATACGCTACACCCTCAAAAGACGATACCCCGTTATCCACCGTCATTAATAACTGCACGCCTTTTTCCATTGCCATCTCAGCAACAGGTACACTCAAACCATAGCCTTGTTCAAAACGATTTGGTACAAGGTATTCCACATCAGTAAAGCCAAGCATACGTAAAGCTAACACTGAAAGCGCCGTACTTGTTGCCCCATCAGCATCAAAATCGCCGACGATAACAATCTTTTGTTGCTGTTGATAAGCATCAACCAATAAATCTACGGCTTGTTGAATACCGTGTAATTGATTGGGATTCAGCATTGATTGCAAAGTGCGGTCTAATTCTTGGCTGTTTTTAATATGGCGAGAACGATAGAGACGATCGAGTAATGCATTATCTGAAACAGGATTTCCGGCAGGAATTTCACGACGTTTGATGAGTTTTTTCACGGTATTTCGTTATTTAAAATGCCCACTAAAGGAACATTCAATATGTGCTTTGATGATATGAATATTTTAAGGGCGTATACAATACGCCCTCACTACTAACAATTATTGTGCAGATTCTTGTAACACAGCTAATAAATCTTGAGGTTTTAAATATCCTCCAAGCATTTCACCTGTTGAAGTCACAATACTTGGCGTACCTTTCACACCAAGTTGTACACCTAAATCATAGTGTTTTTTCACAATGTTAGGCGTTTTCAATTCTTTCGGTAAGTTACCTTTTTCAGCTTCATTCAATGCAAATAC
The DNA here is from genome assembly GCF_905207935.1 of uncultured Haemophilus sp. Taxonomy (GTDB): domain Bacteria; phylum Pseudomonadota; class Gammaproteobacteria; order Enterobacterales; family Pasteurellaceae; genus Haemophilus_D. Next base: position 4,163 of record NZ_CAJLNI010000032.1, read on the forward strand.
AGGATCTTTTGCCGTCCAAATTGCTTCCATTTGACGAGCAGTTTCATTCATTCCTGCGCGCGGGAATGCAAGATAGCGAACGGTAATACCTAAATCATTATATTCTTTCACTTGTTGATGAAGAATATGACAATAATGACAAGTAATATCCATGAATACGGTCACAACATATTTTTCATTTTTTGCCGGATAAATGATCATTTCATTTTTTAACGCATTCACTTTATCCGCTAAAAGTTTACCAGCCACATCAACCGGGCCTTTATTTGTTAATTCATACATTTTGCCTTGCAAAACATATTGACCATTTTCGCTCACATATAAAATACCTTGATCAGTCACTGCTGTTTTAAGGCCTTTTACCGGTGAATCTTTCACCTCAATATTTTTCGCACCTAATGCTTGTAATTTCGATTTAATCTCAGCATCACTCGCCATTGCAGTAGCAGAAGCAGTGATTAAAAGTGCGGTCAGTAATTTTTTCATTTTTATTCCTAAATATCTAAACAACAAAGATTAGAATTATAAATGTATCGATGATTTGTGCAAGCCAAACTACCCAAAAAACTGAAAATGACTTATACTTCCGCCGTTTATAGAGGTTTATTTATTATGTTTGAAATCAATCCAATCAAAAACAAAATCACCGACCTTTCCGAGCGCACTTCTGTGCTTCGGGGGTATCTTTGACTTCGACGCAAAAGTCGAGCGTTTAGAAGAAGTTAATGCCGAATTAGAACAACCCGATGTGTGGAACGAACCTGAAAAAGCCCAAGCGCTTGGGAAAGAACGCGTTTCACTTGAACAAGTGGTTGATACCATCAAGAATTTAGAACAAGGTTTAGAAGATGTTGAAGGACTGCTTGAGTTAGCTATTGAAGCTGAAGATGAAGAGACCTTCAATGAGGCCGTTGCTGAATTAGATGAGCTTGAACAACAACTTGCAAAACTCGAATTCCGACGCATGTTTAGCGGTGAACATGATGCATGCGATTGTTATGTCGATTTACAAGCAGGTTCTGGTGGAACAGAAGCGCAAGACTGGACGGAAATGTTACTTCGCATGTACCTTCGTTGGGCTGAAAGCAAAGGCTTTAAAACTGAATTAATGGAAGTCTCTGATGGTGATGTCGCAGGTTTAAAATCAGCGACGATTCGTGTCAGTGGCGAATATGCTTTCGGTTGGTTACGCACAGAAACTGGTATTCATCGTTTAGTGCGCAAAAGTCCATTCGACTCTAATAATCGACGTCATACATCGTTTGCAGCGGCTTTCGTTTATCCTGAAATTGATGACGATATTGATATTGAAATCAATCCGGCTGATTTACGTATTGACGTTTATCGTGCATCTGGTGCGGGTGGTCAGCACGTCAATAAAACCGAAAGTGCGGTGCGTATTACTCACATGCCAAGTGGGATTGTCGTGCAATGTCAAAACGATCGTTCTCAACACAAAAATAAAGATCAAGCCATGAAGCAGTTAAAAGCGAAATTGTATGAGCTTGAGTTACAAAAGAAAAATGCGGATAAACAAGCGATGGAAGATAATAAATCTGATATTGGTTGGGGCAGCCAAATTCGTTCTTATGTGTTAGATGATGCACGTATTAAGGATCTCCGCACAGGCGTTGAAAATCGTAATACACAAGCAGTGCTAGATGGCGATCTTGACCGCTTTATTGAAGCAAGCTTAAAAGCGGGACTTTAATCATCTCTTATACAAAAAAGTGCGGTCAATTTTAACCGCACTTTTTTATTACACTTCTTCTTTTTCTTTCAGTTTATTCTTGCCTAACACTGCATCTTTCATCACTGTCAGCAATTCTTTTTGCACATGAGAAAGTTTTGGTTTTTCCGACTTTTCAAATGCAAGTGGGCGACAAAACTCCATAGCCTTAATGCCCAATCTAGCCGTTAATAATCCCACGCCAATCCCCTGCGCTGCTCGTGCAGAAAGTTTCGCGGTAATATCTTGCGAAAGCCAATCCATGCCTAAATCTTGCACAATCTCCGTTGCCCCTGCAAAAGCAAGATTCACTAACACCATTCTAAGTAAGCGAAGACGGGTAAAATACCCAAGCTCAATCCCATAGATCGCTGCAATTTTATTGATTAAACGAATATTTCGCCACGCAATAAAAAACATATCAATAATGGCTAAAGGACTGATTGCCACAATCACAGCGGATTCTGCTGCCATTTTAGTAATCAGTTTTTTCGCTTTTTTATCAAAAGACTGTAACACTGTTTGACTAAATAAATGGGTAACTTCGCGAGCAGAATAACTTTCGTTCAGCTGTTTTTCCCATTGGACAATTGCAGGATGTTGCGAATCCAATTTTAAGGTATCGGCAATCGATAAACACAAGGCTCTTCCTTTCTCACTATCCTGTTCAGAAAAAACGTGATGATTTTTAACCGCACTTTCACCTATTAATCGCTGACTTTGTTCTTGTAAATTCAAACGCTTTTTGAGTTTCACCAAACGTCGCCATTCTGCGATGATTTCAGATAAACCAAACAACACAACGACAAAACTCACTAACGCAAAAGCAAGGTAAATCCATTGTTGATTTTGATAACTATCCCAAATCCATTGAACAGATTGTGCAACCGTCGCCCCTAAAAATAAAAGTGCGGTCAATTTCAAAGCCGTTTTCCAACCACTCGATTTAGGCTTCACAATTTGCTCAAATTGCTCGTCCAACAACTCCCCTTCTAAAGGTTCATTATCAATGGTTGTTTCAACATTATAAAATTCCTGCTTAGGCAGAATTTCTTCCTCTTCTGGTTGTTGAGATTGTGTGAAAATTTGTTTTGTCATTATTCTTTCCAATAAAAATAGAAACGGTATTTTACTTCGAATTTCTTTAGCAAATCTTAAATGGCTGAAATAAAAAAGCAATATTGACTAGAAAATAAAATGAGCTACTATAGCCATTGTCCACAATTAGTTTATCTAATGTGTTAAGTTTTAACTGTTAACTAACTAGAAGGATCTTTTCATGAAGAAACTTATCGCCACTGCGGTGCTCTCCGCATGTTCCATGGCTTACGCCAATACCGACATTCCAAACTACAATACCGATTCTCATCTGTATGAATTCACTCAAACCTATGACTTAGTTGCGCCAAAAGGTTCGCAAGGACAAGCGAATCTGTGGGTGCCTTTACCGTTTAATGGCGAGTATCAACAGGTAAAATCTATCCATTTTGAAGGTAACTATTTGGATGCCTATGTGACAGAAAACAACAAATATGGTGCGAAAACGCTCTTTGCGACTTGGGATAAAGATGCACAAAAACGCGATTTAAAAATCACAATGGTGATTGAAACCAAAGATCGTGAACCTATGGTTAAAGGTGCATTAGAAAATTACAAGCCACCAAAAGATGTTCACTATTCTGTTGATGTACAAGAATATTTAAAACCAACTCAACATATTAAAACAGATGGTATTGTGAAACAGTTCGCCGATAAGATTGTAGGCACTGAAACCAATCCATTGAAAAAAGCTGAATTGATTCACCAATGGATCGTCAATAATATGGAACGTGATAATTCCGTTTTAGGCTGTGGCGATGGTGATGTAGAAAAAATTCTGACCACCGGTGTATTAAAAGGTAAATGTACCGATATCAACTCTGTTTTCGTTGCACTTGCTCGTGCCAGCGGTATTCCTGCTCGTGAAATTTTTGGTATTCGTTTAGGTGCAGCGGATAAAATGGGCAAATATTCCAAAGGTGCATTCGGTAGTGCGGACGAACATGGCGTAGCAAACGTAAGCGGTGGTCAGCATTGTCGTGCTGAATTCTATCTTGCAGGATTCGGCTGGGTACCTGTTGATTCTGCAGACGTGGCAAAAATGCGTTTAGCGGAGAAAAAATCTGTTGATGATAAGGATACTCAAGCCGTTGCCAAATACTTATTCGGTAACTGGGAAGCAAACTGGGTTGGCTTTAACCATGCGCGTGACTTCGATTTATATCCGCAACCAGAACTTGCTCCACTCAATAACTTTGGCTATCCGTATGCCGAAATCGGTGGTGACCCGTTAAATTCATTTGATCCAAAAGAATTTAAATATGACTACGTCTCTAAAAAGCTCTAATAAATCTTTTTGGGTTGCGATTGCCACCGCGCTAAGTGCTGCGGTGGCATCAACCTTGTGCTGTATTGCGCCTTTAATCTATTTAGTATTTGGCGTGTCATCCACATGGTTGATTGGCTTGGGTGAATATGATTATTTACGCATTCCTATGCTTATCGTTTCATTATGCGCCTTTGCCTACGGCTTTTGGTTGCTAATGTTTTCCAAAAAAATCATTTGCAGCAAATACATTTCCCGTAAAAAGCTCATTGTTTTGTATTGGATTGTATTTATCGTCATGCTCTTTTTCTTAACTTATCCAACCATTTTACCGTGGATTTTAGAGCTTTCTAATTAGGAACAAAAAATGAAGAAATTAACGACCGCACTTTTGCTTTCATTATTCACCTTCTCTGTCGCACAGGCGGAAGAAACAAAGCAAGTTGTGCTAAAAGTGAATGAAATGAACTGCCAGCTTTGTGCTTATTTGGTGAATAAAGAATTACGTAATATTAATGGCGTGATTTCCACTAAAGCCTCCATTAAAGATAGAACTGTGACTGTTGTAGAAGATCCAAAAGTTTCTGATGAGCAATTGATTAATGCGATTCATAAATTGGAATATACGGCGGAAGTGATTAAGTAAAGCGGTGAAAAATAAAAGTGCGGTCAATTTTGTGAAGTTTTAAAACTCATTAGAATTGACCGCACTTTATATCTGAACATTTAAAATTACATTCTACTCAAATATCCAGCTATCCAATATTTTTAAATGTGTACTTGTTTGAATATTTTCGAGATTACCATCGCTTATTTCTAACTTCAATTATCAAAACTAAAGTCGCCATTGCAGCAGAGCCATTTAACCAAAAAGATGCCATTTTCTTAAAATCAGAAAAAGAATAATTATCAAGCTTTAGAAGCAGCTCAAATAAACTAAACGCTAACGTAAAAAATGTAAAACAAATAATAAATATAATTATCCAAAATATAAGATATTGAAGTAATAGCTTAGTTTTCAATATTCCTCCCGATAAATAGAGTCATTATTAAATATATTACTACTTTAACTATGTTTATCAAACCATCTCTAATGACTAGGTATGATGTTGCATTGAGTTTAAATACAAAGTGCGGTCAAAATTGACCGCACTTTTTTATCTTTCGATAATCGACTTATTTAATCACGCCACATGCCATACGTGGGCCGCCACCGCCAAGTGGAGCTGGATGATCTGAGTGGTTATCGCCACCTGCGTGAATCATAATAGAGTGACCACGAACTTCATCTAATTTTTTAAGACGTGGCGCTAAAACAGGATTAGTTGCTGTACCATCATGTAATACAGTTAAAGCAGGTAAGTCACCTAAGTGAGCATCATCTTGCCATGGGTAACCGTGTTGTTTTGCGCCTTTAGGATCCCAGTGACCGCCAGCCGCTAAACCTGCTGTTAATTTACCGTCTTTTTCTTTTGGATCACAGCTTGGATTTTCATGAATGTGGAAACCATGTAAACCTTCAGCTAAACCTTGTAGATTTGGTGTAAACACTAAACCATAATTTGATTCAGTAATAGTTACAGTCCCTACATCTTTGTTACCATTTGCAGGATCTAATTGTTGTACTTTTACTTCGATTGAAGGACCTGCTGGTTTTGCCATATGGTCATGTGCATTTGCCACGCCAGCAGCACAAATTCCGCTGATTGCTAATGCTAAGAGAGTTTTCATTTTCATCATAAGCTCCTTTACTTTAGAAAGACTCAAATTAATTCTACCTAAATACCAATAAAAAAATAGTGGTTTATATTAAATATTTGACAATTAAATTGATTTGACTTTTCTATCAATCAAACCTATCCGCCAATAAAAACTGTAAAACTGCATCCATTCTTAAATGCGGGATGCTTTCACCTTGTTGTAAAACTTGAGGTTCAAAGGAATCAAAATCAAAAGATTGTTTTGACCAGAACTCTGCATTAGGTAGTTTACTTGGAACAGATCCTGGATAAAGCGTAACAAGTTGCTTATCTAAAGAACGCACACCTTGAATAGCTTTGATTTGTTTACCGTTTTGATTAACTAAAACTTGTTTTGTCGCTCGAATCGCAGCAATTGCCGTGTATTCTGTATCAATCCCTTCAAATTCAACATGACGACCGCCCTCTTGCACCAATTGGCGCATCAGACTAATTAAGTTTTGAATTTGATCTGTCGTGATATGATCGGCTTTTGTTGCCACAAACATGAGCTTATCAATATTCGGGGAAAACAAACGATTAAGTAAATTGCGTTTCCCATAATGGAAATTTTTGAAAAGCTGATTAAGCCCTGTTTGCATATCAATAAAAGCTTGTTGGCTATGATTTAGTGGCGTTAAGCAATCGGCTAAAATTACTTGGCGATCAAAAGTAGAAAAATAATTTTCATAAAAGCCTTTCACCACCTTATTACGATAATAATCATATCGCTTATTCAACACAGCAAAATAGCTATTGGATTTCGCTTCTTTTTTCAGTTTTAACCATTGTTCTTCCGACAAGAGCAATAACGGGAAAAATTGTAATACAGGTGCACCTTCTAATTCCCCAGGCAAGACAAATCGGCCAGGTTGAATAAATTGCATTCCTTCTGCTTTGCAAGCAAGCAAATAATCGGTATAAGATTTTGCAATCTGCGCTAAAACATCTTCATTGACGACCGCACTTAAATCGAGTTTTTTCAGTTTATCCAACCAATCTTGCGCAAACTGTTGACGAATACCCAATGTAATTTTGGCTTGTTCAAGTGACCATTGTTGAAAATCTAAATTCAGCAAAGGTAAATCCAATAGCCATTCACCTGGGTAATCAAAAATATCCAAGTATAATGTACCACGTTCTTTAAAATGGCGAAGTAAGCCCGATTGGCGTTCAAAACGAATAGCAAGACGTGTTTCACTTACCCCTCGGGTAGATTGGCACCATTGTGGTGGATTATTCATTAAATCATTGAGATTCGCTTCATAATCAAAACGTGGAATACTTAAATCCTGCTGTGGCACACGTTTTACTGCCAAAATAGATTGATTTCGGGCAGCCTCAAATAAAGGAAGATGAGCATTCCCCTCTTGATTAATATGTAACAATTGATTAATCAAGCTCGTAATAAAGGCTGTTTTACCGCTTCGACTTAGCCCTGTCACAGCTAAACGTAAAGTGCGGTCAAATCCACGATTGATTATTTGATTAATTTCCCGATTAATTGATTTAAACATATCCTAAGAATCCAATAACTAGCCATTTTTGCCAAGATATTTTACAATTCACTCAATTTATCACAAAACGGTCTTTAATAATAAAGCTATGTTACGTCGAAATGTCACTTTTTGTTTTTTATTGTGTGGGTTGAGCCAAATTAATCTGGCACAAGCCGCGCCAAGCATACCCAAAATGCTGACAGAAAACGGCTTAACATACTGCACGAATGCATCGGGCTTTTCCTTTAACCCGCAAACTGCAGACGCAGGCACCAGTATGAATGTAGTGACGGAGCAAATTTATAACAAACTATTTGATATTAAAGATCATAGTGCTACGCTTGTTCCAGTATTGGCTCAATCCTATTCAATTTCATCTGATGGCAAACAAATTCTTATTAATCTTCGTAAAGGGGTGAAATTCCATCGTACTCCTTGGTTTACACCAACTCGTGACTTTAATGCCGAAGATGTGGTCTTTTCGATTAATCGTGTTTTAGGGCACGATACTTATCTGCCGACCCTTTCAGATGATGTGGTAACTTACAAAAATCCACAATATAGAATCTTCCACGAGCAAGCCAAAAAGGTACACTTTCCGTATTTTGAAAGTATTAAGCTGAATCAAAAAATTAAAAGTATCACGGCAACGAATCCTTATCAGGTCCAAATTGAACTGTTTGAACCCGATGCGTCAATTCTGTCGCATCTTGCCAGTCAGTACTCTATTATTTTCTCGCAAGAATATGCGTATCAATTAAGTGCTGATGATAACCTCACCCAATTGGACACTCACCCTGTTGGCACGGGCCCTTATCAAGTGAAAGATTACGTTTATAACCAGTATGTTCGCTTGGTACGCAATGAGGATTATTGGAAAAAAGAAGCCAAAATTAAAAATATTATTGTGGATCTTTCGGCGGATCGTACAGGGCGTTTAATTAAATTCTTTAATAATGAATGTCAAATCGCCTCTTATCCTGAAGTCAGCCAACTCGGTTTATTAAGTGAAAAGGACGACCGTTATTATCTGCAATCTACGGATGGAATGAACTTGGCCTATTTGGCTTTCAATTTCCAAAAGCCATTAATGCAAGATAAAACCATTCGCCAAGCCATTTCGCAAAGCTTAAACCGTTTTAGAATTGTGCGAAATATTTACCACAATACAGCAACCGTAGCGAATAATATTATTCCTGATATTTCTTGGGCTTCTGCGATTAATACGCCTGATTTTTCTTATGATTATCAGCCCTCTGAAGCGGAAAAAACGTTACGCGATAAAAAACTCACGTTAAATATGTGGGTGATGAATGAAGAGCAAGTGTATAACCCTGCCCCTATTAAAATGGCGGAGCTCATTAAATGGGATTTAGCCAAAGCGGGAGTGGATGTTAAAGTGCGGTCAGTCACACGCACGTTTTTAATCGAACAATTACGCAAAGGTACAGAAGATTACGATTTAATCTTAACGGGTTGGCTTGCTGGAAACCTTGATCCTGACGGCTTTATGCGCCCGATTTTAAGTTGTGATACACAAAAGGAAATCACTAATCTATCCAATTGGTGTAACCCTGAATTCGATAAGATGATGGATCGCGCACTATCCACCAATCATTTGTATGAACGGTCTAAAGCGTATAACAATGCACAAGAGCTCATCTTAAACGAATTACCTATTGTGCCAATTGCAAACGTAAAACGACTTTTAGTCGCACGTGGTAATGTAAAAGGAATTGAGATGACCCCATTTGGTAGCATCAATTTTTCTACCTTGTATTTCATGAAAAATAAGGAGAAAAAATAATGCTCTTTTCAGCAATTCGTTATGTCATTTGGGTAAGCATTTTATTATTGATTTTATCCGTATTAAGTTTTGTGATTTTAATGCGAGATCCACTCAATGCCGATCTTGTCACAAATAACATTTATAGTGCTTATTATCATTACCTTACATCATTGTTACAGGGCGATTTAGGGATTACCTATAACGGCGGAGAATCGTTAAAAGATTTAATTTTTACTGTATTACCACCCACATTAGAGCTCTGTTTTACCGCACTTTTATTGGCTTGCATCTTAGGTATTCCTCTCGGCGTATTAAGTGCGGTCTATAATCAGCGTCCTTGTGCACGCGCATTGCAAAGTATCTCTAATGTTGGTTTGTCTATTCCTATTTTCTGGTTTGCCCCGATTTTACTCTATGTAGCAGCGATTCAAAGCTGGGAGATTGCAGCCATTGGGCAGTATAATTTACTGTATGAAATCAAACCTATCACAGGCTTCCCTACCATTGATATGTGGTTTGTTGATGTCCCTTACAGAACCAAAATCGTACAAAACGTTTTACAGCATTTAGCCTTACCGACATTAGTACTTTGTATTCTGCCGACAATGGAATTTATCCGAATCATTCAGCAACGAGCTGATTATTTACTTCAACAAGAATATGCAAAAGCGGCTGTAACACGTGGATGGTCGAAATGGACGATTTTAAAACGTTACGTTTTTCGTAATACATTTCCATTATTGATTCCACAGCTTACTCGCGTATTTACCTTAGTATTAACACAATGTATGTTGGTTGAAAACGTTTTAGGTTGGCCGGGAATCGGGCGTTGGCTGATTGATGCCGTAACCCAACAAGATTACAACAGTATTTCAGCTGGTGTCGTAGTGATCGGTGTTTGCATCATCATTATTGATACCTTAGCCAAGTCGCTGATGTTTATGTTAGATCCATTTAATAAGAAGGGCTGGTATGCAAGATAGAGAACCTGATGAATTTCGCGAAAGCACCTCCTTCTTTCAAATTTGGTTGCTTTTCCGCCAAAATCGTGTGGCATTATTTAGTTTCTATTTATTTGTTATCCTGATTTTGGTCGCACTTTTTCCGAAACTCATCATGCCTTATAGCGAAAGCATGGAGTTTGTGGGAGAAGAATTGATGCCGCCATCTTGGGTAGAAAAAGGTCGTATCGCCTTTTTCTTTGGCACGGACGATCTTGGCCGAGATGTACTCAGTCGATTAATCATGGGGACACAATACACTCTTGGTTCATCCCTTTTGGTGGTTATCGCGGTGGCAATTATTGGGGGCGCACTAGGTATTCTTGCGGGCATGTCTGACGGGATTAAAGCGCGTTTTTTAGGTCATTTTTTTGATGCTTTTTTATCGATTCCTATTTTGCTGATTGCCATTATCATTTCCACGTTAATGGAACCAAGCTTAATGAATGCCATGTTTGCTACCCTATTAGCTATTTTGCCGTATTTTGTGCATGCCATTTATCAAGCGATTCAGCAAGAGCTAAAGAAAGACTATGTTCTCTTACTAAGATTAGATGGGATTTCAAACTGGGAGCTATTAAAAAGCACAATTTTGCCGAATATTAGTGCCATCTATACGCAAGAAATCGCTCGCGCATTTGTTGTGGCAATTTTAGATATTACAGCATTAAGCTTTATTTCTCTTGGTGCTCAACGCCCGATGCCTGAATGGGGCGCGATGATCAAAGACTCGCTAGAGTTGATTTATCTTGCGCCTTGGACTGTGTTATTACCTGGTTTTGCTATTATTTTTACCATTTTATTAAGCATTATTTTTACTAACGGATTGTGTCAAGCAATCAATAAATATTACGAGTAACCCATGGCGCTGTTAGATATTCGCAATCTTAATATTGAAATTCAAACACCAAACGGCCGCATAAAAATTGTGGACGGCGTCAATCTTTCGCTTAATGAAGGGGAAATTCTAGGGCTTGTCGGTGAATCAGGCTCCGGCAAAAGTTTAATCGCTAAAGTGATCAGTAATTCCATCAAAGACAACTGGATTGTCACCGCTGACCGTTTTCGTTTTAATGATGTTGAATTACTTAAACTGACACCTAATCAACGTCGAAAAATCGTTGGAAAAGAAATTTCAATGATCTTTCAAAATCCATTAAGCTGCCTAGACCCAAGTCGAAAAATCGGCAAACAGCTTATCCAAAGTATTCCCAATTGGACCTTTAAAGGCCGTTGGTGGCAATGGTTTGGTTGGAAAAAGCGTCGTGCGATTGAATTACTACACCGTGTGGGTATTAAAGATCACCAAGATATTATGGCAAGTTATCCCGATGATCTCACTGAAGGTGAAGGTCAAAAAGTGATGATCGCCGTGGCAGTGGCGAATCAACCTCGTCTATTAATTGCGGACGAACCCACTAATTCTTTGGAATCTATTACGGCCTTGCAGATTTTCCGTTTGCTTTCAAGTATGAACCAAAACCAAGGTACAACAATTTTATTAGCCAGTAACGATCTTAAAAGTATCAGTGAATGGTGTGATAGCATTTCCGTTCTTTATTGTGGGCAAAATACAGAGTCTGGGCCGACTGACCAAATATTAGAAATGCCTCATCATCCTTATACACAAGCATTACTTTACTCTGTTCCCGATTTTAGTCGCCCTTTAGGTTTTAAAAGCAAATTAGGGACATTAGAAGGAACTGTGCCGATTTTGGAACAAATGCCGATTGGCTGTCGTTTAGGACCTCGCTGCCCTTTTGCTCAGCGTGAATGTATTCAAAAGCCAAGCCGATATCGCATTAAACAGCATGAGTTTTCCTGCCATCATCCGATTAATCTTCGAGAACGACAGTTTAAAGATAAAATTGCAACTTCACCGCTTACGCTAAATACCGAATCAAAAGGAAACGAATAATGCCATTATTACAAGTGGAAAATCTCAGTAAAACCTTTGATGAACCCGCAAAACTTTTTGGTTTCGAGCAATTTTATGCGGTAAAAGACGTCAGCTTTACGCTTAACCGTAAAGAAACGCTTGCGATTATCGGTAAAAATGGTTCGGGTAAATCGACCTTAGTAAAAATGATCGCAGGGATAACTCCCCCTGCTTCAGGAAAAATCTTATTTAATGATTTACCATTACAATTCGAAGATTTTCACTATCGCGCACAGCATATTCGAATGGTTTTCCAAGATGCGAATTCAGCGTTTAACCCTCGCTTAAATATTGGTCAAGCCTTAGATGCACCGCTGCGATTAATTACCGATTGGGATGAAGAAACGCGCA
>NZ_CAJLNI010000033.1 GCF_905207935.1 uncultured Haemophilus sp.
AAAAAATCGCTTAAAAGAAACCGCACTTGTGGCTTGATTAGCGTCATAAATGAATGACGGGCGAACTTAAATGGTTCGCCCGTTTTTTATTGAATTATTTCCTTACGCATTATGAATGCATTTAGCCATCATTATCTGTAGCTAAAGATAAACAGGAATCCGCAAGTGTTTCACTAAAGCGTAAATCATGTGAAGCAATAAGCATTGGCAACTGTAATTCGCGTAAAAGTGCGGTCAGTTTGGCGATATTTTTTACATCGAGTCCATTAGTTGGTTCATCTAATAATAATACTTTGGGTTGCATCGCCAGTACGCCGGCTAGCGCAGTAAAATTCTGTTCACCACCAGATAAGGTATTCACAGAACGATCTTTTAATCCAACAATATTTAGACGTTCCAACTGTTGTAATGCAATTTGATAGGCTTCATCTCTGTTCAATCCTTGATTGAGAGGACCAAAGGCCACATCATCAAGTACAGTTGGGCCGAAAAGTTGATCGCCAGCATGCTGGAAACAGATGCCTATTTTTCCACGCAATGGTACAAAATCCTTTTCTTGTCGACATACATTACCGAACCAGCGAATTTCTCCTTGTTGGTAAAGTATAAAACCTAATAGGCAATGTAATAGGGTGGATTTTCCACAACCAATATCACCTTGTAAAAAAAGATGATGGCCTTCAGGGAGTTCAAAAGAAAGGTTATCAATAATCACACGCTGCTCGCGCATGATTTGTAATTGTTTGACTTCGAGGACGTTCATCAAGATTTATCCTGTGTTTTTTTCACATCATGCAGCTGAAAGCCACGAGCTTTTAGCGCCATTTCTGTTTTTTCTGCTTTAACGAGGGCATGAATTAATAATAATGCCACACGCTGCGCCGCGATAAATAAGGTTCTGCCATTAAGTTTTGGCTGGTAGCCACGTGCTCGAATTGCCATATCCATCTTTTTATGTACTTCACTGAACACTGAAATATAGCGAACAGTGAGAACAAAGAGATGAAGTAGTTTTTCAGGTAATGGCAAACGGCACAATGCCTGCAATAAAAGGCTCTCGTTCATATCCATTAACAAGAGTCGGGTTAAACTTAAAATCAAATTAAAACGTAGCGTGATGAGCAGTGCGAGCTGAATACCCATAGGATTTAATACTAAACCTTGCTCGGTGATTTTCCAGCTTAAGGTTAACCAAACGAGTAGCGTAAAGAGATTTAGTTTAAGCCAATATTTGAAATAACTGACAAGGGATTTTCGATAGCATATTAGCGCAATAAGTAATCCGCCGAATACGATTAGATTAAGGATAATAAGCGCTGAACCATGTGTCATTGTGCTGACGATAAGTCCACACAAAAACACATAAATCAATCGTAAGTGCGGTTGAAAAATAGCAAGGAAATTCATTTCACCACACTGAGCGCTGTTGGATACATTTTGTTTAACAATAAGACCACACCGACACTGACGATACTGTCGATAATAAATACGGGGATATGTGATATCACCAGAAGCATGATCAGATCGCTATAGGCTTTACCTCCATCCAATGCTAAGACTAGAGAGGCGAGCAAGGCTGAACCGCCAACACCGATTACACCAGCTCCAATTCCTGCTGTAATTTGAGTACGACGGGAATTGTCATGCTCAAGTCTTTTTGCAAATAGCCAATGTACAAGAAGAGCAGGTAATGCCATTATGCATAAATTGACACCTAATACGGCAAATCCACCAAAGGAAAAGAGCAGGGCTTGTAGGACTAATGCGATTAAAAAAGCAGGGAAAACAGCCCAGCCAAGAAACAGGCCGGCCATGCCGTTTAAGATGAGATGCACGCTACCAATGCCTACCGGTACATGAATGGTGCCAGCAACAAAAAAAGCAGCAGCAAACAATGCTGTTAGCGGCAATTGCTGCGAATTGAGTCGTTTAAGACCAATCATTACGCAGACTAATGCGACAGCTGCACCACCAAGCAATACGGGTGTATGCAACACACCTTCCGATAAATGCATATTATCTTTCCTTAGATTGCGACGCACGCGTCATTTTTGAGGCTCTAATCAATGCCCATAAGCCAAAAATACCAACAATATAGCCGATACCACCAATAATATCGTGCAGGTAAATTTTGTCTTTTAATTTAGAAATATCTTCGCGGACCAACATCAATGCATTGTCACTGTTATTAGTGGTTTGCGCAGATACTCTGTTGGCAACAATTGAGGCTCGATGTCCTTCTTCACCTTCTATCACTACTTTAATGGCACCTTCGGCAGTGGTATTGATCGGATAGGCAAATTGCCCATCGCGATCCGTTTTACCTTCCAATAGAGGGGAGTCCTGACCAGCTTGCAAAATCTCCATATAGGTTTCTGCCGCTGGGGTCATATCGGAATAATAGGCTTTGCCGGAAACTGTGCGTCCATCATATTGTGCAAAAACATGCAAACTATGAGCCAATGCTGATGGTGCGCACAGCCAGGTGAAAAGTGCGGTTAAAAATACAACTCTTTTCATTATTTCGCGTCAAAAGTTAGCATATATTCAACACTACGTTTGTTATAGTCAGGGTTGTCTTTAACCGGCTCGTCAAATTCAGCCCAGACTTTGTTATAGCCTGCTTTAGGGGTGAATTGTGCAATACCTTTTTCATTGGTTAAGTTGAATGGGTGATCTTCGCCTAAACCCACTTTGATGCCTTGCACCGGTTTACCTTTTACTAACACAAGAATATCGAGTGGTTGTCCCGCTTTCGGTTCACTTTGTGGGATCAATTCATAATCCATGTTGTGTGATTTATTTGCTTGCGCATCCCAGTGTAAAATCGCTTTGCCGAATTTGACTGGGTTAACACTGAGTACAGCTTCAGGTGCTTGCTGTTTGGTTTTTTCGACATATTTACCGCTTGGCAATTTTGACCAAACGCCATTATCAAAGCGAATAAATGCGATGGCCGCATCAGGTGCAGCAAAGTGTGCTTCGCCTTCTTTAAAGTTTACTGTGGCATTTTGCAATTGGCCTTTAGCATCAAGTAGGCGTACCGCTTTTAATTTGCTTTGAGGATAGGTTTCAGTTTCCTCATGACCAAATTTAACCACATATTGCCCTTTTACATCCTTAATGGGCTCCAACCAAACATTATGTGCATTAGCGAGTGAAGCACCGAATAGTGCTGTGATAAGTAATGCTGTTTTTTTCATGGAAGTTCTCCTTTTCTAACATGTGAATACTGTGATAAAGTATAAAATATGAAGTAACTTCAGAGTCAAGTGTAATTTAGTAAAAAATGAAAATTGGTCAACTAGCCAATATCGTTGGCTGTACGGTGGAAGCCGTACGTTTCTATGAAAAGCAAGGATTAATCGAACCCGCCAAGCGAACAAGTGGTAATTTTCGCGTTTATACGGAAGAGCATTTGAAACAACTTTCTTTCATTTGCTATTGCCGCAGTTTGGATATTTCACTAAAAGAAATCAAAATGTTGCTCAATCCTCAATGCGCCACTCAAGAGCAGGAAAGGGAAATTAATAAGCTGCTAGATCGACATATTCGAGAAGTATCAAAACGGATCCATGAATTGGCTCACTTAAGAATTCGCTTGATTCAGCTCAAAGGAAAATGTAGTCACTTTGAGCAAAATAATGATTTAATGAATACCTTATTGCAGCATAGCGGCATTAATTTTGTGCCGCTAAAATGATGTCTAGCACGAGTACCAGTAAAAATTTTTCAAATAATGTTTAAATATCGAACAGCGAAACATAGAAAAGCTGAAAATAAACATCAAAAAAGAGTAGAATTGGAACAGACTGCTTTTTTTATTTTAAGGAGAAAATCATGCATGAGATGTCTCTCTGTCAGAATATTATGGAAATTATTGATCAACAACAGAAAAAGCATGAAATCCATGAAGTGACAGATATTTGGCTAGAAATTGGGGCACTGTCTTGTGTCGAGCAAAGTGCGGTAGAATTTTGCTTTGAAATTATGCGTAAAGATACCGTTGCTGAAAATTGTCAGTTACATTTTATCCATTTACCTGCGATTGCATGGTGCTGGCAATGTCAAAAGGAAGTTGAGATTGAAGCCTATCAAGATTGCTGTCCACATTGTCACAGTGCATGTTTACAACGTCGAAGTGGCACCGAATTTAGAGTGAAAGAAATTGCCGTAAAATAGCAAAGATATCTAAATGGACAAATTAAATTTGATCTTTTGAATATAAAATACGCTAACTACTTGATAGTATGTATTTATCTCTCTTCAAAGAATATATTTAACATTGAGAATATGGTATTCTAACGCACATGAATTACCATAGATTCTAAGCATTTACAGAATAAACGAAAAATTATTGAGGTGACTTATGTGTACAACCTGTGGCTGTGGCCATCCAGACCAAGTCAGAATCGGTGAATTACCGCATGTTCATAATGATTCCAACGCACAACATGCGACCAAACTACCTAATTTTTCTCACTCCTCCTTCCGCATGCCAGACACGCCGCTACAAGAAGAAACACAGCAACGATTACTGAAAGTAGAACAAGATATTCTCGGTGCAAACAATCAATTGGCCGATATGAATCGTCGTTTTTTTGCGAATCAGCATATTTTGGCACTTAATCTTGTTTCAAGTCCTGGCTCAGGCAAAACAACCTTGTTGACGACCACATTAAATGCATTAAAAAATGACTATCCTTGTTATGTGATTGAGGGCGATCAACAAACAGAAAACGATGCGGATCGTATTCGTCAAACAGGTGTACCGGCGATTCAAGTTAATACGGGCAAAGGTTGTCACTTAGATGCACAAATGATTGGTAATGCATTGGTGAAATTGCAGCCACAGGAAAATAGTCTGATGTTTATTGAAAATGTCGGAAACCTAGTTTGTCCGTCAGAGTTTGATTTAGGTGAGCATGCCAAAGTGGTGATTTTATCCGTGACAGAAGGTGAAGATAAACCGCTGAAATATCCACATATGTTTGCGGCTTCTAAATTAATGATTTTAAATAAAGTGGATTTACTACCTTACTTGAATTTCGATGTGGAAAAATGTATTGCTTATGCAAAACAAGTGAATCCAACAATTGAGGTTATCCAGTTATCTTCTCAAAGTGGAGAAGGATTACAGCAATGGCTAGACTGGTTAAAAGCGCAAGAACGATAGGAGCATCAAATGCAGTTTGTTGATGAATTTCGTGATCCTGAACTGGCCAAAAGTCTGTTGCAGCGACTACAAAAAATAATGGAAAAACAACAGCACTTTACGCCAGAAAATCCGTTATATCTAATGGAGGTCTGCGGCGGACATACTCATACCATTTTTAAATTTGGGCTTGATCGTTTATTACCCAAAAGTATTGAGTTTATTCACGGTCCGGGCTGTCCAGTGTGTGTCTTACCGATGGGGCGAATTGATGTTTGTATTGAGATTGCTCGTCGTCCAGAAGTGATTTTCTGTACTTTCGGTGATGCGATGCGAGTACGCGGACGTTTAGGCTCATTATTAGAAGCCAAAGCGCAAGGCGCAGATGTTCGTATTGTTTATTCACCGCTTGATGCATTGAATATCGCATCAAATAATCCAGACAAAAAAGTGGTGTTCTTTTCACTTGGTTTTGAAACGACCATGCCAAGTGCCGCAATTACCTTGCAACAAGCGAAAAAACAACAGGTAAAAAACTTTTTTGTGGTATGCCAAAATATTACTATCATCCCGACATTACACAGCTTATTGTCGCAAGGACAAGTAAAAATTGACGGCTTTATTGCGCCCGGTCATGTCAGCATGGTAATTGGTTCTGAACCTTACCAAGAATTATGTGACACCTATCATAAGCCTTTTGTGATCACTGGTTTTGAACCTTTAGATATCCTACAAGCAATTTTAATGTTGGTAACACAGATTGCTGAACAACGCTGTGAAGTGGAAAATCAGTATAAACGCATTGTACACCAGCATGGCAATCTGTTGGCTCAACAGGCAATCAGTGAAGTATTCCGCTTGAAAGCCAGCAGCGAATGGCGTGGATTGGGCGAAATTGCCGAATCGGGTGTAGAACTGACAGATGATTATCAATGCTTTGATGCGGAAGCGCATTTTGCATGTCAGCCACATCAAGTTGCTGATGATCCTGATTCTCGCTGCGGTGATGTATTAATCGGTAAATGTAAGCCGGCGGATTGCCCATTATTTGCTAAAAAATGTAATCCTGACAATGCCTATGGTGCATTGATGGTATCTTCCGAAGGGGCATGTGCGGCCTATTATCAATACAGACGGGAATAAAACAATGACTGATTTTATTACAATGGCACACGGAAATGGTGGTGCCACAATGCAAGAGTTGATCCGCGATTATTTTGTCGAGGCATTTGATAACCCAATACTTTCACAAGGCGAAGATCAGGCTCGCATTGCTTTACAAGAGTTGAATGCTTTAGGTGGAACACTGTCATTTTCTACCGACAGCTTTGTGATTGATCCTATTTTTTTCCCTGGTGGTGACATTGGTAAACTCGCTGTATGTGGTACAGCTAACGATGTAGCGGTATGTGGTGCCGTACCTAAATATTTATCCTGTGGCTTTATTTTGGAAGAAGGCTTACCACTAGAAACTTTAAAAAAATTGATTCAATCGATGGCAAAAGCCTGCCATTCAGCGGGTATTCAAGTAGTAACGGGCGATACCAAAGTGGTACAAAAAGGCGCAATAGATAAAGTGTTTATCAATACGGCAGGCATTGGTGTGATTCCAAACGGACTGGACTGGGGCATACATCGTATTCAGCCAGGCGATCAGATTATTGTGAGTGGTACTTTGGGTGATCATGGTGCAACCATTTTGAATTTACGCGAAAATCTTGGTATTCAAACGGACTTACGCAGTGATTGTGCTGTGCTTGCCCCGCTTATTGATTGTATTCGTCCGATTGAAGGCGTGAAAGCCGTACGCGATGCGACCCGTGGTGGTGTAAATGCGGTACTTCACGAATTTGCACAGGCACAGAAAGTGGGGATCCAAATTGATGAAACGGTATTACCAATTCGTCAGGAAGTACGCGGTATTTGCGAATTACTCGGTTTAGATGCGTTAAATTTTGCTAATGAAGGTAAATTGGTGATTGTGGCGGATAAAGAAAAAACAGCTGAAATTCTGACCGCACTTCGTAGCCATCCATTAGGTGAAAATGCTGCCGTAATCGGCGAGGTAACGACTGATGGCAAAGTTCGTGCAGTTGGTCTTTTCGGTCAAAGTCGCTTATTAGACTTACCACGCAACGAACCTTTACCACGAATCTGTTAAGTAAAAACCGGTTTAATGTTAAATTAGACCGGTTTTAATTTGTGAATTGATATGTGTGAGAAGGGGAGTTATTTTTTCCAAATAACGTGGAATTCCCGATCTTCTTCTCGGTGTGAAATTAAGAATTTCGCAAACACATCATCCATTTCATCTTTCTCATTCACTAATCCCACCCAAACTTCAGCAAAAGCGTCAGGATCAATTAATACCCCAATTTCTTGTTCCCAATCATCTGCAGTTTCGACAAACTCGACCGCACCACGATCTTCAAATTGCAAATTGAATAGCATAATATCTGCAGGATCGAGATTTTCGCCTGCCATCTCTAAGAAAATATCATAAGCAAGATCAATCGCTGAATCTGGATCGAGTTTTTGAATATCAGTTGTCATTGGGTTTTCCTTCATTAAGTCAATTGTGTGTATGATACCGCAAGAAATACAAAACAAAAAGTGCGGTCAAATTCATCGTTGTTTTTGACCACTCTGATTTATATTGGCTGTAACTAGCCTGTATTTCGCATACCTGCGGCAATACCTGTGATGGTAATCATCAAGGCTTGTTCGACATCAGGGCTTGGGTTTTCAGGCGATTCACGGAAACGACGGAGCAATTCCACTTGAAGGAGATTGAGCGGATCCGTATAAACATTACGTAATGCAATAGAATCTGCGATCCACGGCAAGTCCGCCATTAATTCATCTTTGTGAGAAAGTGAAAGCACAGTTTTAATATCTGCATTCAGTTGATTACGCAGATTTTCACCTAAGTACCAAAGTTCTTTTTTCACTAAGTTATGATCATATTGCTCAGAAAGCCAAGTATCGGTTTTACTGAACACCATTTCTAACATGCCTACACGAGTCGAGAAGAATGGCCACGCTTTACACATTTCTTCAATAATATGACCTTTGCCTTCATCTACAATTTTTTGAATTGCCGCACCCGCACCCAGCCATGCCGGTAGCATTAAGCGGTTTTGCATCCAAGCAAAAATCCATGGAATGGCACGTAAGCTTTCTACACCACCATTTGGATTACGTTTTGCAGGACGAGATCCAAGTGGCAGTTTAGACAGTTCTTGTTCCGGTGTAGCACTGCGGAAATAAGGCACGAAGTCTTTATCACCACGAACAACACTACGGTAAATGTCACATGAAGTAGCGGAAAGCTCATCCATCACAGTACGCCATTCTGCTTTTGGTTCTGGCGGTGGAAGTAAGTTTGCTTCTAAAATTGCACTGGCGTAAAGATCAAAGGTTTCAACTGCGACTTCGGGTAAACCAAGTTTAAAGCGGATCATTTCCCCTTGTTCAGTCACACGTAAACCATTTTTGAGTGAGCGCGGAGGTTGAGAAAGTAATGCCGCATGTGCAGGTGCACCACCTCGACCGATTGTACCACCACGACCATGGAATAAAGTGAGTTCAATACCCAGTTCTTCGGTTAAATTGACTAATGCTTCTTGTGCACGATATTGTGCCCATGAAGCGGCCATCATTCCCGCATCTTTAGCTGAATCAGAATAACCAATCATCACCATTTGGTGATTGTTAATCACGCCACGATACCAACCAATATTAAACAATTGACGCATGACACCTTCAGAGGCATCTAAGTCATCTAAGGTTTCAAAAAGTGGCACAACAGGAATGTGATAAGGCACGCCCGCTTCTTTTAACAATAAATGCACGGCGAGTACGTCAGAGGCACTTCTTGCCATGGAAATAATATAGCAAGCAATCACGCCTTGTTTTTGTTGGGCAATGACTTTGCAAGTCTCTAAAATTTCTTGGGTTTCTGCAGATGGCTCCCAATGGGTTGGAATTAATGGGCGACGAGAATTTAATTCACGCACCAAGAAAGATTGTTTTTCCGCTTCACTCCATTGTGCATAATCACCAATGCCAAGATAACGTGTGATTTCAGCAATCGCATCGGTATGACGCGTGCTTTCTTGACGGATATCCATTTGTGAAAGCGTGACACCAAAACAGCGAATGCGATGCAAAATATCCAATAAGGATCCATTGGCAATAATCCGCATGCCACACATCATCAATGATTGATAGCAATCATAGAGCGGTTCCCAAAGTTGATTATCTTCCATGATGATATCCGCTTGGCTTACGCGTGGTGGACGATTAGCCAGGCAATCTTCAAAGTAATCAAGGGTTGCGATAAGTTTTGTGCGAAGTTCTTTGACCACAAAACGATAAGGCTCTAAATGCTCACCATATTTTGCGGTAAATTCTGGTGTGCATTTCACCATAG
Organism: uncultured Haemophilus sp.; assembly: GCF_905207935.1. Classification (GTDB taxonomy): domain Bacteria; phylum Pseudomonadota; class Gammaproteobacteria; order Enterobacterales; family Pasteurellaceae; genus Haemophilus_D. The sequence continues at coordinate 9,591 of NZ_CAJLNI010000033.1, forward strand.
ATAATTCATCGGCAAGAGATTTGATGTCATTTAAGAATAAATCTGCTGCTTTCCAACGAGCAAGATAGAGGACTTGTTGAGTAATTTTTGAAGTAACAAACGGGTTACCATCACGGTCACCGCCCATCCAAGAAGAAATTCTGACAGGACGTAAGCCCACTGGTAAATCGTAACCTAAGAATTCACGAGCATGTTCATTTAATTGACGTAAGAATTCCGGTACTCCTTGCCATAAGCTATTCTCAATCATGGCAAAGCCCCATTTTGCTTCATCGAATGGGGTAGGGCGAACAGTACGGATTTCATTAGTATGCCACGCTTCAGCAATTAAACGAAGTAACAATCGTTCAATAATGCCGCGTTCTTTCGGTGTTAAATCATCGTGCTCTAATTTGCTTAAGCATTTATTGATCTCAACGTGTTTATGGACTAAAGAACGACGTGTAGTTTCGGTTGGATGTGCCGTTAATACAAGCTCAATAAGCAAGTTTTCAACGGTTTTGTAAACCTCTTCTTTTGAGGCATTTTGTGCTTTTAAACGTTGAAATAAAGCACTTAATGAACGATTAGAAGATTGTAAATCTTTATGTTGGCGAGAGACTGTTTGGTATTGTTCAGCGATATTCGTCAGATTAAGAAAATGGCTGAATGCTCGTGCAACAGGAATAATGTTTTCATTAGAAATGGTGGAAAGGGTATCCAACAATGTTCTACGTGCTTGGCTATCGCCCGCTCGAGATTGTTTGGACAATTGGCGAACATTTTCAATCAAGGTAAGAATGTCTTCGCCTTGTGCATCATTAATGGTTTCTCCAAGAAAACGCCCTAACATATTAATATTATGGCGGAGAGTGCGATACTCATCAGTCATATGAACTCCGATAAAGAAAAAATAAAATAAAATCAGGAGAGATATAACCAAAAATATGTATCGGAATCAAATGCTATACGTCGAAAACTTGTATTAAATCAAAAAAGCTGAAAATAAGTAAAAAAAAGACCGCACTTTTTTAGATAAAATTTAAAGTGCGGTCAAAAAATTTAATGTTTATGCAAGTGTGCGAACTGATTTTCGTAGTACCAATTCTGGATGGATCGCAATACGATGTTTTTCGTGGCTGTCGTTATCTTTATTGGCGATACGTTCAAATAACAGATTAACCGCTTGTGCACCTAAACGTGATTTAGATTGGTGAATCGTTGTGAGTGGCGGTGCATAGAAACGTGATGAGTGAATATTGTCATAGCCAATAATCGAAATATCATCAGGTACGCGCAAGCCTTTTTCCGTAATTGCGGAAATTGCACCTAATGCCATCACGTCATTACAGCAGAAGACAGCAGTAGGTAGGCTGTCTTGTGAAAGGATCTTGTTCATGCACTCGTAACCATCTTCTGGCTCAAAGAAGCCTTCCATAATCCAATTTTCATGAATTGGCAGATTGGCTTCATTCATGGCTTTCACAAAACCTTCATAACGTGTTTTTGCGGTAGTTTTATCCAATTCCCCTGCAATAAGACCAATGGCTTTATGACCACAATCAATTAAGTGCTTAGTCGCAATATAACCGCCCGTAAAGCTGTTATCTTCAATGATATCGGTATCAACATTAGGGCCCCAATCCATTACCACCATAGGTACGGAAGAGAAACCTGAAAGCACATCAAGTGAATGTTGCGTATATTCAGAACACATCACCAATAAACCATCTACGCGTTTCTTGGCGAGCATTTCGACGTGATTTTTAATTTTTTCAGGATCATTTTGTGTATTACACAAAAAAAGTGAATAACCTTGACGATAACAATGATCTTCAACGGCATGAATGATTTCAGCAAAATAAGGGGATTCACTGGTGGTAACAATCATCCCAATAGATTTTGTCGTATTGACTTTCAAACTACGCGCAACAGCACTTGGTGAGTATTTCAAGCTTTTAATGGCTTGCATCACCGCCTCTTCAGTTTCTTTTGCTACAAAACGGGTTTTATTAATTACATGGGAAACTGTGGTGGTAGAAACACCAGCCATCTTCGCGACATCTTTAATTGTTGCCATAATTTTGCCTCTAGAGAATTTTTCCCATTATAAAGACTGTCACCAAATAGGTTAAGCAAATTATAAAAAATTTTTGAAAAAACGTACTTTATTGTTAGAATGGGCTATCTTTAACTAAATAAGTGGGAAATTAAAATGAGTGATTTTGGTTATGCAATGTTAGCTGTAGTACTTTCTTTAAGTGTTGTTGTGGGTTTAGCGACTGCAATTTTCTAATTGAAAGAAATAACATACTAATCCATTTAAAATAGACCGCGCTTTAAGCATTTAAAGTGCGGTTATTTTTTTAAGGATTTTTAAAGTCGTATTAAAAGCCATGCCATTGGCCTATTTCTTTAGTATAATTTGCAACTATTTCCGTTTGTTGCAATCAAAATAACGCAAAAACTAAATTGAGATAATTATGAATAAATATTTGATTTCACTAGATAAAGATGTTCAGCGTCGTGAGCTGTTTTTTGCTCAACCTGATACCGCTGATTTTGCTGTATTTTCAGCCATTAATACTATGCAAAAAGAATGGGAAGCATTAGCTGAAGTGTTCAATCCAACAAAGTTTGAACAGCATTATGGACGCAACGTCACAAAAGGCGAAATTGGTTGTACATTAAGCCATTTAGCGGTTTATCGTCAGATCGTAGAAGATCAAAATGTGACGGAAAATGACTATGCTTTAGTCTGTGAAGATGATGCTTTGTTCAATTCAAATTTATCACCAAAAACGATCGCACTTTTAACCGAAAAATGTGATGCAGATATTGTATTAATCGGGCAATCAAAAATTGCGGAATTTGATGATGTGGAATTGGAAATTAATTATCCAACCACCTTTTCATTCTTACGTCAAACAGTGGGTGATGTCACCGTGGCTTACCCATATAAAAGTTATTTTGCGGGCACGGTAGCATACTTAATTAAAAAATCAGCGGCACGTGCATTTTTAAAACAACTTGAACAAGAAAAGCCGTTTTGGCTTGCTGATGATTTCTTGCTATTTGAAACCCAATTCGAAATCAATAACAATGTGGTTCGTCCGCTTGTGGCGATTGAAAATCCACAGTTAGTGAGTAATTTGGAAGCGATTCGCGGTTCAAAATCCAATAACTTAGTGAAGAAATTAATTAAATATCCGCTCAAAAAAATCTTAGCAGTGAAAAAGAATTTAGGAAAATAACGTAAAAAAATGACCGCACTTTTTAACCTTTTTTATCTTTACGATCCTTGGCTGTTCCATGTAGTACGAATGTCATTCGTCGCGGGCTTGGCAGCACTGGTTGTTTTGGCGTATCAGTACATTAAAAAGCAGAAGCCGCAAGGCATCATTTTGCCTTTAGACAGTCTTGCTGTTTTAGGGGGATTGATTGTTTTCAGTGTGATTCCGTTATTGCTTAATGGCACAAAAGATCTTTCTGTTATCACCATGTATGTGAAGGAATTGATTTTATTCCTCTTAGGCGTGGGACTGTATAATGCGTTTTATGCCAATGCAAACGGACAACAACGAGTCGTGAGAGATTTGCAAATTGGCGTTGTGGTGCAATTTGTAGTGGGCATCATTGGCTTGCTCGGCGCATCATTTATGATCGATTTCTTGCTTTCGACCAATGCGGTGTTACCTGCACGTTTTTATGGTTCAGAGCAGGAGTATCGCTTATATAACATCACTGCAACCGCCTTTTTCCAACTGAGTTTATTCTATTTAATGCTGTTGCATTTCTTACTGGCTTACAACGCTAAACATAATACACTTCCAAGTATTTTAGTGTTTTTTATGCTATGTATCGGATTAATTTCAGGACGTACATTCCTTCTGTTATCAGTTGTGAGCATTTTAGTGTATTTCAAATGGCGTTATGTTCCATCACTCATTGCGTTTGCTATTTTGGTATTGTTATTGGCGTATTTCTTACCAGAAAATCCTTATGTGGCACATGCTTTAGAACCCGTGATTAATTTATTGCACGGTGCAGGATTTGTCAGTTCGTCAACAGATACGTTGATGAAAAACCACCTGTTCATGCCAACGCTTAAACAGTTTATTTATGGCGATGGCATGTATATGACAGGGCAGTTGGAAGTCGGCCGTTATTATGGTCATACAGATTCCGGTTTCTTACGTCAGATTCTTTATGGTGGTGTGTCTTATGCCTTAGTGTGTTTTGCCGTGACATTTTATTTTGTGCGCAAAGTCGCCTTAAATTGGTTTGATGGCAGCTGGAAATTTATTCTTTCTGCCTTTGTGATTTTGGCATTTTGTAACATCAAAGCGGACACCTTTGCTTTCCCTGGCATTATGTTCGTGATGTTGATGTTCTTATCGCTTTTTGGCACTCACGGTAAACAACTTATTTTATTTAAACAACAGGAGCCGAAAGATGTTTAGTATCATCGTGCCTTCTTATAATCGGAAAGAAGAAATTCCTGCGTTATTGGAAAGTTTAACCAAGCAAACCACTTATAATTTTGATGTGGTGATTGTAGATGATTGCTCGAAAGAACCCGTTGAAGTGACACAATCGTATCCATTTGCAGTTAAAGTCATTCGTAACGAAACCAATCAAGGTGCCGCAGAAAGTCGTAATATCGGGGCAAGAAATGCCGATAATGATTGGTTGTTATTCCTTGATGATGATGATCGTTTTGCTAACGACAAATGTCAAAAATTGGCGGATATTATTGCCGATCATGCCGATATTAACTTTGTTTATCATCCTGCAAAATGTGAAATGGTGAATGAAGGTTTTAGCTATGTGACCAACCCGATTGAGCCACAAGAGATTAGCGTAGAGCGAATTTTACTGGCGAATAAAATCGGTGGTATGCCGATGATTGGGGTGAAAAAAGATCTGTTTTTAAAAATTGGCGGATTATCGACCGCACTTCGTTCATTGGAAGACTATGATTTCTTGCTGAAACTTGTGCAAGATCCAACGTTTAAAGCGTGCAAAGTAGCAGAACCATTAACTTATTGTACGTTCCATACTAAGCGTTCTAGCGTATCAACGGATACGACTAATACGCAAAAAGCGATTGATTATATCCGTGAAAATTATGTGAAAACGGCAGAGCAAGAAAAGAATTTTGCCATCAACGCACAATATATGTTGGCTTACCCACATATAATGAATTTATCCCGTAAAGCGGCTTTTTACTATTTTGAGATTTTTAAATTAACGAAAAGTATTAAGCAGCTAGTCATTGCCTTTGTGGTTCTAATTTCACCTAAATTGGCAATTAATTTGAAACGGTTTATGTAGATAACTTATTAGATAGAGAAGTATGAAATTTTCAGTTTTAATGTCCTTATACATTAAGGAAAATCCACAATATTTAAGAGAATGTTTTGAAAGTTTAGTGGCTCAAACCCATCCAGCAGATGAGATTGTGTTGGTGTTTGATGGTGCGGTAACGCCAGAATTGGAAGCCGTGGTTTCTGAATTTGAAACCAAATTACCCTTAAACTTAGTGAAGTTGCCTAAAAATTTAGGTTTAGGTAAAGCGCTCAATGAAGGATTAAAACATTGTTCTCACGATTGGGTCTTCCGTATGGACACCGATGATATTTGTGTGCCTGAGCGTTTTGCGAAACAAGTGGCGTTTATTGAGCAACATCCGGATACGATTATTTTCGGTGGGCAGATTGCTGAGTTTGGCGAAAATATTCAAGACATCGTGGCATATCGTAACGTGCCGACTGATGCACAAGATATCGTTAAATTTACGCAAAAACGTTGTCCGTTCAATCACATGACGGTCGCGTATCAAAAAAGTGCGGTCATTAATTGTGGTGGATATGAAGATTTACAGGAAGATTATTACCTTTGGATTAAGCTTGTAGCACAAGGCCAGAAAGTGGCAAACTTGCCGGATATTTTAGTTTATGCTCGCGTGGGCAATGGTATGGTAGGGCGTCGTCGTGGTTTAAACCAAGCGAAAGCAGAATGGCGTTTGTTTAAATTGAAACATCGCTTAGGCATTCAAGGCTTATTTTCGGGCTTATTTACCTTTGCCTTGCGTTCAGGTTCTCGCTTGCTACCAACCTCATTATTAAAAGCGGTTTATAACCAATTTTTACGCAAATAATGCGATATTTTGATAATTAAAAAAGGAAAACAAATGAATTTAATCTCAACGTTAAAAATGACTGCGTTATCGACCGCACTTTTATTAGTGGGTTGTTCAAGCAGTACGACGACAACAATGTCATCAAGCAAGGTAAGTAGCAACGCTGTTTACAGCAAGCCAAGAACCTTAGATAACTTTAATGATTATGTGCAGTTCTTAAAAAGCAAAGCGGCAGCAGAAGGTGTGTCAGCTTCAGTATTGAATGCACAAAATAATATTCAATATATGCAAAAGGCTGTGGATTTAGATCGTGCGCAAGCGGGTAGAAGCAAGCGTAATTCAGATCAACCACAGTTACCCAATCCAAATGGCACAACCAATTATCTGAATAAAGTACTGACTCAAAACAAAGTGGATATTGCCGAAGAGCGTTATTGGGAAGTACAAGCACCATTACAACAAGCAAGCCAACGTTATGGTGTTCAACAGGAATACATCCTTGCCTTATGGGGTATGGAAAGTAGCTTTGGTCACTACCAAGGTAGCTATGATGTGTTGTCAGCTTTAGCTACATTAGCCTTTGATGGCAGACGTGAAGCCTTATTCAGTAAAGAATTTGTGAATGCGATGAAAATGTTAGAACGTGATCATATTCAACGTCACAGAATGTTAGGTTCTTGGGCGGGCGCAATGGGGCAAACCCAATTTATGCCAAGCGCATTCTTAAATTATGCAGCAGATGGTAATAATGATGGTGTGAAGGACATTTGGACGAACCAATTTGATGCGTTTGCTTCAATTGCAAATTATC
>NZ_CAJLNI010000034.1 GCF_905207935.1 uncultured Haemophilus sp.
TGACCCCATACCGAACTCAGAAGTGAAACGCCGATGCGCCGATGGTAGTGTGGGGCTTCCCCATGTGAGAGTAGGACACCGCCAGGTACTGAATGTGAACCCCGAGCTGAATGGCTTGGGGTTTTTGTTTATAGAATTTTCAATATTTTAGCAAAGCGTTGATTCTATGATACAATCACCGCTGTAATTTTTATAAAACAAGAGAAAATATGACCGCACTTAATGTATTAATTTATCCAGATGATCACCTAAAGGTTGTTTGTGAGCCAGTTGCAGAAGTCAATGATGACATTCGTAAAATTGTAGATGATATGTTTGATACGATGTACCAAGAAGAAGGGATTGGTCTTGCAGCACCGCAGGTAGATATCTTGCAGCGTATTATTACGATTGATATTGAAGGTGACAAACAAAATCAATTAGTGTTGATCAATCCAGAAATTTTGGCTTCTGAAGGTGAAACAGGCATTGAAGAAGGTTGTTTATCTATTCCTGGATTCCGTGCTTTAGTGCCTCGTAAAGAAAAAGTCACGGTGAAAGCGTTAGATCGTCATGGAAAAGAATTTACGCTTGATGCAGATGGTTTATTAGCAATCTGTATTCAACATGAGATCGATCATTTGAACGGTATTTTATTTGTAGATTATCTTTCACCGTTGAAACGTCAACGTATCAAAGAAAAATTAGTGAAATATAAAAAACAAATTGCAAAACAATAATCAAAAGTGCGGTATAAAATGACCGCACTTTTCCTATCAACCCCATAACGTAGAACATTATGAAACCATTGAATATCATCTTTGCCGGTACACCGGACTTCGCAGCACAACATCTTGCTGCACTCTTAAATTCACATCACAATATTATTGCTGTTTATACGCAGCCAGATAAACCGGCTGGTCGCGGTAAAAAATTGCAGGCGAGTCCTGTAAAGCAATTAGCAGAACAGCATCAAATTCCTGTTTATCAACCAAAATCCTTGCGTAAAGAAGAAGCACAAGCAGAGCTTAAAGCGTTAAATGCTGATGTAATGGTTGTTGTTGCTTATGGTTTGATTTTACCTCAAGCAGTGTTGGATATGCCTCGTTTAGGTTGTTTAAATGTGCATGGCTCTCTCTTACCACGTTGGCGTGGTGCTGCACCTATTCAGCGGTCTATTTGGGCTGGCGATCAACAAACTGGTGTGACAATTATGCAGATGGATGCAGGCTTAGATACTGGCGATATGTTACACAAAGTGTATTGCGATATTGATGCGCAAGAAACTTCTGCTTCGCTTTACCATAAATTAGCTGAAATTGCGCCAGCTGCATTGATTGATGTTTTGGATCATTTGGAAGAAGGGAAATTCATTGCAGAAAAACAAGATGATAGCCAAAGTAACTATGCAGAGAAACTTTCCAAAGAAGAGGCTAAATTAGATTGGTCGCTATCGGCAGCCCAGCTTGAACGTAACATTCGCGCGTTTAATCCTTGGCCGATAAGTTTTCTACAATTAACCGATGAACAAGGTAATGAACAAACCTTAAAAGTTTATGCTGCTGCCGTGTTGCCACATGTAGATAAACCAGCTGGGACGATTTTAAGTGTCGATAAAAAAGGTATCCAAATTGCCACGAAAGAAGGCGTTTTAAATTTATTGCAACTTCAGCCGGCAGGCAAGAAACCTATGTCTGTGCAAGACTTCCTTAATGGTCGAGCAGATTGGTTCCAGGTCGGTAAGGTTCTAAACTAATGGTATTTCAACGAAAAAAAACGGGAAAATCGACCGCACTTTCGGTACGCGCTATTGCTGCTCAAGTGATTTTGCAGGTTTTAGATCAAGGTAAGTCCTTATCAACGTTGCTTCCTGACGTGCAATCACAGGTAAAACCACAGGATTTGCCTTTATTACAGGAAATCACCTTTGGTATTTGTCGCGTATTGCCTCGTTTAGAAAATATTATAAAAAAACTATTAGATAAGCCATTGAAGGGTAAAACCCGCATCGTGCACTGCTTGCTATTGGTGGGATTGTACCAATTACTTTATATGCGCGTGCCCGCTCATGCGGCGGTAGATGAAGTAGTTAATGCCACAAAATTATTAAAATTAGATAGTTTCCGTGGTTTGGTTAACGGTGTATTGCGTCGCTTCTTACGGGAACAAGAAGATATTCTTGCCGCAGTAGATAAACATTGGCAAACGCTTCATCCTGAATGGTTTGTGAATAAACTCAAAAAAGCTTATCCGAATTGGCGTGAAATTATTGAGGCGAATAACCAAAAGCCACCAATGTGGTTGCGAGTTAACCAACAACAAAATAATACGAAAACTTACCGCACTTTGTTGGAAGAGCAAGAGATAGCAGCATTTGAATGTGATAATCCACATGCTTTGCGTTTAGCACAACCGCTTTCTGTCTCGAAACTACCAAATTTTGAACAAGGTGCAGTAACCGTTCAGGACCTTAATGCACAATGGTCGGCCTTATTGCTTGAGCCACAAAATGGTGAATTAATTTTAGATGCTTGCGCGGCGCCAGGTGGGAAAACTACGCATATTTTAGAAATGGCGCCACAAGCGAAAGTGATTGCGCTTGATGTCGAGGCTCATCGCTTAAAACGCGTCGAAGAAAACCTTGCTCGTTTGAATCAACAAGCGATATTTGTTTGTGGTGATGCGACCGAGCCAGAGAAGTGGCTTGCGGAAATAGGTTTAAGTGGAGCATCTTTTGATCGTATTTTATTAGATGCACCTTGTTCGGCAACGGGCGTGATTCGTCGTCATCCGGATATTAAATGGCTACGTCAAGAAACGGATATTGCCCAATTGGTAGCCTTGCAAGGACAAATTCTAAAAGCGCTTTGGGCAAAATTGAAACCTAATGGTATTTTGCTTTACGCGACTTGCTCGGTGCTTCCTGATGAGAACAGTCAGCAAATACAGCATTTTTTAGCTGAAACACCCGATGCAGAATTAATGCCATTGCCGTTTGAACAAACGGAAAATACGATTGGAATCCAATTCTTGCCACAAGAGAATGGCGGGGATGGTTTTTATTATGCAAAATTGAGAAAACGGTCAGCTTAAATGAATTTGCCTTTAATTGATGTCGTCATTCCTTGCTATAACACTGAACAAACGCTTGCTCGTGCAGTAGAGTCTGTGTTGCAGCAAAATAATCTTGGTCACCTTTGGTTGATTGATGATGCGTCGACAGATAATACATTTGCATTAGCCTTACAGCTTGCAGAACAATATCCTGACAGAATCTCTATCGAGCAAATGCCGAAAAATAGTGGTGTAGCGATGACTCGAAATTGGGGTGCGATGCTTTCGGCTAAAAGTGCGGTTGATTTTGTCGCATTTTTAGATGCAGATGATGCATATGAACCGGGAGCATTAGAAGTAGCTGCGGCAACCTTTCATTTTCAGCCAGATACTTCGCTAGTGAGATTAGCGTTAAAGCCGATAAATTTAGCTCAACGCTATGCGGAACACCCTAATTTTGATCAGGCATGGCAATATATGCGCATGACCTGCGGGGGAAATATCGTTTTCAATAAAGCTTTTTTCTTAGCGTGCGGCGGATTTCCAACACATCAATTATTCCGAGAGCTCGGCGGTGAAGATGGCGCTTTAGGCATTGCAACCACTAAAACAGCAAAAGTAGCCACATTATTTGAAGATGTAGGCGTGTTGCATTTTTGTCGAGAAGGTATGCATGCGGAACGTTTACTCGATGGCCTGTTATTTGGTAAACAAGATCCAGCGATTACCGCAGAAAAAATGGCAGAAGCTGAACAAGTAACATCGACCATTTGTCGCCGTATTGAGGCATTAAAGTGCGGTCTAAATTCAGCTGAAATTGGCATCCGACCTTTGGTTGTGGAGAGAACAGAATGAAAATAATCATTTTAGGTGCAGGGCAAGTAGGTACAACACTTGCGGCAAATTTAGTGAGTGAAGATAACGACATCACACTGGTAGATAATGAATCTCAACATCTGCAGAATTTACAAGATAAGCATGATTTACGCGTAGTTAAAGGTTCCCCTTCTTCACCCAAGGTTTTACGTGATGCAGGAGCCGCTGATGCAGACTTGATGGTTGCAGTAACGGCATCAGATGAAATTAATATGATTGCTTGCCAGTTGGGATATACCCTTTTCAATACCCCAACACGTATTGCGCGTATTCGTAATGCGGAATATTTGCGTGAGAAAGATAAATTATTTAATAATGAAAACGTACCCATCGATCATCTTATTTCACCAGAAAATTTAGTTACGGATGAGATTACACGTTTAATTGCTTTTCCAGGTGCGTTGCAAGTGGCGCATTTTGCCAATAATCGAATTAGCATTGTGGTTGTAAAAGCCTATTACGGTGGTCCCTTAGTGGGTTATGCGCTATCTGCTTTTAAAGAGCATATGCCACACATTGATTGCCGAATCATTTCGATTTTACGTAATGATAGATTAATTCGTCCGCAAGGTTCGACCATTATTGAGGCGGGCGATGAAATTACCTTTATTTGTGCGACGGAACACATTAAAGCGGTGATGAGTGAGTTGCAACGCCTTGAGAAAACCTACAAACGTATCATGATCGTTGGCAGCGGGAATATTGCCTCAGGTGTGGCAAAACAGCTAGAAGATAAGTATCAAGTAAAACTCATTGAGCGTGATGGAGAAAAAGCGAAAGTTTTAGCAGAAAGACTCTCTAAAACCCTGGTTTTCCATGGTGATGCTTCTGATCAAAATTTACTTTTTGAAGAGCATATTGAGAGCGTTGATGTCTTTTTATCTCTAAGTGCGGATGATGAAGCCAATATTATGTCGGCGTTACTGGCAAAACGCCTAGGGGCTAAAAAAGCCATGGTGCTTATTCAACGCATGGCATATATCAATTTGATTCAAGGTGGAACCATTGATATTGCGGTTTCACCACAACAGGCAACAATCTCCGCTTTATTAGGACATGTGCGTAAAGGGGATATCAAAAATGTGGCCTCTTTGCGTCATGGTACCGCGGAAGCCATTGAACTTGTTGTACATGGCGATGCGACAACATCCAATGTGGTAGGAAGACAAATTGGCGATATTAAGCTGCCTGTAGGGGCGATGATTGCGGCAATTTTACGTAAAAATGAAGTAATCATTGCTCGTCGTCAGGTTGTTATTGAAGAAGGCGATAATGTGATTGTTTATATTAATGACAAGAAATCTGTGTCAGAAATTGAAAAATTATTCCAACCAAGTGCATTTTTTATTTAAATAACAGTTTACTTTTTAATCTGAAAACCTATAATACGCACTCTTTTAATTTTTTAAACCAACACAAAAGGAAATTTTATGAGCTTTCTTAAAGAATTCCGCGAATTCGCAATGCGCGGCAACGTAGTAGATATGGCAGTCGGTGTGATCATCGGTGGTGCTTTTGGTAAAATCGTAAGTTCACTTGTCGGTGACGTAGTAATGCCTGTATTAGGTATTTTAACTGGTGGCGTGGATTTCAAAGATTTGAAAATCACGTTAGCTCAAGCTGTAGGTGAAACCCCAGCAGTAACCTTAAACTACGGTGTATTTATTCAAAACGTCTTTGATTTCATCATCATTGCATTCGCAATCTTCATGATGATCAAAGGTATCAACAAAGTGAAAAAACCAGTAGAAGAAGTAAAAGGTCCTTCACAAGAAGAATTACTTACTGAAATTCGCGATTTATTAAAAAAACAATAAGAATTTAATCCAAATAAAAAAGGTTGGTATTTTACCAACCTTTTCTTTTACCTAAAATTTAAGCTTTTAATAATAATGCGACGGCCTCGCAAGCAATGCCTTCACTTCGGCCTGTAAAGCCAAGTTTTTCTGTTGTAGTTGCTTTCACATTGACTTGCTCAATATCACAATGTAAATCTTCCGCAATTTTCGCTCGCATTGCATCGATATGAGGACGCATTTTAGGGGCTTGAGCAATAATGGTTACATCCACATTACCGACCTTATAGCCTTTTGCTTGTACTTGGCGGAATGCTTCTCGTAATAAAACACGGCTATCTGCATTCTTATATTGCATATCGGTATCAGGGAAGAGTTTACCAATATCACCTAATGCTACTGCACCTAATAAAGCATCTGTTAAGGCATGTAAGGCGACATCACCATCAGAATGGGCAATAAACCCAGTGTGGTAAGGCACTTCAACGCCACCAATAATTAAAGGGCGGTCTTCACCAAAGGCATGAACATCAAACCCATGTCCAATTCGTATCATAGTGTTTTCCTTGTTAAATAAAATTCGGCTAAAGCTAAATCTTCTGGACGTGTAACTTTAATATTATCACTTCGTCCTGCAACTAAGTGCGGTTGAAATCCGGCAAGTTCCATCGCAGAGGCTTCATCTGTAATATTGGCGCCTTGAGAAAGCCCCTGTTTAAGTGCATTTCTTAATAGATCGCAACGGAAAAATTGAGGCGTCTGAGCAAGCCAAAGTTCGGAGCGATCTTCTGTTTTAATAATATTTTGTTGTTTATTCGCGCGTTTAATCGTATCGACCGCCGGAATAGCTAAAATAGCACCTTGCTCATCATCGATTTGGAGCAATTTATCTAAATCTTGATGGGTTAAACAAGGTCTGGCTGCATCATGCACCAACACCCAAGCATGGTCATTTTTGATCACGTTGAGTCCATTTAGAACTGACTCTGCGCGTGTTTCTCCCCCTTCAACGAGGGTGATGTTTTGATGAGGGAATAAAGTCATTTCAGAAAGATAGGGATCATTTTTTCCTACTGCAAGAATAACATGATTAATTGCAGGATGGGATAGAATGACTGAGAGCGTATGTTCCAGAATCGTCTTGTCTAGGATTTTCAGATATTGCTTCGGTTTGTTTGCTTGCATACGGCTTCCAACACCCGCAGCAGGAATGACGGCAATAATTTCGCGGTTCATTATTTATGCTCTTTGACGATGTGATAGAACACTTCGTTTGGTTTGACCATATCATGGCTCATGCGTGCACGCTCTTCAATAGATTCAAAGCCTTTTGTTAGTCCTTGAATTTCGGCGGAAATCATTTGATTTCTTTGTGAGAGCTTTTCATTTTCAGCTTTATTCTCTTTGATTTGAGCTTCGACATCTTTGTAGTCAAAATAGCCGTTTTTACCAAACCAAAGATCGTACTGAAATAGCACGAGAATACCCACTAAAATTCCAATGAAAAGACGCATAAATTACCTATTATTTCTGAAAACTGGGGATAGTTTACCGTGAAATACAGCGAAATGCGATGAAAAAGTGCGGTTAAAAAATAAGATGATTTTGAAATGATCTCATTGGGTTTGTTAGATAGCTTCAAAATGAAAAATGTGATCTATCTCACAAATTAGTTATAAAGTTTGATAAACCCATAGTCACTGCCCAAATAGGCTTGTTATACTTTTGTCTGTCATTATGACTTTTTAACAGAAGGAACAATCAATGAAAACAACATTAAAACTTACCGCTATTGCAGCGATGTCAGCATTTATTTTAACCGGTTGCGCGACTCAAAATAAAAGTGCAGAAGCGGATGCTCAGCTTCAACAACAAGCGGTATTAGGTCTTAACTGGATTCAACAATCAGGTGAATACCAAGCCCTTTCTTACCAAGCATACAATGCGGCAAAAGTGGCATTTGATCACGCTAAAGTGAAAAAAGGTAAGAAAAAAGCCGTTGTGGTGGATTTAGATGAAACCATGTTAGATAACAGCCCTTATGCAGGTTGGCAAGTTCAAAACAATAAACCATTTGATGGTAAAGACTGGACTCGTTGGGTAGATGCTCGTCAATCAGGTGTTGTACCAGGTGCAGTAGAATTCAATAACTATGTAAATACCCACGGCGGTAAAATGTTCTATGTGTCTAATCGTAAAGACAGCAATGAAAAAGCGGGTACGATTGATGACATGAAACGTTTAGGTTTTAATGGTGTTGAAGATTCAGCGTTTTACTTGAAAAAAGATAAATCACCAAAAGCAGCACGTTTTGAAGAAATTGAAAAACAAGGCTATGAAATCGTCGTTTATGTGGGTGATAACCTAGATGACTTCGGCGATGAAATCTACGGTAAACAAAATGCAGAACGTCGTGATTTCGTGGCACAAAACAAAGCGAAATTTGGTAAAACATTCATCGTTTTACCTAACCCGAACTACGGCGGTTTTGAAGGTGGTTTAGCGAAAGATTACTTCAAAGGTGATTCAAGCAGCAAAGTGAAAGCACGTTTAGATGCGATTAAAGCTTGGGATGGTAAATAATTCCCTATTTTAGATAAAACAACACCCGCAGAGATGCGGGTGTTTTGTTTTAGTCGAAAAGTGCGGTCTATTTTCGCATCATTTTTTCTTTATGCGCCGCAAAATCCCCACCTTTAGCAAGCATGCGAAGCTGTAAGATAACGCGTTCTTTTAACAAATCTTGTTCAGCTTTGGTCATATCTAAGGCATTAGAACCTGCCGTGAATACGATGGTTACCATGCCTTCTGCTTGTACATAAGAGACATATTGAGAGTAGTGATTTTTCTTCGCAATGTACTCAGCTAATTCATCGACAAAGTGTTTGATTTCACGAGCGGCTGCGGTACGGAACGCTTGAGAGGTTCCCGAACTTTCACGTAAAAGCAAACGGAACACGTTGGTGCTGTGAGTGATAAATTCAAAAAAGGTTTCAACAGAAACACGGATGACACTGCCGCCGGCATCAATGCGTTTACGCGCTTGGCGCATTAATTGGCGAAGTGTTAAGCCGGCCTCATCAACCATTTCTAGTCCGAGCTCATCCATATCGCTAAAGTGGCGATAGAAAGAGGTTGGTGCAATGCCTGCTTCACGTGCAACTTCACGTAAGCTTAAATTAGAAAAGCTTTTTTCTGCACTCAACTGATTGAACGCTGCGTCAATTAAGGCTCGACGGGTTTTTTCTTTTTGGATTGCTCGAACGCCTGCCATTTTGTTTTCCTCAGTCTATGATGAATTATTTTTTATTCGCTAAAATTGATTTAACTTGTTCACTGATCGCATTTGCAACGCGTTCATAACGATTACGTAATGGCGATCCTGGGCGATAAACAAGCGCAATAGTACGAGACGGTTCTGGGGAATGGCACGGAATATATTTTACACCTGCACGTGTGCCTTCATTTAATACAGCAAGTTCTGGCATAAAGGTGATGCCTGCATTAGCTGCCACCATATTACGCAACGTTTCAAGGCTAGTGGCTTGGAAGTGAGGGTCTTCTTTAGCACCGGCCATAAAACAATAATCGAGCGCTTGATTACGTAAGCAATGCCCATCATCTAGCATGAGCATTTCTTGCCCTTTTAAGGTATTCATGGCAATTTTGCTTTTTGATGCCCATGGATGCTGTTCTGAAACTGCCAGTAACATTTTTTCATCAAAAATAGGCACTTCGATAAACGCTTCAGTTTCGGGTACGCGAGCCACAATCGCACAATCTAGGCGACCTGTTTCTAATTGTTCTAATAGTTGGTGAGTTTGGGCTTCGTAAAGAAATACTTCTAAATCTGGGAAAGTTTCTTTCAATGTTGGTACAATATAAGGAAGTAGGTAAGGACCAACGGTTGGGATTAATCCAATGTGTAATGGACCTGTCATTTCTTTACCTTGATTGCTAGCCATTTCTTTAAGTAATTTTACTTCTCGTAATACAGTGCGAGCTTGATCAACAAGTAACATACCAGATTGCGTGAAGAGTACTTTACGGCTAGTACGTTCAAGTAAAATAATGCCTAATTCATCTTCTAGTTTGCGAATTTGGCCACTTAAAGTCGGTTGGCTAACATTGCAAAAATCCGCCGCTCGACGGAAATGTTTGAACTCGGAAAGGGCTACTAAGTATTCTAAATCACGAATGTTCATAGGGTTCTCACTTTATAGAATATGTCAATTAAAAGGATAGAATTAATTGATTATGACTATATCACAAAACTTTCTATAATGCCTATTAAGTTTTTAAGGTAAATTCATTTAACTAACAGAGGAGACACATTATGTCTAATATGGAAGGAAAAAAAGTTCCACAAGTTACATTCCGTACTCGTCAAGGCGATCAATGGGTTGATGTGACCACATCTGAATTATTTGATAACAAAACTGTTGTTGTTTTCTCATTACCAGGTGCATTCACGCCAACTTGTTCATCTTTTCACTTACCACGTTATAACGAACTTGCGCCAGTGTTCAAAAAACATGGCGTAGATGATATTTTAGTTGTGTCTGTAAACGATACTTTCGTTATGAATGCTTGGAAAGACGCAGAAGAAGCACACAATGTAAAATTCATTCCAGATGGTAACGGTACCTTTACTGAAGGTATGGGCATGTTAGTTGGAAAAGATGATTTAGGTTTTGGTAAACGTTCTTGGCGTTATTCTATGCTCGTGAAAAATGGCGTAGTGGAAAAAATGTTTATTGAACCAAATGAGCCAGGCGATCCGTTTAAAGTATCTGATGCCGATACCATGTTGAAATATATTGCACCAGATTATCAAGTACAAGAATCAATCGCCATCTTCACAAAACCAGGCTGTCCATATTGCGCGAAAGCAAAACAACTTTTACGTGATAAAGGTTTAAGCTTTGAAGAAATCGTATTAGGTCAAGATGCAACTATCGTGAGTGTACGTGCGGTTTCTGGTCGTGCAACTGTGCCACAAGTATTCATCGGTGGTAAACACATCGGCGGTAGCGACGATTTAGAAAAATACTTTGCATAATTGATTGCTAGGTAGGAAATTTTTTTATATTTTTGATTATTAGGAACATAAGTTAAAAGGGAGCGAAAGCTCCCTTTTTGTTGTTTGTGATTTTGTTTTTATATTCTTAAGCATTAAAGCCAATATAGCAAACCGAAACTAAAACAATGTAAAAAATGACCGCGCTTAGCAGTAATAATTTTACGGCAAGTTTAGGTTTGCGCTGGTGCAGTTTATAAAGCAAACGTGCAATCAAAACTAAAATAAAGGGATACACCCAAAAGATAATCGAGAAAAGATCGATCTGAAAGTCGCTTAATGTTGGGTTTTTCGCAAAAGCAGTGGAAAGCAGAGAGGCCATAGGCCACAGTAAAATGGGTAAACAAAATGCCGCGATTCCCCAAGCGAAGCCGCTAAATCCTGTTGGCATAGTTTGTTTTTTCATAATGAACCTTATATGATTGACGAAAAATAAAAAGGAATATAACAAATGCCGTCTTTATTTGATAGTGAAACCGATGTGCCAGAAGAGAGAAAAGTATTGAAACGCACATTGAGCGCACAAAAAATCACGTTTATTTTGACCGCACTTTGCGCGGTGATTTATCTCTTGCAGAATATCGGATTTGAAGAGCCAATTATGGATTTATTCCATTATCCGGCTTATTCTTGGGAGGATCAGGAAGTATGGCGCTATTTCACTCATGCAATTGTTCACTTATCGGTACCGCATATTTTATTTAACCTTTCGTGGTTTTGGTTATTCGGTGGCGCGATTGAACGCCGATTGGGTTCTCTCTATTTTTTATTATTAGTTTTAGTCTCTGCTGCAGTGAGTGGCGCGGTACAGAATTATTTTACCGGTCCCGCCTTTTTCGGGCTATCTGGTGTGGTTTATGCCGTGTTAGGTTATGTGTTGGTGGTGGACAAATTGCACCCGCATAGTTTTGACTTACCAGAAGGCTTTTTTACAATGTTACTGGTAGGTCTTGTATTTGGCTTTATTAGTCCGCTTTTTGGTATTAATATAGGGAACGCTGCCCATATTTCAGGCTTTATCTTAGGATTGGTTTGGGGATTTCTGCAGAGTAAAATTAAGGCTAAATCGTTTAGCTAATTCAAATTTATAGGCATTTATATGAAGCAATCATTACGCCATCAGAAAATAATTGAGCTTGTGAAGCTAAAAGGGTATGCCAGTACAGAAGAACTGGTTATCGAACTGGAAGTTAGCCCTCAGACTATTCGACGCGATCTGAATATCCTTGCTGAACAAGATTTAATTCGTCGTCATCATGGTGGTGCGGCCCCTTCTTCAACCGCAGAAAATTCTGATTACATTGAACGTAAACAATTTTTCCCTTCCCAAAAAAGCGCCATTGCTCGTGAAGTGGCAAAACGTATTCCAAACGGTGCATCCTTATTTATTGATATTGGTACCACGCCTGAAGCTGTTGCAAGTGCCTTGTTAAACCATGAACGGTTACGCATTGTGACGAATAATATCAATGCAGCCCATTTATTACGTCAAAATGAAACCTTTGATATTACGATGGCAGGTGGCTCCTTACGTAAGGATGGTGGAATCATTGGTGAGGCAACGGTTAATTTTATTTCGCAATTCCGGTTAGACTTTGGAATTCTGGGTATCAGTGCAATTGACCTAGATGGTTCATTATTGGATTATGATTATCATGAAGTCCAAGTGAAACGAGCTATTATAGAAAGCTCTCGCCAAACCTTATTAGCGACCGACCATTCGAAATTCTCTCGACAAGCCATTGTACGATTAGGCGAGCTTAAAGATGTAGATTATCTTTTCACTGATGATGTGCCAAAACAAATTGCGGATTATTTAGAAAATAGCAATACAAGGTTAGTGATTTGCAAATGATAGAAATAGGAAGTGCGGCCAAAATTGACCGCACTTTTTTGGTAAGCATCCATGCCTAGCCACTGCTGTTTCGACCAATTCAAAATTAACTTCATTCACCCAACCTCCTTATTGATGTGAGATGAAACTAATTTTGCTGCAATAGTTGTTAAATTTTAGGGATACAAATGGAGGGCAAATCATTCGACTGCCAATTCTTTATTTAGGACAACGGGGAAGGTTTGCTTGAAGAGTCAAGAAAGACTAGAGCTTGATAGATCAAGTGGGTACATCGAGATCCCTCTCTAAATGTAATTTATTTATACTGCTGTTTTGGTAAAAAGGGAATCTTAAAATTATAAATATGTGATCGAGATCACATATTAAATGCAAAAAGAAAGCTGCTTATTTTTGTTTAGAAAATAAGCAGCTATTTTATTGGTTTTTATCGATTTAAATTTACCGCACCTTCGTAACCAAGTTGTCGCCAAGCTTCATAAACTGCAACAGCTACCGAGTTAGATAAGTTCATACTGCGGCTATTTGCGGTCATTGGGATACGGATTTTTTGTTCCATTGGCATTTTATCCAAAATAGACATGGGAATACCACGGGTTTCAGGACCAAACATTAAATAATCCCCTAATTCAAATTGCACTTCGCTATGTGCGGGGCTGCCTTTGGTTGTAAGTGCAAAAAGACGTTTCGGTTTTTCACTTTCTAAAAAGGCTTCAAAAGTTTTATGCTTTTTGATTTCGGCAAATTCATGATAATCCAGACCCGAGCGACGTAATTTTTTATCATCCCAGGTAAAGCCAAGTGGCTCGATTAAATGAAGGCGAAAGCCAGTATTCGCACAAAGACGAATAATATTTCCCGTATTTTGTGGAATTTCAGGTTCGTATAACACAATATCTAACATAATCATTTCCTAATCTTTTTGATACAGGCGATAACTCACCATACCTGTAGTTTTTTCTTTTAGTAATTGCCAATTGTCAGGCACGCTAAGCGGTTTGTCTTTTTCTGTTTCCACATAAATCAACGCACGAGGTAACAACCAATTCTTTTCCTCTAAGAGAGCTATTGCTTGTTCTGCTAAACCAAAATGGAAAGGTGGATCTAAAAATACCACATCAAAGTGCGGTTGATTTTGCGCTTGTTTTAAAAATTCTAAGCTATTTTGATTGATTACCTGAGCTTGTTCACTCGTTGTTTTTAGTGTTTGCAAATTTTTCTTTAATTGATTTGCCACATTTTTATCTAACTCTAAAAACGTCACCTGTTTCGCTTGGCGAGAAAGGGCCTCAAAGCCAAGTGAGCCACTGCCCGCAAAGCAATCAAGACAATGGCTATTTACAATATAAGGTATCAACCAGTTGAATAAGGTTTCTTTTACGCGATCGCCTGTTGGACGCAAACCTTCCGCATTTAAAACCGGTAATTTTCGCCCTCGCCAAAGACCTGCGATGATTCGAACTTCGCCTTTGGCATTTTGAACTTGCATTTTTTTCATAAAGAAACAGATTTTTAGTGAAAATTGTGCTTAGTTTAGACGATTTTTTGCTAGAATAGGCAGTATTTTTTACAGATTTGTGTTTAAGAGAAGAATTTATGTCAGAAGAAAAGAAAAAAGGTGGATTTTGGGCCTCCCTTTTTGGTCGCAATAAAAAGCAAGAAGAACAAAAAATTGAGCCAATTATTGAAGAGCCATCTGTAGAACCTACCGAGGTTTCACCTGAGGAAGAAATTGTTCACGCTGAAGAGAACGTTCAATTAGAGAAAGTTGAACAGGAAGAATTACAGGAATTAGCTGAACAACTGCAAGAAGAGAAAGCAGAAGAGATCGTTGTTGAGCATCTTGAACCTATCGTAGAAGAAGTGATTTCACCTAAAAGTGCGGTCAATATTGAACCTGTTTTAGATACACCGGTGATTGAAACAATTGATGAAGAAACGGCAAAAACAGAAGAAATTTCAACCGCACTTCCTACAGAAGAGCCAACAGAAAGCATTATTGAACCAGATAATGTCATTGAAGATCTTCCTGTGGTTGAAGCGGAGATTGAATCTGAAATTGTTGACGATGTTAAAGACGAATTACGTTCAGAGATCGATACCGAAACACAAGAAAAACCAAGTGAAGGTGGCTTTTTCAGCCGTTTAGTTAAAGGTTTACTCAAAACCAAGCAAAATATTGGTGCGGGTTTCCGATCTTTCTTTTTAGGTAAAAAAATTGATGATGATTTGTTTGATGAGTTGGAAGAGCAGCTTTTAATTGCCGATATTGGTGTGCCAACAACGAATAAAATCATTAAGAATTTAACCGAGCATGCAAGTCGTAAACAATTACAAGATGCAGAATTACTTTACCAACAACTTAAAGTTGAAATGGCGGAGATCTTAAAACCTGTCGCGCAGCCGCTAGTTATTGATACGACTAAAAAACCATATGTTATTTTAATGGTTGGTGTGAATGGTGTAGGTAAAACAACCACAATTGGTAAGTTAGCTCGTAAATTCCAAAATGAAGGTAAATCAGTCATGTTAGCAGCAGGGGATACTTTCCGTGCGGCGGCAGTAGAACAACTTCAAGTGTGGGGGGAGCGTAACAATATTCCGGTGGTGGCACAAAGTACGGGTTCAGATTCTGCGTCGGTGATTTTTGATGCGATGCAATCTGCCGCAGCACGTAACATTGATGTTTTAATTGCGGATACGGCAGGACGTTTACAAAATAAAAATAATCTCATGGATGAATTGAAGAAAATTGTTCGCGTCATGAGAAAATATGATGAAACGGCACCGCACGAAATTATGCTTACTCTTGATGCGGGTACAGGACAAAATGCAATTAGCCAAGCGAAACTCTTTGATGAAGCAGTTGGACTAACCGGTATCTCATTAACCAAGTTAGACGGTACAGCAAAAGGTGGGGTAATTTTCGCCATTGCAGATCAGTTTAATTTACCAATTCGTTATATTGGTGTGGGTGAAAAGATTGAAGATTTACGCGAATTTAATGCAGAAGAATTTATTGAAGCATTGTTTGTTCACGAAAATGAAGAATAAAAAGGAATAATAAAGTGATTCGATTTTCAAATGTCTCTAAAGCTTATCACGGTGCGACTCAGCCGGCCTTGCAGGGTTTGAATTTTCATCTTCCTGTCGGAAGTATGACTTATCTTGTTGGGCATTCAGGCGCGGGTAAAAGTACCTTGCTTAAATTAATCATGGGAATGGAAAAGGCGAATGCTGGTAATATTTGGTTTAATGGTCATGATATTACGCGTTTGTCTAAGTATGAAATCCCATTTTTACGTCGTCAAATCGGCATGGTTCACCAAGATTACCGTCTATTAACGGATCGTAGCGTGGCAGAAAATGTGGCGTTGCCATTGATTATTGCGGGAATGAACCCGAAAGAAGCGCATACACGCGCATTGGTTGCATTAGATCGTGTGGGCTTACGTAGTAAAGCCAATTATATGCCGCCACAAATTTCAGGTGGGGAGCAACAACGCGTGGATATCGCACGTGCAATCGTACATAAACCGCAACTTTTATTAGCGGATGAGCCTACAGGTAACCTTGATGATGAACTTTCCTTAGGGATTTTCAATCTGTTTGAAGAGTTTAATCGTTTAGGCATGACGGTGTTAATTGCGACACACGATATCAATTTAATTCAACAAAAACCAAAACCATGTCTTGTGCTTGAACAAGGCTACTTACGCTATTAAGGATAAAAAATGACAAGACGTATTGATGCTTCTTTTGGCGTGC
>NZ_CAJLNI010000035.1 GCF_905207935.1 uncultured Haemophilus sp.
GTGCAATTAAGAAGTAAGGAATCACGCAAGAGAATACGCTGATATAAATGAAAACGATATTTTGACGGATCTCTTTCCAAGTTACCATGATGCGTAATGCCATCAATGGAATCACTAATGCGGCAATTGAGTGGACAAACGCTGTCATCGAACCAATTTCAAGAATCGATTTTGAATCTAATTTTAACGGTCCAAAACCAAACCATGTCGGGGTACCTACCGCACCAAAAGAAACCGGTACAGAGTTCATTACTAAGGCTAACATGGCGACTTTTAATGGATTAAATCCTAACCCCATTAAGATTGGCGCTGCAATCGCAGCAGGTGTACCAAAGCCACTCGCCCCCTCAATCATAAAGGCAAATGCCCAGCCGATAATCATTAATTGTGCAACTGGGTTTGGGTTAATATTGCCTAACCATTTACGCATCGTATCGGTTGCGCCAGACACTTCTGAGAATTTGTTGAAAAGAATCGCACCAAAAATAACAGTAATTGGCGTTTGAACCGCTACGATTGCGGCGGTCACATTGGCACTGATCGTTACAATGTCAGTATTAAAATGAAGAAGGTGAACCCCCATCACTAAGGTTGCAATCCAAGGTAATGCAACATAAGAAGGTAACGCATTACGCTTTACCATTAAATAAATCAATAAAATGATTGGAAAAACACTAAGAATAAAAGACAAGCTCATAATCACTCCTCTGTACGACTAAAAAGTGGCGCGTATTCTATGAATTCTTAATGAAAAACCCACCCCTATTTAGTGGTAGTTAATTGAAAATGTGACAAAGATCTCATAATTTTTTAACATTTTTCATTTCCCTTTATAACATTATTTTAACTCTTAAAAAAAACCAATAAAAATGCATAATTCATGGTAAAAAATAAATTTTCATTACAAATATGCATAATAGAAAAATCCTTGTAGAGATTGACTCCAGCAAGGATTTTTAAGCTTAAAACAAATTAAAATAAAATTTTTTAGTTATTGATGGAATAAGGTAACGGTTCAATTTTCAGAACAGTTCCATCTTCAGGTAAACGGAAATGCGTCCCTTCTTCTAAATCGTTATTCATCACCACTTGCAACCATAAAACGCCGTCAAAATTGACCGCACTTACGATCGTGCCCGTTTTACGCCAAGCCTTTTCTAACTGCATTTCTATTTCGCTGCCGATTTTCGGTGTAACCGTTGTCTCACCCGAAAGCACATACATCGCACGTTTATTGGCGCCACGATATTTGGCTCGTGCGACAGTTTCTTGCCCGATATAACAGCCTTTAGTAAAAGAAATCGCTTGTTCGATAGCTTGTAGATTTAATGCCTGCGGGATAAATTCATTTTGCGTTTCCGCACTCAAGCTTGGTAAGCCCGATTGAATATCCGCACAAAGCCATTGTTTTTCATCGCCATTAAAGGTGACATCTAACGGTGTAGGATTGATCAAAATTGCACGGTTTTCATCAATATCTAATTCAATCTGCGCATGAATTCGACCGCACTTTTCACCAATCAAGCCGACAATTTGCCAATCCAATACTTGAAAGGTCACTTTTGAAAACACCGCATATTTTTTTAAATGATCGAGTGGAGCTAATAAAGCTTTCGGCATTAAAATCAAAAACTGCTCTGCTGAAAGCTTAATTAAGCGGAATAACGAATTCATTTTGCCTTTAGGATCGCAATGTGCTGTAAGCGTTGAAGCGCCAGCTGCTAAATGCACCACATCACAAGTTAATTGGCCTTGCAGATATTTCTCCGCATCCACACCCGCCACTTCCACCAAATCATAGTGGTTTAATGAAATAAATGTTGCCATGATTTTTCCTATTCAAGGTTTTGAATTTGCTCACGCATTTGTTCAATTAATACTTTCAGCTCCACAGCAGAAGCGGTGATATCGGCATTAATGGATTTAGATGCCAAAGTGTTCGATTCTCGATTAAGTTCTTGCATCATAAAATCCAGTTTACGTCCCACTGCCCCACCTTTTTTCAAGATATTATTGGTTTCTTTCACGTGCATTTGCAAACGATCTAATTCTTCCGCCACATCCACACGTTGCGCCAATAAAATCATTTCTTGTTCGACACGTTGAGGATCAAGTTGAATCTTCGCTTCTTCAAAACGTTGCAATAAACGCTCACGCTGCCATTGTAAAACCGCCGGCATTTGTGACCGCACTTTTTCGGCTTCCACGGTAATACCATCAAGACGTTGTTGAATAATGGCTTGCAATTTTTCGCCTTCACGTCCACGCATTGCAATAAATTCCACCAACAATTCATCAAAAGCTGTCAACAAATCTTGACTGATCGCATCTAAATCTTGCTCAGCCGCTTCCACCACGCCGGGATAACGCAATACATCCGTTAAATTGATTTCGCCCTCGCCAGCTTGCGACTTAATCCATTGTAAAGATTGGATAACTTGATTCGCTAATTCTTTATTTAAATTGAGCTCAGCCGCTGCTTGTTTTTTGCTATCAATACGCAATGAACATTCAATTTTACCGCGAGTGAGATTTTGACGAAGTTTCTCACGCAAAGCATTTTCCAAACCACGGAATTGCTCTGGCAAGCGGAAAAAGTTTTCCAAATAACGTTGGTTAACCGAACGAATTTCCCAAACTGCATCGCCCCAATCTTTCTTGATTTCAAGGCGTGCAAAGGCTGTCATACTATAAATCATAAGCGCTCTCCTACTATTGTCTCTCGTCTTAATTGATTTGCCGGCTATTTTATCGGGAAAGTGCGGTCATTTCTACCGTACATTTTGTAGAAGAATTTTGTCTTCCCTACTTTACACAGTGTAAAGATTAAAATACAATTATCGTAAATTTATTATTACAACCAAAGGATAGTAAAATGAACAAGACTGTGGGAAGTACCTTGCTTGTTGCAGGAACCATGATTGGTGCAGGGATGTTGGCAATGCCGCTCACCTCAGCAGGGATTGGCTTAACGGCGACGGTTTTCTTATTAATTGGCTTGTGGTCAGTGCTCACTTTCACTGCACTTTTATTCGTGGAACTGTATCAAACCGCTGACAGTGATGCAGGGATCGGCACACTTGCTGCACAATATTTTGGTAAAGCGGGGCGAATTATTTCCACTGCTGTTTTAATTGTCTTTTTATATGCCTTAATTGCTGCTTATGTAAGTGGTGGTGGTTCCCTATTAATGGATTTACTCCCAACCATGGGCGATAAAGACACCATGAATAAAATCGCGGTGCTTGTATTCACCATTTTCTTCGGCAGTTTTATTGTCATCGGCACCCACAGTGTGGATAAAATCAATCGCGTGTTATTCTTTGTGATGATTGCTGCTTTTATCTTAGTGCTCGCATTAATGCTACCAAACATCAAATTTGATAACTTAATGGCGATGCCAATTGATAACGCTTTAATTATTTCTGCAAGCCCTGTATTTTTCACGGCATTTGGTTTCCATGGTTCCATTCCAAGTTTAAATAAATACTTAGGCGGTAATGTAAAATCCTTACGCATTGCAATTTTAGTGGGTTCTGGCATCACGTTATTTGCTTACTTTTTATGGCAGCTTTCTACGCACGGCTTACTCAGCCAAAATGAGTTTTTACAAATTTTACGTGAAGACGCCACGTTAAATGGTTTGGTGAAAGCAACCTTAGAAATCACCCAAAGCCCAATTATTGCGAATGCAGTAAAAATCTTCTCCACTTTGGCTTTAGTAACCTCATTCTTAGGCGTGGCATTAGGCTTATTAGAATGTATCGAAGACTTGCTCAAACAATCTTTTAATATTCATGCAGGGCGTATTTCATTAGGTTTAATGACCTTTATTCCCCCAGTGCTTTTCTCCCTTTTCTATCCGGAAGGTTTTATTCTCGCTCTGGGTTATGCTGGTCAAATGTTCGCGTTCTACGCAGTGGTTTTACCGGTAGCATTAGTTTGGAAAGCACGTGCGATTCATCCTAACTTGCCATACAGAGTGTGGGGCGGTAAAGCATTGTTAGTACTTGTATTGGTGCTTGGGGTGATTATTACTTCAATTCCTTTTGCCATCCGAGCGGGTTATTTACCTTTTGTTGTCGGTTAAAATGAGCGAAAAAAAGACCGCACTTTTAAGGTGCGGTCTCTTTTATTTGTTTTCATATACATGTGCCACTAACTGACCATTCAAGTATTCGCCAATATACACTTGCTCAATCGTTATGTTCTGTTTTTCTAACTCAGCTTTAACCCATTCTTCATCACGATCAATAATGTCTAAAACATCATCATCTAATTGTCCATCAACAATTAATGGATAACGTAAGTTATCATCGCCGTATTGAATAATCGAGAGTTGCCCATTTTGTTCGAATACCGCACGTTTAACCGTTTTGATTTCATAAATACCGGCAGCACGTAACTTAAACATGAGGTCATTAGCAGTAATACTGTGTTTCATACATTCAGCGGTTTTAACCTTACCGTTTGAAATCACCCAAACAGGTTTACCATCAATCAAAGATTTAACTAATTTGTTATGATTTTTGATAAAACGGAGGGTAAAAACCAATAATGTCCAAAGCACGAGCACGAGAGAGAACTGGAATACCCCAATACTATCGCTATAAATCACACCACCAATAATGCCACCTAGCACATAGTTTTGTACCTGATCCATCGCGGAAGTCGGTGCAAGGTTACCTTTTCCCATTAAGTTAATTTGGAGTACCAGTCCAATAATACCCATGGCCAATTTCAAGCCTAATAATGTGTAGCCATCCATTATTTATCCTCCTTATCAATCACAGTAACATTAGGGTTTACTAAGTTAATTGGGGATAAGGTATACGCTGAAAAATCATTATTAAAATGGACTTCGAAATACTGATCCCGAATATTTAAAATCATGCCGTTCATTAATGTACGGCTATTGGTACGAATATCTTCTTTCTGTAAATTTTGACTATCTTTCACCGAATTTAAAAATGTCACCACGCTAGAGATATCAGCTGCATAGACTTCATTTTGCTCATATTGCTTATATTGCACACCGAGCAAGAAAATAATTAATAAAAGAAAGATAATACTGAGATCGCGATATTTGGTTTGTAACCGATGACGTAAATATAAGCTTGTCACCACAAGCAATGCACCTAACGAGACAAAAATGGCGATATATTTAAAATAACCTTCAAAAGACATCGCATTTTCTAAAAAAGCAAAAGAGAAAAAAGACATTTGTCATTCCTAATTTTAAAGAGAAAAACAGGTTGCTACTGTAGCACAACGAAAACTGACTAGCTATTTTTATCACAGAAATTAAATTCGTTTTTCCGAAAAATCCCTTTTATAATGACCGCACTTTTGAAACAAAAAGAGAAAAATATGAAAGCAATTCAGCCTGAAGATCAGGGATATTGGCTGTTCACCAAAGGATCGACACTTTATTGGCAGGAAAATGATCTGCCTTTTGGAACAGCAAAGGAACTCGGCCTCACAACGCAAAAAGCAATGTTGCTCGGGAAATGGAAATCACAACCTTTATGGCTTGTGGCAGAAAATGATCAAGATGAACGAGAATACCTTTCCTTACGGAGTTTGTTGTCATTACCGACTGAAGATTTTCATTTATTAAGCCGAGGTGTGGAAATCAATCATTTTTTGAAAACTCACCAATTCTGCGGAAAATGCGGTCAAAAAGCGGAACAAACTCACGATGAGCTTGCGGTTCAATGCACAAGTTGTGGCTATCGTACTTATCCAGTTATTTGCCCTTCGATTATTGTCGCTGTTCGTCGTGGTACAGAGATTTTATTAGCCAACCATAAACGCCATTACACGCCTGGCAAAGCAGGTATTTACACCACGCTAGCCGGTTTTGTGGAAGTGGGTGAAACCTTTGAAGATGCCGTTCGTCGCGAAGTCTTTGAAGAAACTGGCATTCGCATTAAAAATATTCGCTATTTCGGTAGCCAACCTTGGGCATTCCCTAATTCACAAATGGTGGGCTTTTTAGCTGATTACGACAGCGGAGAAATTCAACTGCAAGAAACAGAACTGCATGATGCACAATGGTTTTCTAGCGCTGCCCCCTTGCCAGAATTACCGCCAACAGGTACTATCGCACTCAAATTAATTAATGCTACGCTTGAGCTTTGCAAAGCGGAACAAAATAAATAAAGGAAAGCCCATGTCTGAATTAAAAAATGATCGTTATTTAAAAGCCTTATTACGTGAACCAGTGGATATGACACCCGTATGGATGATGCGCCAAGCGGGACGCTATTTGCCTGAATATAAAGCAACACGTGCAGAAGCGGGCGATTTTATGTCTCTTTGCCGCAATGCGGATTTAGCTTGTGAAGTTACCTTACAGCCACTTCGTCGCTATGCTTTAGATGCGGCTATTTTATTTTCAGATATTCTGACTATTCCTGATGCGATGGGCTTAGGATTAAGTTTTGGTGCAGGTGAAGGCCCGAAATTTGCTCATCCAATTGAAAACAAAAGTGCGGTCGAAAATTTACCGATTCCTGACCCTGAAGGCGAACTTCAATATGTGATGAATGCTGTTCGCACAATTCGTCGCGAACTAAAAGGCGAAGTGCCACTGATTGGTTTCTCTGGTAGCCCGTGGACACTGGCGACTTATATGGTTGAAGGTGGTAGCAGCAAGACCTTCAATAAAATCAAAAAAATGATGTATGCCGAACCGCAAACTTTGCATCTTTTATTAGATAAAGTAGCGGATTCCGTGATTTTATACTTAAACGCGCAAATCAAAGCAGGTGCACAAGCGGTCATGGTATTTGATACTTGGGGCGGTGTGTTAGGTCATCGTGAATATTTAGACTTCTCTCTGCAATATATGCACAAAATCGTCGATGGTTTAATTCGTGAACACGATGGCCGTAAAGTACCGGTGACTTTATTTACTAAAGGCGGCGGGTTATGGTTAGAAGCCATGGCAAATACAGGATGTGATGCGCTCGGATTAGACTGGACCGTTAATTTGGCTGATGCGAAAGCACAAGTAGGCCATAAAGTGGCACTACAAGGCAATATGGATCCAAGCGTGTTATATGCCCCGGCAGAACGTATTGAGCAAGAAGTGCGGTCAATTTTAGCTGATTTTGGCCAAGGTAGCGGACACGTGTTTAATTTAGGTCATGGTATTCACCAAGATGTGCCGGAAAGTGCGCCAAAAATCTTCGTGGATGCGATTCATGAGTTCTCTAAAGCCTATCATAAATAAGCGAGAAAAAAATGCGAAATCCGATTCACAAGCGTCTCGAAAATCTCGAAAGCTGGCAACATCTGACCTTTATGGCTTGCTTATGCGAGCGTATGGCACCTAACTTTGCCCTATTCTGCCAAATGACGGAACAAAAGCCTGCAGACAAAACCTATCACAACATTTTAAACTTAGTGTGGGAATTTCTAACCGTTAAAGGGGCGAAAATCAATTTCGAAAACCAATTAGAGAAGCTCGAAGAGATTATTCCTGATGTGAATGATTATGACTTCTTTGGTGTGGTACCTGCTCTCGATGCTTGTGAAGCGCTAGGTGAATTGTTGCATGCGATTATCGCGGGCGAGACACTTGAAAAAGCAATTCAAATCAGCCAAATTTCATTAGGCACGGTTTGTTCTTTGTTAGAAACACAAGAAGATCGAGATCTTTCTGAAACTGAACTGAAAAGCCGTGAAGAAATTGAAGAAGAACTTGACCTTCAATGGCAAATCTATCGACTACTCAAAGACTGCGAAAAACGCGATGTAGACTTGATTTTATCCCTCCGAAACGAGATCAAACAGGAGGGAATCTCCAATATTGGTATAAAAATTGAGCAATAACGTGAGATTTGTCACAATTTTTGCAAATCGGGCTTTTATTTCCCCCCAAGTTCGATTAGACTTGCCCAAGCCGTAGCAGTTAAAAGCTACGCTTATTTGAATAGAGTCAATTTTAATTTAACAGAAGGTACAAATTTATGAACAAAACAGATTTAATCGATGCAATTGCAAGTGCAGCTGAATTAAACAAAAAACAAGCTAAAGCTGCATTAGAAGCGACTTTAGCAGCTATCACTGGTAGCCTTAAAAAAGGTGAACCTGTTCAATTAATCGGTTTCGGTACATTCAAAGTAAACAAACGTGCTGCACGTACTGGCCGTAACCCACAAACTGGTGCTGAAATCAAAATCGCAGCATCTAAAGTTCCAGCATTCGTATCTGGTAAAGCATTAAAAGACGCAATCAAATAATTAGTCTTAAAACGAATTTTAATTGAACCCTGCTTTGTCAGGGTTTTTTGTTGCCTAAATTTTAGCTTTACAATCATCATTTTGCCGATATAATTCCGAACCGAAACTTATTACGGGATATAAATAATGAAACGAAACATTCAACACCGAAATACCCAACAACGCAGACATGCCATCATGCAACTTCTGCAAGAACAAGGTGAAGTCAGTGTTGAACAACTCGTACAGTTATTTGACACCTCTGAAGTGACGATTCGAAAAGATCTCACTGCATTGGAAAGTAATGGTTTCCTTCTTCGAAAATATGGTGGCGCCATTTTAATGCCACAAGAAATCATCGAAGAAGAACAAGATGATGAACTTTCGCAACGAAAGTTAGTCTTAGCAAAGGCAGCTGCAGAACGTATTCGTGATCACAATCGAATTATTGTGGATAGTGGCAGCACAACCGCCGCATTGATTAAACAGCTTAATCGCAAGCAAGGCTTGGTTGTGATGACGAATTCGCTTTCGGTGGCCACAGCATTACGTTCACTCGAAAATGAACCGACACTCTTAATGACGGGAGGCACTTGGGACACGCGTTCTGAATCCTTCCAAGGCAATATTGCCGAGCAAGTGCTACGTTCTTATGATTTTGACCAATTATTTATTGGTGCCGATGGCATTGATTTAGAACGTGGTACAACAACATTTAATGAGTTGGTTCGCTTAAGCCAAGTGATGGCTGAAGTATCTCGTGAAGTGATTGTGATGGTGGAATCACAAAAAATTGGCAGAAAAATGCCAAATGTGGAATTAACCTGGCAGCAAATTGATGTGCTGATTACCGATAACAAATTATCTCAGGCTGACAAAGAAGCCATAATGGCGCAAGGCGTAGAAGTAATTTGTGTGGATGTGGCATAAAATGCGGTCAGAAAAACAAGACTTTTAATTTTATTAAATAAGGAAAAACTATGTGTGGTATTGTTGGTGCGGTAGCACAACGTGATGTAGCAGAAATTTTAATTAATGGTTTACACCGCTTAGAGTATCGTGGTTACGACTCAGCGGGTGTTGCCGTTGTGGATCCAAACCATGAATTACACCGCGTACGCTGCTTGGGTAAAGTAAAAGCCCTTGATGAAGCTGCTGCTGTAAAACCATTAATCGGTGGTACAGGGATCGCTCACACCCGTTGGGCAACTCATGGTGAACCGTCTGAAGCTAATGCTCACCCGCATACTTCGGGCAACTTTGCTGTCGTCCATAACGGTATCATCGAAAATCACGAAGAATTACGTGAATTACTTAAATCACGTGGCTATGTGTTTAATTCTCAAACTGATACCGAAGTAATTGCTCACCTTGTTAATTGGGAAATGCGTACAGCCTCAAATCTTCTTGAAGCTGTCCAAAAAACCGTAAAACAACTTACTGGTGCATACGGTATGGTTGTACTAGATCGTGAGCATCCAGAACATTTAGTGGCAGCGCGTTCAGGTAGCCCATTAGTAATTGGTTTAGGAATTGGTGAAAACTTCCTGGCATCTGACCAACTTGCGCTATTAAGCGTAACTCGTCGTTTCATCTATTTAGAGGAAGGCGATATCGCAGAAATCACACGTCGTACCGTGGATATTTACGATGCGAATGGTCAAAAAGTAGAACGTGAAGTACACGAGTCTAACCTTGAAAATGACGCTGCAGAAAAAGGCAAATTCCGCCATTTCATGCAAAAAGAAATCTATGAGCAACCAAATGCATTAATCAACACAATGGAAGGACGTATCCTTCACAACAACGTGATTGTGGATGCTATTGGTAATGGCGCAGCTGAAATTTTAGAAAAAGTTGAACACATTCAAATCGTGGCTTGTGGTACTTCTTATAATGCAGGGATGACTGCTCGTTACTGGTTTGAAGCACTTGCTGGCGTGAGCTGTGATGTCGAAATCGCATCTGAATTCCGCTATCGCAAATTTGTCACTCGTCCAAATAGCTTGTTAGTGACTATCTCTCAATCAGGTGAAACAGCGGATACCCTTGCAGCACTTCGTCTTGCAAAAGAAAAAGGTTACATGGCAGCCTTAACGATCTGTAACGTATCAAGTTCATCTTTAGTGCGTGAATCCGATCTTGCCTTCATGACTCGTGCAGGCGTTGAAGTCGGTGTGGCATCAACTAAAGCGTTTACCACTCAGTTGGCCGCATTATTAATGTTAGTCACTGCAATTGGTAAAGTAAAAGGCAATATCTCAAACGAACAAGAAGTGGAAATTGTAAAAGCGTTACAATCACTTCCGGCTGAAGTTGAAAAAGCCCTTGCATTTGATAAAGATATCGAAGCATTAGCAGAAGACTTCGCAGAGAAAAACCATGCACTATTCTTAGGTCGTGGTGAGTTTTACCCTATCGCAATGGAAGCTTCATTGAAATTAAAAGAAATTTCTTATATTCATGCTGAAGCTTATGCGGCAGGTGAATTAAAACACGGTCCATTAGCCTTAATCGATGCAGATATGCCGGTTATCGTGGTCGCACCAAACAATGAATTACTTGAAAAAGTGAAATCAAACATTGAAGAGGTACGTGCGCGTGGTGGTCAGCTTTATGTGTTCGCTGATAAAGAAGCAGGCTTCACACCAAGTGAAGGCATGAAAATCATCACTATGCCAAAAGTGAATGAAATTATTGCGCCAATTTTCTACACCGTTCCAATGCAATTATTGTCATACCATGTGGCATTAATTAAAGGAACCGACGTGGATCAACCTCGTAACTTAGCGAAATCGGTAACCGTAGAATAAAGTGCGGTTGAAAATCAGCACGTTTTAATACAAAAAAGCACAGGTTTAATCCTGTGCTTTTTGTTTAAATAAACCGATAACCGTTCTCTGTTACTTCCAGAATTGAGGCATAATCCTTTCGCCAATCGCCTAACACAATTCGCGTGTACCCTTTTTCCTGATGGATGGCTTCTCGATGCGTATGACCGTGAATTAATCGATTTACGCCAAATTCTTTTACAGTTTGTGCCGTAAACGCTAAATTCACATCCATTATATCCAGTGACTTATATTGCTTATCTTGTTTACTCTTCGCGCGAATTTTCTCTGCAATTTTTAACCGCACTTTTAATGGCAAGCATAAAAACAATCTTTGTCGCCATTTTTGATGCACCTTTCGGCGAAATTGTTGATATTTCACATCATCAATACATAAGGTATCACCATGACAAATTAAGGTTTTCACACCATAAAGATCAACACAATGATAGTCAGGCAATAACGTTAAACCACAATCTTGTGCAAATTTTTTCCCTACCAAGAAATCTCGATTACCATGAATGAAATAGCAAGCTATACCCTTTTCTGTCAGTTTTTTTATCAACTGTTTTACTTGTGAGATTAAAGGTGAAGTTTCATCGTCACCAATCCAAAAATCAAAAAGATCTCCCAAAATATAAACCGCTTGCGATTCTTGTGCTTGATTTTGCATAAAATCGCTAAAAAGTGCGGTTAATTCCGGATGCGTTTCGCTTAAATGAAGATCTGCAATAAAATAAATGGGTTTCATAACTATTCCGTCATTTTTTTCATTAGATTAGCACACATTTTTGTGTAATTTGCTATACTTTCCAAAAATTTTAATTAGGTATTTTCTATGTTAAAAATCGCCAGAATTCTCATCGTTGCACTTTGTTGTATTTTAATTTGTGTGCTCGGTACGATCTATTCCTTTATTCGTTTCAAAAACCCAAGCAATGTGGGCGTTATGGCTCGCTGGTTTGGTCGTTTATACCCTTTATTTGGCTTAAAAGTAGAACACCGTTTTCCACAAAATAAAGAGAATATGCCGCGTTGTATTTATATCGGTAACCACCAAAATAATTTCGATATGGTGACCATCTCTTACATGGTACTCCCTCGCACGGTGAGTGTAGGTAAAAAAAGCCTAATTTGGATTCCTTTCTTCGGTATTTTATATTGGGTGACGGGCAATATTTTCTTAGATCGTGAAAATCGCTCTAAAGCACACAGCACCATGACAGAACTTGCTCGCCGTATCAATAAAGACAACCTGTCAATTTGGATGTTCCCTGAAGGCACACGTAGCCGTGGTCGTGGTTTATTGCCATTCAAAACAGGTGCATTCCATGCTGCAATTGCGGCTGGCGTACCAATCGTGCCCGTTGTGTGCTCGACGACGCATAACAAAATTGATTTGAATCGTTGGGATAACGGTAAAGTGATTTGTGAAATGATGGATCCAATTGATGTGTCATCATACACAAAAGACAATGTTCGCGAACTTGCTACTTACTGTCACGATTTGATGGAAAAACGCATCGCTGAACTCGATGCTGAAATTGCACAAGGAAAATAATATGTTGCGTCTTTCTCGTCGCCAATTATTAAAAACTACCGCAATTTCAACCGCACTTGCTGCCACACCTCAATCGGTATTAGCGGCATCCCGTGAAAAATTAACCATTCCTCCATTGATGGAAGCAAAACGTGGTCGCCCAATTATCCTTAATATGGAAGAAACTGGCTATAAGTTAGATGGCTCCCATAGTGTCAGTGTCTGGGGCTTTAACGGCAATTATCTTGGCCCCACTATTCGTATCAAATCGGGTTCCTTTGCAAAACTCAATTATCACAACAATTTGCCACAAAGCATTGCCCTCTCCATTCAAGGACTGCAAGCCAGTGGCGAATTATTTGGTGGTGCTGCAAAAGTCCTAAAAAAAGGGGAATCTTGGGCACCGATTATCCCAATAGACCAACCTGCCTCGACTTGCTGGTATCGTTCAGCGACCTTGGCTAACTCGGCTTATCAAACCTATCGCGGCATCGTCGGGATGTGGTTAATTGAAGATGATCAAAGCTTAAAATCTCAGCTACCTCATAAATACGGCGTGGACGATATTCCATTAATCTTACAAGACATGGAATTTAACGGTGACGGATTACAATTATTTAAGCAAAATCAACCGCACTTTGTCGGTAATCGTCTTCTTGTGAATGGACAAGAAGCGCCTTATCTTGACGCCCCTCGCGGTTGGGTACGTTTACGCTTACTTAATGCCTCATTGGCAAGAGCCTATGATCTCCGTTTAGATAACGAACAAGACATGTTGCTTGTTGCGAGAGATTTAGGTTTTTTACCACAAGGTAAAGCGATTAATTCTCTTATTCTTGCACCAGGTGAACGTGCAGAAGTGTTAGTCAATTTAAGCGAAGGAGAAGGTGTATCGCTCATCTCTGGGGCTAAACGTGGTTTCTTCGACAAAATCAAAAATGTGTTCAGTTCAGGTAATGATTTTGCAGATAACACCGTTTTAGAACTTCGCCCACAAGGTGAAATCTCTGCATTCAGCAAAAAAATGAATGAGTCATTCAATACTGATGCCACGGCTATGCTCGAAAGTAAAATCGCGCAAGAACGCACCTTTGAACTGGATGTCACGAATGGTCTAATCAACAAACAACGCTTTGACCCACGCCGTATTGATGTTTCGGTTAAAGTAGGTACTGTCGAACGTTGGATCATCAACAGCTCACTGCCAGTGGGTTTCACCATTCAAGGCGCAAAATTTGTGATTGAAAGCCAAGATGATGTCAAGGTCGATGCGTCGGAACTTGCTTGGAAAGACACAGTTTGGGTGAAAAAGAAAGTACAAATTTTAGTAAAATTTGAACAACCTTCGTCAAATACTCATCCCTTCTTATTTGGCTCATCCAATTTAATGCTGGCAGATATGGGCTGCCTTGGTATAATGATCGTTCAATAAAATAATGATATAAAAAGGAATCTAACATGAAAAAAATCTCAACATTCGCTTTAATTGCGACCTTATTCTCAACTGGCACATTTGCTGCTCCAGAATCCAAAGATGCCTCTAAAGAGCAAAAAAATGAATCAGCAATTTATCTTTCAGTGTTTGATAGAACTCAAGAGCCATCACCCGATTTAAATAAAAAAGAAACTTCTCGTTCCAGTAAAGCTGAGAAGGTATGTTGGCTCGCAACAGGTCATTTTGGTAAAAAAGCAACGGTAAGTGAAACCTTTAAAGCTCAAGCCCAAAGTGAATTCGCCAGTTCGATTGAAAATGCGAAAGTGGTGTCATCACCAAATAAAAAACTCCATACCATCACTTATACCAGACCAACATTAGAAAATGGCAAATATATGATGAACTGCTGGACATTCGACCGCCGAGATCCAATCGGCAAATATGTGCTGACTGTAAAAATTGGTAAACATGAGTTTGAAAAACAAGTTTTCCATGTGACTGAGTAGTTAAAAATACACAAAACGAGCACTTTTTAGTGGTCGTTTTTTGTTATTAATTACTTCTTGTGTATTAAAATTTCTATATTCTATGAATGTCTGCGTTGACAATCGTGTTCATAAATGGAATTTTAGAGATTTAATCTCTTTTTTATAGCTAATTAATTTTTTAAAGACTTAAAAATCAATATGACTGAAGACTTATATCAAAAAGTAATTCTAATTATATTTTCCACTTCTCTTGGCTGGTTAATAGCACAATTAACTAATATCTTAAAAGTTTCTAATGAAAGAAAGAAAATCATTAAACTTTTGAATGAAGAATTATTGGATATAAAAAAAGAAGTCGAGAGAATCCTATCTTATTATGCTAGAAATTTACAACTATATGGTGGAAATAAAATTGGCCAATATACAATAACTGGAATATCTAACCCAATATATACGAATTACTATAAGGATGCTTTATTGAAATTAAATCAAAATCAAAGAATTTCTTTCCAAATGATACACAATTTAGTTCATGCTCAGAATGAAAACTTGAAAAAATTAACTATTGAATTAGAAGTTGCACAAGATATATATAAAACTAGTGGAGCAAATAAAGCTATCAAAGTTAAAGGGAAAACAATCGGAGAACTATCTAAATCAGGATATTTTAATTGTCTAGTCTTAAACTGGCATCTAGAATTCCACTTAAAAAATCAAGAAAAACCAGATTTATCGCTATATTCTGAAGCTCATAAAGAACACCTGAAATTTTTAGATACCATTTCAGAAAAAATTGAAAAATTAGTAGAATCAGGAAAAAATATTAAAGCTGAAGAATTTGAAAAAAATTATCATGAATATTATTTTAATTAACTTGGTCCATCTAGACCAATTGTGTATTTATTTAAACCTCTAGAAAATGTTATTTCCCCTAATAATTATCTTTAAATAAAAAAATCCAATTGTCATACAAACGTTCTTTCCCTAGTCAAGGAAAATAATAAATGTAACTATAATATAAAGAAATACTACTATGCACCAAGCACAACAAATCTTTGATTATGCAGCTAATCAATATGCGACACAGCCAGAATATCTTTGGAAAAAATACCCCGAATATGCCATCTTGCGCCATGGTAATGCCAAAGGGAAATGGTATGCGCTTATTGGCAAAATCAGTAAAACTAAACTTGGTTTAAAAGAAGAAGGAGAGACTGATTTTATCAATCTCAAATGTCCACCCGATATGGTGAGTATTTTGCGACAATCACCTAATTTCTTGCCTGCCTACCACATGAACAAAACCCATTGGCTAACAATTGTGTTAGATCATGGCGTAGAAACCGAAGAAATCTTTAAGTTGTTGGATTGGAGTTACGACTTAACAAAGTAGAAGAATTTAAAAACACCTAAAATCTGACCGCACTTTTGCTTTTCTTTACTTTAGTCACGGCGAGTAAGATAATGAATGAAAACTATTATCAAAATACAAACATTGAGTTTGATTCAATTAGGAGATAACCATGGCACTGAATAGACGTGATTTTTTAAGAATGAGCGCAGCACTTACGGCAGCGGGCATGTC
>NZ_CAJLNI010000036.1 GCF_905207935.1 uncultured Haemophilus sp.
AACAAACTTATTGGCAAATTCTTCCACT
The DNA here is from genome assembly GCF_905207935.1 of uncultured Haemophilus sp. GTDB lineage: Bacteria > Pseudomonadota > Gammaproteobacteria > Enterobacterales > Pasteurellaceae > Haemophilus_D. The sequence goes on from NZ_CAJLNI010000036.1 coordinate 29, forward strand.
TACCACCACCAGTTATGGTGATTCTCCGTATCAATCTTTCTCTGCAATCGCAGGTAATACTCACCTTATTGATTTTGACTTATTAACTCAAATGGGTTTGTTGAAAGAAGCGGATTATGCATCGGTTAATTTTGGTGATGATCCAACTAATGTGGATTATGAACGCGTCTTCTATGCGCGCCGTCCGATTTTAGAAACAGCCGTGAAAAATTTTTTAGCAAATCAAGCATTCCAAGCGGATTTCCAAAATTTTGAAAAAAACAACCGCTTGTGGTTAGACGATTTTGCTGAATTTATGGCAATTAAAGAACATTTCGGTAATCAAGCATTACAAAAATGGGATGATAAAAAAGCTGTGGCTCGTGATCCAAGTGCATTGGAAAAATATCGCAGCATGTTGGCGGAGCAAATTCAGTACTTTAAAGTAACGCAATATTTCTTCTTCAAACAATGGACTGAATTAAAAAATTACGCAAATCAAAAAGGCATTCAGATTATCGGTGATATGCCGATTTACGTAGCCGCAGATAGCGTAGAGGTTTGGACAAAACCAGAACTCTTCCAATTAGATGAAGAACGTAATCCACTTGTTGTTGCCGGGGTTCCTGCGGATCAATTCAGTGCAACAGGACAGCTTTGGGGCAATCCGCTTTATGCTTGGGAAGAGCATAAAAAACAAGGCTACGCTTGGTGGATTCACCGTATTGAAGAAAGCTTCAAGATTTATGATGTACTCCGCATCGACCATTTCAAAGGTTTCTCTGACTATTGGCAAGTGGACGGAAAAGCAGAGGTTGCTAAAGATGGTAGCTGGCAGCCAGGCCCTGGTTATGACTTATTTAAAGCCGTTAAAGAGCAACTAGGTGATTTACCGATTATTGCCGAAGATTTAGGTAATATTGATGATAAAGCCAGAAAACTGCTTGCAGATTGTAATTACCCAGGCATGAAGATTCTGCAATTTGGCTTTGAGGATGTTAGTGGAAAAAGCTTAGATAGCCCGCACTATTGCATTCCGCACTCCATTGTTTATACCGGCACACATGATAATGATGTGACCAATGGTTGGTATAACAGCTTAACTGAACAACAGCAGCAATATATCAATGATTATACCCACCGCCGTGAGAATGAATCCATTTGCCAAGCAATGATTCGTCAGCTCTTTGCGACGGTTAGCAATACTGCGATTGCAACAATGCAAGATGTTTTAGATTTACCTGCAAGTTCAAGAATGAACATTCCTTCAACAATTGGTGGAAACTGGCAATGGAGAATGCAGAAATCTGATTTAACGCAAGATAAAAAAGACTTTTTAGCAAAAATGACCACGTTATATCAACGTGCGAATCAGGAAAAACATAATGATGAAATTTAGTACATTTGTAAAAAATGAAACCAATAAATCGCTTGAACAATTAAGCGATAAAGAAACTTATATTCAATTATTAAATTACGTAAAAACACTCTCAGCAGATAAACCTAAAAACACAGGTAAACGTAAGGTTTATTATATTTCTGCAGAATTCTTAATTGGTAAATTACTTTCTAATAACCTGATTAACCTTGGTGTGTATCAAGATATCAAAACAGAATTAGAAAGTGTGGGTAAATCATTAAGCCATATTGAAGATATTGAGCCAGAACCGTCTCTAGGAAATGGTGGGTTAGGTCGTTTGGCTTCTTGTTTTATTGATTCAATGTCTACCCTTGGTTTAAATGCTGAAGGGGTAGGTTTAAATTATCATTATGGTTTGTTCAAACAGGTCTTTAAAAAGAATGAACAACACGCTGAACCTAATGATTGGATTGAAGATAATTCTTGGTTAATTCCAACGGATATTAGCTATGAAGTGCCGTTTAAGAAATTTACGTTAACCTCTAAACTAGATCGTATTGATATTCTAGGTTATAAGAAAGACACGAAAAACTATCTCAATTTATTTGATATTCAATCAGTGAATCCTAAACTGATTAAAAAAGGTATTGAGTTTGATAAAACTGCGATTGAAGAAAATCTAACATTGTTCCTTTATCCAGATGATTCAGATAAAAATGGGGAATTACTGCGTATTTATCAACAATACTTTATGGTATCAAATGCTGCACAATTATTAATTGATGAAGCGATTGCACGTGGCAGTAATTTACATGATTTAGCCGATTATGCGTATGTTCAGATCAATGATACTCACCCTTCAATGGTGATTCCTGAATTAATTCGCTTATTAACAGAAAAACATAAAATTAAGTTTGCTGAAGCCGTTGAAATTGTACGTAATATGGTAGGCTATACCAACCATACGATTTTGGCTGAAGCATTAGAGAAATGGCCACTCGCTTATTTAGATGAAGTGGTGCCTCATTTAGTGGTGATCATTAAAGAATTAGATAAATTAGTGCGTGCAGAGTATAAAGATCCTGCCGTACAAATTATTGATAAACAAAAACGTGTGCATATGGCGCACATGGACATCCACTTTTCAAATTCTGTGAATGGTGTGGCGGCATTACATACGGAGATTTTGAAAAATTCAGAGCTTAAAGCGTTCTATGCGTTATATCCTGAAAAATTCAATAATAAGACAAACGGCATTACCTTCCGCCGTTGGTTAGAGTTTTCTAACCAACCATTAGCGGCTTACATTAAAGAATTGATTGGTGATGAGTATTTGCATGATGCAACCAAATTAGAAAAATTGTTAGCCTTTAAAGATGATAAAAAGGTTCATCAACAATTAGCGAAAATTAAGTTTGAAAACAAATTGGCATTAAAAACCTACCTTAAAGAAAATAAAGGTATTGATTTAGATGAAAATTCAATCATTGATACGCAAATTAAGCGTTTCCATGAATATAAACGCCAACAAATGAATGCGCTTTACGTGATTCATAAATACTTGGAAATTAAAGCAGGGAAATTACCAAAACGTAAAATTACCGTAATCTTCGGTGGAAAAGCGGCACCCGCTTATGTGATTGCTCAGGATATTATTCACTTAATTCTTTGTTTATCTGAGTTAATCAATAATGATCCTGAAGTGAACAAGTATTTAAACGTGCATTTGGTGGAAAACTATAATGTGAGTGTGGCGGAAAAACTGATTCCAGCAACCGATATTTCAGAACAAATTTCACTTGCCTCTAAAGAAGCTTCCGGTACAGGGAATATGAAATTTATGCTGAATGGCGCATTAACGTTAGGCACAATGGATGGCGCTAATGTTGAAATTGCAGAATTAGCAGGCGCTGAAAATATCTATACATTCGGTAAAGATTCAGAAAGCATTATTAAACTTTATGAAACAGCGGGTTATGTTTCAAAAGAATATTATGAAAACGACAAGGATATTAAAAGAGCGGTTGATTTTATTCTAAATCCTGCCGTGGTGAAATTAGGGAATAAAACACGTTTAGAACGTCTTTATAACGAGTTATTAAATAAAGACTGGTTTATGACGTTAATCGACTTTAATGCTTATGTCGAAGCGAAAGAACAAATCTTAGCTGATTATGAAGATCAAGATAGTTGGAATGAGAAAGTCGTTCACAATATCGCAAAAGCGGGCTTCTTCTCATCTGACCGCACTATCGCTCAATATAATGCAGACATTTGGCATTGTGAGGGCTAAGGGGAAGCAATGAAACTACTTACCCTGAATGTACACGCTTGGTTAGAAGCTAACCAAGCGGAAAAAATAGAGATTCTTGCTGAGACTATTGTGGAAAAGGGCTATGACATTATCGCCTTACAAGAGGTTAATCAATTGATGTCGGCTCCTGCTATTTCGCCAACGTTAAAGCAAGATAACTATGGTGTCATTCTGTTGAATAAAATCAATCAACGCGTTGCACAAAAATATTCGCTTTTTTGGAGCAATTCGCATATTGGTTATGATAAATATGATGAAGGCATTGCGTTTTTAACCCGTTTGCCTGTTTATGATGTTGATGCGTTTTATTGTAGCCAACACCAACGTCTTGACTCGATTCTCTCGCGTAAAATCATTGGTTTGACAGTAGAATATCAAGGTCAGTTAATTGAATGTTATTCTTGCCACATCAATTTGCCAAATTGTGATGGGGAAAACCAACTCGATAATGTTCGTTATATTGTAGAGCGGAGCCAAAGTGCGAATCTGAAAATCTTGATGGGCGATTTCAATACCGATGCAATAAGCGATCAACAAGCTTACCAACAAATTAAATCTTTAGGCTTATTCGATACCTTTGAAATGGCAGAGCAGAAGGATAGCGGTATCACTGTAGAGAAAGCGATTGACGGCTGGAAAGGCCATAGTCAAGAAAAGCGATTAGATTATATTTTTTTAAACCAAGCAAAAAGGGTTTTATCCAGTCAGGTTATTTTTAATGGAAAAAATAAACCGATTGTTTCCGACCATTTTGGCGTAGAAGTAGATCTCATCTTGTAGGAGGATTGATATGAAAAAACTACTCAGTTTTGAGTTTTGGCAAAAATTCGGTAAATGCCTAATGGTTGTAATTGCCGTTATGCCAGCAGCGGGTTTAATGGTGAGTATTGGTAACTCACTGCCTTTGATTAGTGACGCAGAATGGCTAGCGCGTGTCGGAAACATTATCGCTCAAATTGGTTGGGGGATTATCGGTAATCTTCATTTATTATTTGCTTTAGCGATTGGTGGTAGCTGGGCAAATGAGCGTGCAGGTGGGGCATTTGCAGCAGGCTTGGCTTTCATTTTAATTAACTTAATTACCGGTAACTTTTTCGGTGTGAAGCTTGAAATGCTAGCGGATCCAAATGCACATGTAAGTACAGTATTGGCCGGTGAAATTCCTGTGGCGAATTACTTTGTGAATGTGCTTGGGCAACCTGCGTTAAATATGGGCGTATTCGTTGGTATTATCGCTGGTTTTGTGGGGGCAACAACCTTCAATCGTTACTACAATTTCCGTAAATTACCTGAAGTATTAACGTTCTTTAATGGTAAACGTTTTGTTCCATTCGTTGTCATTTATCGTTCTGTATTAGTGGCGATCTTCCTATCACTATTCTGGCCTTTAGTTCAAACAGGAATTAATCATTTTGGTCAATGGATTGCTAACTCACAAAACTCAGCGCCAATTTTAGCGCCATTTATTTATGGTACCTTAGAGCGTCTATTACTTCCGTTTGGTTTACACCACATGTTGACTATCCCAATGAACTATACTTCATTAGGGGGTACTTATGAATTCTTAACGGGTGCACAACAAGGTAAACAAGTATTTGGTCAAGATCCACTTTGGCTTGCCTGGGTGACTGACTTAATCAACCTTAAAGATGCGGGTAACTTAACCCAATATAACGAGCTACTTTCAACTGTGACACCCGCTCGCTTCAAAGTTGGACAAATGATTGGTTCAAGCGGTATCTTAATGGGCTTGACGCTTGCCATGTATATCAACGTAGATGAAGACAAGAAAAAACTCTATAAAGGTATTTTCCTTTCATCAGCACTTGCGGTGTTCTTAACAGGTGTGACAGAGCCAATCGAATACATGTTTATGTTTGTCGCATTACCACTTTATATTGTTTATGCGTTAGTGCAAGGTTCTGCTTTTGCCATGGCTGATATTGTGGACTTACGTGTGCATTCATTCGGTAACATTGAGTTCTTAACGCGTACACCAATGGCGATTAAAGCAGGCATTGGTATGGATGTGATCAACTTTATTTGGGTATCTATCCTCTTTGCAGTGGCTATGTTCTTTATCGCGAACTTTATGATTAAGAAATTTAATCTCGCGACAGCAGGCCGTAATGGTAACTATGATGCGAAAGGTTCAGATGAAGCTTCTAGCGATGAGCCAAAAGTGGCGAATGCTAGCACGCAAGTTATTCAAATCATCAACTTACTTGGCGGACGTAATAATATCGCGGATGTTGATGCTTGTATGACACGTTTACGTATTACCGTACATAATCCAGATTTAGTCGGTGATGAAGCAAGCTGGAAACAAGCGGGCGCAATGGGCTTTATCGTGAAAGGTTCTGGTATCCAAGCGATTTATGGGCCAAAAGCAGATGTCTTAAAATCAGATATTCAAGACGTGCTTTCATCTGGTGTTGAAATTCCTAAAATGTAATTCAACCTAAATGCTAATTTTATCCCCGCTCTTCAAGGCGGGGATATCATATCAATATCTCATCTCGATATTGCTCATCTTCAATCTATCCACAAAATAATACTATCAACGTAAAAAATATTGTCCCAACTTCGGTACTATAAAAAAATACCGCCCATTGTGTAACGAGCGGTATTTCTAGTGTTAGAAGGGAAGTGGTCATTAAATGATTAGCTGACCGATAATACTACGAGTTTCTTCTCGAACCTCGGTAAGTTTCACTTTTACTAAATCGCCGATTTTGTAACGACGTTCCCCTTGAATATACAGTGCTAATTCATCGGCATTCAGTTGCATTTCGTCTTTATTTGGATGCAATGTGGAGGCAGGTACGAACATGGATGCGCCATTTTCCAATAATTGAACCCGTAAACCACCACGCATTACATCTTGCACTTCTGCATCAAACTCAGTATTTTCTGCGACTTTATCGGCAAGATAGCGACAATATAACCAATCTGCAATATCACGCTCAACCAAGCGATTTTGACGACGCGCTTCTTGTAAGCGAGCAAGCACCTCATCTTGTGGTTTTTCACAAGCTTGCTGTGTGAGCACGGCTTTAATTAAACGATGGTTCACCATATCGGAATATTTACGGATAGGCGATGTCCAAGTTGCATAACCTTCTAATCCAAGCCCAAAATGTGGAGCAAGTTCCGATTTAAATTCCGCAAAGGTTAAATAACGACGTAAACGGAATTCTAAATAGTCACCTTCAATCGGTTCAATATCATGACGCATTTGGCAATAACCTTTTAAGGTCGCCAAATTTTCCACTGAATAGCGTTCAGCAAGCTCAGCTTGATTTTCTTCATTAGCTAAATTTGCCATTAAGAAATTATGGGCATTTTCTAAGAATTTTTTATCAAAGCCCGTATGCGTATTGAAAATACCGGTCTGAGCTTGTTCAGCTAAGAATTGTGCAGCACAGATATTGGCAATAATCATGGATTCTTCCACGATTTGATTTGCAATACGACGATATTCCGCTTTAATTTCTTTCACTTTGCCATTTTCAGCGAGAATAAAGGAGTAATCCGGTTTCTCTTTAAATAAAAGAGAATGCGTTTTTCGCCATTGAATACGCGCTTTGGTAAATTGATGTAGCCAATCAATTTGCTGTGCAATTTCTGGTGTTTCTGGCTGCCATGCATCAGGCACTTGCTCTAAATAATCTGAGATCTTGTTATAGACTAATTTTGCTTTAGATTGCACATAAGCAGACACAAAATGCGGTTTAGCCGTGATGTTGCCGGCAAGATCTGTTTCGATATAACACACTAATGCAGGGCGAGTTTCATTTGCCATTAATGAACATAATTCATCAGACAGTTCACGCGGCAACATAGGAATGTTAAAGCCTGGCAAATAATTAGTGAAACAACGCTGTTTCGCATCTTTTTCAATTTGTGAATCTAATGCAATGTAAGCCGTAGGATCAGCAATGGCAACGACTAATCGCCAGCCAGTTTGTGTACCATTTTGCTCGATAGGTTCGATGTAAAGTGCATCGTCCATATCTTGCGTGCTTTCAGAGTCAATAGTGACAAAATGAAGTGCGGTCAGATCTTCGCGAGTTTGTTGATCTAACATTTCATAGCTTTCTGCACCTTGTACAGGATGACGAGATTGCTCATGACGTGCCAATGTCACCCACCAAGGAGCTAATTCATCATCAGCACGGCAGATAAATTGATTGATGGTAGCATAGAAAAAGCGATCATCACGTAATGGGTGCGTTTTTAAATTTGCTACGACCCAATCGCCTTCTTGTAATTCTTCTTTGACGGATTTAGCTTGTTGTGCGCCAATAGGTTGATTGATACTTGGATGATCAACTAAAACTTGCAATTTCTTGTCTTTATTGAACCGCACTTTGGCAATAAAGCGAGTGAGCATTGGCTCAATTAATTCTTCAGGTTCAGCTTGCTCTTTATCGCCTTGTTTTTCAATGGTGGCTTTGATTTTGTCACCGTGCATCACTTTTTTCATTGCAGGTGGGGCAATAAAGTAGCTTTTTTTATCGCACTCTAAAAAACCATAAGCTTTATCAGTACTTTTTACCACGCCTTCAACGTGTTCTTTGCTATCGTGGATTTGTTGCTTAAGTTGTGCGAGTAATGGATTATCTTGGAACATAGTTATATTTAAAAAAAGAGAAAAGGCAGACTGAAAAGCCTGCCTAAAAATAGATTGTACGAAAAATTATTCTTCGCCTAATTCGCCCATTGCAGTGATGCTGAAACCTGCATCTACGTGAACGATTTCACCGGTAATACCAGATGCTAAATCAGAGCATAAGAATGCTGCTGAGTTACCCACATCTTCGATAGTAACAGTGCGGCGTAACGCTGCGGTTTTCTCAAATGCAGAAAGCATTTTCTTGAAGTTTTTAATACCTGATGCTGCTAAGGTACGGATTGGACCCGCAGAGATCGCATTCACACGAATCCCTTCTTTACCTAAATCAGCCGCCATCACGCGCGTTGCCGCTTCAAGAGACGCTTTCGCTAAACACATGACGTTGTAGTTAGGAATTGCGCGCTCAGCACCTAAGTAAGAAAGTGTTAATAACGCTGCATTTGGATTTAAGTAAGGACGTGCCGCTTGTGCCATCGCAACGAAACTGAATGCACTGATGTCGTGAGCGATACGGTAGCCTTCACGCGTTGCTGCGTTTACGTAATCACCATCTAATTGGTCGCCTGGTGCGAATGCGATAGCATGTACGAAACCATCAAATTTTTCCCAACGTTTGCTTAATTCAGCAAAGCAGTTTTGGATGCTTTCATCGGTCGCTACGTCTAAAGGTAATACGATGTCAGAACCAAATTCTTTTGCAAATTCTTCTACGCGTGGTTGTAATTTATCGTTTAAATAAGTGAAAGCAAGTTCAGCGCCTTGTTCTTTCATTGCTTTTGCAATCCCGTAAGCGATAGAACGGTTGCTTGCAAGACCTGTTACTAAAATACGTTTACTAGTTAAGAGACCCATATTTTTTCCTATGTTTGAGTTAAAAAAATCGACGAGATTATACTTGTTTTGTATGCTTTCGGCAATCAATCACACTTTGTACCAGTTACGCCGGGTTATCAATATCTTTAAATTCTACATCCAAGCCATATTCAGCCGCTAGCCATTCACCTAATGCTTTGATACCGTAGCGTTCAGTCGCATGATGACCCGCCGCAAAGAAATGAATACCTTGCTCACGAGCAGAGTGAATTGTTTGCTCTGAAACCTCACCAGTAATAAAGGCATCACAACCTTGTGCTGCTGCTAAATCAATATAGCCTTGTCCGCCACCGGTACAAATGCCAATTTTACGGATTAAGTGCGGTCCGTTTTCGGTGCAAATTAACGGTTTGCGTTGAAGCACTTGTTCAATACGTTGCGCAAACTCTTCAGCGGTAACGGGCTCTTTTAACGTTCCCCAAACAGGAATGCTAGTTGAGCCATTTTCTAAAGGTTGAAGATCGCCAATCCCTAATAACTGAGCAAGTTTTGCATTGTTGCCTAATTCTGGGTGAACATCCAGAGGCAAGTGGTAGCCGTATAAATTGATATCATTCACAAGCAACGTTTTGATGCGTTTGCCTTTCATGCCGCGAATACATGGATTTTCACTTTTCCAAAAATAGCCGTGGTGGACAAGCACCGCATCAGCTTGTTGTGCAACGGCATAATCAATCAAAGCTTGGCTTGCGGTGACACCCGTGATGATCTTTTTGATCTCTGATTTGCCTTCTACTTGCAAACCGTTAGGGGCGTAATCATTTATTCTGTCTGTGCTAAGTTTTTCGTTTAGTAAACGTTCAAGTTCTAGATTGTTCATCATTTTTGAGAGAAAAGAAAAAGGTGAGATATGGTAAGAGATTTCAAAAAAAATGGCTAGTGCAAAAGGAGTGGGGGGAATGCACTAGCCAGTAGTGTGTTTGTCATAACACAAGTTTACTATCTAAAACCTTAAAACGAGTTCATTATATATTTAATTATATAAAGATCAAGAAAAAAATAAGGAAATTTTCCTTATTTTTCGATATGTCGTTTTAGTATTCAAAAACAGATAAAAAATCAACCGCACTTATGAATACAAACTTGGCTCATCTTCAGTTGGACGCGTTTTAAATCGGCGGTGTAACCACATGTATTGTTCCACGCCTTTTAAGATTTCTTTTTCCACAACTTTATTCATTCTTGCAGCGATTGCTGTTTCATCTGAAAGATCGGAAAAATCCACTGGTGGAGAAATACTGACCGTATAGCCTGAGCCGTCTTTATTACGCAATGGAGCAAAAGGGACAACTTTACAATTTGGTGCAGATTTAAGCAGATAATAACTGCCTGTCGTAGTTGCGGCTTCTTTTACTGCAAAGAAAGGCACAAATACCGCATTTTTTCTGCCGTAATCGTGATCGGGCGCATACCAAATGGTTTCACCTTTACGTAAGGCTTTGAGCATACCACGCAGATCTTTTCGATTCAGCATGTCTTTGTTTGAACGTAAGCGACCTTTGATTTGTAACCAATCCAATACAGGATTGTCATTGGGACGATAAACGCCTACGCCAGGATGATGTAAGCCCACAATACGCGCGCCTAATTCAAGTGTAAGAAAATGGACGCCTACAAATATGATGCCGTCTTTGGCGTTTTCTTTTAAATAATTTAACCCTTCAATTTTTGACCATTTTTTGATGCGAGCATCAGACCAAAACCATGCCATGCCGGTTTCAATAATCGCCATCCCAATAGCACGTAAGTTTTCTTGCAAAATAGCTTCACGTTCTTGATCGGGCATTTCAGGGAAGCAGAGCTCAAGATTTCGACGGGCAATCGCCGCACGACGTTTTCCCACTTTTAATTTTGAGAAAAGCAAGCCTAAGCCATTGCCGATATGACGTAGAATTGGATAGGGAAGTAACAAAAGGCTTCGCCAAATCGCCACACCAAGCCAAAATCCCCAGTATTTAGGGGCTAGAAAGTGCGGTTGAAATTGAGGGAGTTTTTCGTTTTTCATAATTCTTTTCTGGTTAGTTCGGCGTGTAGTTTATCGCAAATTTGAGTTGTGGTAAAATTGCGCCAAATTTTTATTATTCCAACAGAGAGATTTCAAAATGGCTCAATATTCTGCCAATTTTAATCAAGCAAAAGTATTAGTGTTAGGCGATGTGATGCTTGACCGTTACTGGTTTGGTGCAACTAATCGTATTTCACCGGAAGCACCGGTTCCTGTGGTTCGTGTACAAGATAATGAAGAGCGTGCAGGTGGTGCAGCAAACGTGGCAATGAATATTGCTTCTCTTAATGTACCTGTTCAAATTTTAGGTTTAATTGGTCAAGATGAAACAGGTGCAGCCTTAACCAATTTATTACAACATCAAAAAATTGATTGTAATTTTGTGGCATTGGATACTCACCCAACTATTACGAAATTACGCATTTTGTCTCGTCACCAACAATTACTTCGTTTGGATTTTGAAGAAGATTTCCAAAATGTGGAATGTCATGAGTTGCTTGCGAAATTAGAAGCAGAAGTGAAAAACTTTGGTGCGTTAGTGCTTTCTGATTATGGTAAAGGCACGTTAAAAGATGTGCAAAAAATGATTCAAATTGCACGCAAAGCAAACGTACCAGTCTTGATCGATCCAAAAGGCACAGATTTTGAGCGTTATCGTGGTGCGACTTTACTGACGCCAAATATGTCTGAGTTTGAAGCCGTAGTGGGTAAATGTGCTTCTGAAGAAGAGATCATTGAAAAAGGCTTAAAATTAATTTCAGACATTGAATTGACCGCACTTTTAGTGACTCGCTCTGAAAAAGGCATGACATTACTTCGTCCAAATCAAGAACCGTTCCATTTACCAACCGTTGCCAAAGAAGTATTCGATGTAACAGGTGCGGGTGATACGGTAATCAGTGTCTTAGCTACTGCACTTGCAGATGGTCGTTCTTTTGAAGAATCTTGCTATTTAGCTAATGTGGCGGCAGGTATTGTGGTGGGCAAATTAGGTACATCAACGGTTTCTACTGTGGAATTAGAGAATGCGATCCATGGACGTTCAGAAACCGGCTTCGGTATTATGTCAGAAAGCCAATTAAAAATTGCCGTAGATCATGCTAAAGCACGTGGTGAGAAAATTGTGATGACAAATGGTTGTTTTGACATTCTTCACCCTGGCCATGTGTCTTATTTAGAAAATGCTCGCAAACTTGGCGATCGTTTAATTGTTGCCGTGAATACGGATGATTCAGTCAAACGCTTAAAAGGTGAAAGTCGTCCAATTAACAATCTGAATGCACGTATGGCAGTATTGGCAGGTTTAGCTTCAGTGGATTGGGTGGTCTCTTTTGATGAAGATACACCACAACGTTTAATTGGTGAGATTTTACCGGATTTATTGGTGAAAGGCGGCGATTACAAACCTGAAGAGATTGCAGGCAGTAAAGAAGTGTGGGCGAATGGTGGCGATGTTCGTGTATTGAATTTCGAAAATGGTTGTTCAACCACAAACGTAATTGAAAAAATTAAAGCGCTGAAAGATTAATTTATTAAGGAATGAGTAGAATAAAGCTTGCCTTTATCCTGCTCAATCGTTAAAATTCAGGCTCCTTGTCATCGCTGAGTTAGAGATCGGCGAATGATGTATTAATAACACTACCTTTTAGGAGTAAAAAATGTCTCTAAGTACTGAAAAAAAAGCAGCAATCGTTGCTGAATTTGGTCGCGATGCGAAAGATACTGGTTCTTCTGAAGTTCAAATCGCATTATTAACTGCACAAATCAACCACTTACAAGCTCACTTCGCTGAGCACAAAAAAGACCACCATGGTCGTCGTGGTTTATTACGTATGGTTTCTCGTCGTCGTAAACTTTTAGACTACTTAAAACGTACTGATCTTGCTTTATACCAAAGCACTATCGCTCGTTTAGGTTTACGTCGCTAATTTTTATTACGATAGTAAAAATAAAAGCCTTCGGATTACCGAGGGCTTTTTTATTTTCTGCATATTAGAAAAATAAAAAACGGTCAAAAATTTGACCGCTCTTTTTTTAGTTATTAGTTCGCAATGCCTTTATGACGAAGCAATGCGTCTAATTGAGGTTCACGTCCACGGAAGCGTTTGAATAATACCATTGGTTCTTCAGAGCCACCGCGAGTGAGAATTTCATCCAAGAAAGATTTACCGGTAACTGGATTGAAAATCCCTTCTTCTTCAAAGCGAGAGAAAGCATCTGCAGATAGCACTTCAGCCCATAAATAGCTGTAATAACCGGCCGCGTAACCGCCTGCAAAGATATGGCTAAAGCTATGTGGTGTTCTTGCCCATTCAACACCTTTAATCACGGCAACTTTATTTTTCACTGCTTTTAAGGTATCAAGTACTTGGTTAGCTTTACCCTCTTCAAAAGTATGATGAAGGGTAAAATCAAACAAGCCAAATTCAAGCTGACGTAACACAAACATTGCCGCTTGATAGTTTTTCGCTTTGAGAAGTTGATTTAATTTTTCTTCTGGCAATGGTTCGTGCGTTTCAAAGTGACCCGAAATAAAATCAAGCGCTTCTTTTTCCCAACACCAGTTTTCCATAAATTGACTTGGAAGCTCTACCGCATCCCAAGGTACACCATTGATACCCGCGACATCAGGCACATCAACTTTGGTGAGCATATGGTGAATGCCGTGACCAAACTCATGGAAGAGAGTCGTGACTTCATCATGGGTGAATAGTGCAGGTTTATCACCAATAGGCGCGTTGAAGTTACAGGTTAAATAGGCAACAGGTTTTTGAATTGAACCGTCAGCATTACGTTTTCTACCGATGCAATCATCCATCCAGGCACCACCACGTTTATTTTCGCGTGCATAAAGATCGAGATAGAAACTGCCGCGTACTTCTCCCGTTTCATCAATTAAATCAAAGAAACGCACATCTTTATGCCAAGTATCTACGCCAAAACGTTCAACTGCACGAATATTAAAAATACGTTTAATTAATTCAAATAAGCCCGAAATAACGCGATCTTCAGGGAAATAAGGACGAAGTTCTTCATCATTGATCGCATATAAATGTTGTTTTTGTTTTTCAGAGTAGAAACTGATATCCCAAGGGGCAAGTTCCGTTATACCAAATTCTTTTTCACAATAAGCTTTGAGTTCCGCTAATTCTTTCTCTCCTTGTGCTTTTGAACGATCCGCAAGATTATTTAAGAAATCTAACACTTGTTGTGGATTTTCTGCCATTTTGGTCGCAAGTGAGCGTTCAGTATAGGTATTGAAACCTAGCAATTTCGCTAGTTCCACGCGTAACGTCATGATTTCTTCAATGATCGCTGTGTTATCCCATTTACCTGCGTTTGGACCTTGATCAGAAGCGCGAGTTGCATAAGCACGATACATTTCTTCGCGTAGTGCTGCATTTTCGCAATAGGTCATGATTGGCAAATAACTTGGAATTTCTAACGTAAAACGATAGCCTTTTAAGCCTTTACTTTCGGCAGATTGTTTTGCCGCAAGTAATGCAGACTCAGGAAGACCCGCTAATTCACTTTCATCTTCAATGACTTTTTCCCAGCCCATGGTGGCATCGAGTACATTATTGCTAAATTGTGCGCTTAATTCAGATAAGCGAGCAACAATCTCACCATAACGTTTTTGTTTTTCTTCGGATAAACCGATACCTGAAAGCTCAAAATCACGTAGTGCATTTTCAATAGCTTTCTTTTGTGCAACGGAATAAGTTGCAAACTCAGGGCTATTTTTTAAGGCTAAATAGGCATTGTATAACCCTTCGTGTTGGCCTACCCAAGTACTGTATTCAGAGAGTAGTGGTAAGCAAGCTTGGTACGCATCACGTAATTCAGGGCTGTTTTTCACTGAATTTAAATGGGAAATCGGTGACCAAGCACGACTTAAGTGCTCGCCTGCTTCAGAAAGCGGTTCAATAAAATTTTCCCAAGTAAAGTGCGGTTGTTTTAAAACTTGTTCAATGGCTTGACGGTTTTCTTCGATAAGTTCTTGGATTGCCGGTTGAATATGTTCTGGTTTGATTTGAGAAAACGGAGGTAAGCCTTCAATATGAAGTAATGGATTAGACATAAATATTCCTTTTGCTAATAGTTTCTTTAATAAATTGCGGCAAATTCTATAATATCAAGGTTGAAAAATCTAAAAAATCAGTGATAATTGCGTATCACTTTTATTTAGGGTTTATGATGGACGGCGCTTCCTTTTTTTCTATTATCATTTTTTCTGGCATCATTGCTCTTGCGATCGTTATAGGTGTTATTTCACTTAAGTTTTTCCCAAAAACTTCTTTAACCAAGGCCATGTATGTTGTTCTTGGATGCATTTCTTTAATATTAGGTGTTATTGGTATTTTTTTACCTATTCTTCCGACTACACCTTTTTTACTGCTTACACTTTATTCTTTTGCGAAAGGTTCTTCTCGTTTAGAACAATGGTTTTTAGGGACGAAGCTTTATCAAAAGCACCTAAAATCCTTTAATGAACGTCGTGCATTGACGAAAAAAGCAAAAATTTCTATTCTAACGTTTTCAACCACAATGCTTTTAATTGGCTTTTATTTTACCCCAAGTGTTGTGGGTCGAACGATCATTGCCATTTTAATTGCGGTAAAATATTGGTTCTTTTTCTTTTGGATTAAAACAGAAGACG
>NZ_CAJLNI010000037.1 GCF_905207935.1 uncultured Haemophilus sp.
CACATCCCGCCAAGGCATTGTATAAGCCTTGTAATTTCGCAATATGGGTTTGTGGTTGAGTGGTGATATAACGCACGGTCGCGTAATGTCCCGCCACATAAGTGAGGCTGTGAAAACATTGCAATAGAATGATTTCAACAAAGGTATCAGCATAACCGAAAGCGAGCCAACGCACGATAGCTGCAACACCGGTGAGATAGAAAAGGGCTGTAATGGTCCAGTTTTTGAATAATCGGGTGGAGAAGAAAAAGACCACGATTTCAGCTAATACACTGATTCCCCAAAATAAACCTGCATCGGAAACAGAGTGTCCGTGATTTGTCCAAAAAATAGTGCTATATGAGTAATAAGCTGCGTGCGATCCTTGAATGAGTGAAATCGCAATAAACAAACGAAGGGTCGTTTTATTTTTCAGTAAGTCTAAAAATCCAACGGAATTTTCGACCGCACTTTGGGGTTCATCCTGCGGCATTGGGTTCGGATGAAGTAATTGCACAATACAGTAAAAAACGAGTATGCCTGTGATCATCCAAGTAATATATTGCTCACCCACGAGTCCAACAAAATACCCGAATACCATCACACCAACAACAAACGCAAAGGAACCAATTAAGCGCGCTTTGCCATAATCTAAATGAATTTGTTGTTGCCATGTACTGGCGAGGCTATCACCAATCGGCATACCGGCCGCATTCACCATGGAATACAACGCAAGTCCAATAAACAAGAGCCAGAAATTGTGCGACATCAGTCCAATTAAGGCCATTGTAATGGCACTGGCCACGCCTAAATAACGTAAGCCATTTACTAAGAGGGAAACGCGTTTTATTAAGCCTGAAAATAAAATACCGCCGCTGAAACGGAAAATGTAGGCACAGGCGAGCAATAAGCCGATGCTTTCTTCGCTATAAGATTGCGTTTTCAACCATGCAGGGAAAAGCGGAAGAAACACGCCGTAGGCGCAGTAGTAGCCAAAAAAGCTCAAGGCGAGCCAAGTAAAAGGACGAACTTGCATTAGAATAATTTTTCCATTTCTTGTGAGCGTGCCACACAGGCCTGCATCGCTTGTTTAATGATGTCGTTAAATTGGTGTTGATTGAACACATTCAACGCGGCTGCGGTGGTACCGCCTTTTGAGGTGACATTTTCTCGTAAAGTGGAAAGAGCCGTCTGTGGATTTTCAATCACCAATTTCGCAGAGCCTAACATGGCTTGTTGTACCAACTCACGAGATTGGTTTTCATCTAAGCCCATTTCCATTAGGCCTTGTTGCATGGCTTCTAAAAATTGGAAGAAGTAAGCTGGGCTACTGCCAGATGCAGCGGTGACAGCATGCATTTGATCTTCATTCGTCACCCAAGTGGTTTTTCCTACAGCTGAAAGTAAATCTTCCGCAAAAGTGCGGTCAATTTCAGGTGTGTTTTTGTCAGCAAATAAGCCAGCCATACCTTCACCTACTAATGCAGGCGTGTTTGGCATGACGCGAACAATGGATTTTGCTGTTGGGATGAGTTCGGCTAATCGAGCAGTCGAAATACCCGCAGCAATAGAAATGATTAATTTATCAGAAAAATCAACCGCACTTAATGGCTTGCAAACATCAGCGAGGACTTGCGGTTTAACGGCAAATAAGACTACTTGAGATTGTGTGATGGATTGCTCGTTATCCGTAGAAACCGCGACGCCATATTGAGCAAAAAAGTGTCGTTTCTCTTCGTTCGGATCATTCACAATAATTTTATCGGCTGGATAACCTTGTTTTAATAGGCCTAACACAATGGCTTGTGCCATATTGCCACCGCCGATGAAGGCAATTAATTTCTGTTGCATCATTTTTTCCCGTGAGTTTATGGGCTACAATGTCGCGTATTTTACCCTATTATGAAGGAAGTGTTACGATGTGGTTTAAAAATTTAATGTCATATAGGCTGACTAAGCCCTTAGATTGGGATCTTAATGAATTGCAACGCCAGTTGTCAGATTGTGAATTTCATCCTTGTGGCTCACAAGATCAAAGTAAATTCGGTTGGGCGAGTCCCTTGAAAGGTAGTGAGCTATTGCATTTTTCAGTGGGGAAACACATTTTATTGGTTGCGAAAAAAGAAGAGAAAATGTTGCCGGCAAATGTGGTGAAACGTGAATTAGATGAACGCATTGAAAGCCTTGAGCAAAAAGAAAACCGTAAATTGAAGAAAACGGAAAAACAAACGTTAAAAGATGATGTGGTGATGAATTTATTGCCGCGTGCATTCACTAAAAACCAGCAAACTTCTGTGTGGATTGATACGGAGAATAACCTTGTTCATGTCGATGCTGCATCCAGTAAACGTGCAGAAGATGCCTTAGCATTATTGCGTAAATCCCTCGGTTCGTTACCGGTTGTACCATTGGCTTTTGCGAATGAACCTTCGACCATTTTAACGGATTGGATTGTGCAGGAAAAAATCCCGCATTGGTTGGTGGCGTTAGAAGAAGCTGAACTTCGTGGAAGCCAAGAAGACAGTGTGATCCGTTGTAAAAAACAGCCTTTAGAAAATGAGGAGATTCTAGCGCTTCTACAAGATGGTAAAAAAGTGGTGAGCAAGCTTGCATTGGAGTGGGAAGCGCTGACTTTTGTATTTAATGAAGATGGTACGCTCAAACGCTTAAAATTTGCCGATGCAGTGCGTGAGAAAAATGCGGATATTTTAAAAGAAGATTATGCGCAACGCTTTGATGCTGATTTTGTATTAATGACGGGTATTTTATCTAAACTGACAGAAAACTTACTCGATGAATTCGGTGGTGAGAAAGTTAGATTAGGCTAGTTTTACTCATGAAATAAAAAAGGCGAGCATGATGTTCGCCTTTTGTTTGTTTAAAAGTGCGGTCAAATTTCCGCACGTTTTTAATTAGTGAGTACTCGTACTAGTTGTCGTACGGTTTGCACGTTTACGATCGTTTTCCGTTAAGAGTTTTTTACGGATACGGATCGATTCAGGTGTTACTTCCACTAACTCGTCATCATCGATAAACTCGATAGCTTGTTCAAGTGTAAATTTTACCGGTGTAGTTAATACGATGGCATCATCTTTACCCGATGCACGCATATTGGTGAGTTTTTTACCTTGTAAACAGTTTACGGTTAAGTCATTTGTACGGCTGTGAATACCGATGATTTGGCCTTCGTAAACTTCTACGTTAGCTTCAATCATTAATTTACCACGCTCTTGTAAACCAAATAGCGCATAAGCTAGTGCTTTACCCGTTGCGTTAGAAATTAATACACCGTTTTTACGTTGACCGATTTCACCTGGTTTGATGTCATCGTAGTGATCGAAACTGGAGTAAAGTAAACCTGTACCGGATGTCATCGTCATGAATTCACCACGGAAACCGATTAAGCCACGGCTTGGAATGATGTATTCTAAACGTACACGACCTTTGCCATCTGGCATCATGTCACGAACTTCACCTTTACGGATACCTAATGCTTCCATGACAGAACCTTGGTGTTGTTCTTCTACATCGATGGTAACTTGCTCGTAAGGCTCTTGTTTTTTGCCGTTGATTTCACGGTAGATTACTTTAGGACGAGAAACCGCAAGTTCATAACCTTCACGACGCATATTTTCAATTAATACAGAAAGGTGTAATTCGCCACGACCAGAAACACGGAATTCATCTGGGTTTGGTGTTTCTTCTACGCGTAATGCCACGTTGTGAACTAACTCTTTGTTTAAACGTTCAAGAATTTGACGAGAAGTCACATATTTACCTTCTTGACCCGCAAACGGAGAGGTGTTTACACAGAAGAACATGGTTACGGTTGGTTCATCAACGGTTAATGAAGGTAAGGCTTCAACCGCATTAATATCACAAAGGGTGTCAGAAATATTTAATTCACCTAAACCGGTAATTGCAATGATGTCACCTGCATAAGCGATATCTTCTTCATAACGTTGTAAACCAAGGTGACCTAATACTTGACCTACACGACCTTGGCGAGTTTTGCCTTCACCATCAATAATCGTTACAGGTTGATTTGGTTTGATTGCACCACGTTTGATACGACCGATACCGATAACACCCACATAGCTGTTATAGTCTAATTGTGAGATTTGCATTTGGAATGGTGCATCAAGTTCTACTTTTGGCGGTTCAACGTGTTGAACGATCGCTTCAAATAACGGCGTCATATCTTCCGCTAATTCTTCGTGTTCGAGACCCGCAACACCATTTAATGCTGAAGCATAGATAATTGGGAAGTCTAATTGCTCATCGGTTGCACCAAGGTTAACGAATAAATCGAATACTTGATCCACAACCCAATCAGGACGTGCGCCTGGACGGTCAACTTTGTTGATAACCACAATTGGTTTTAAACCGTGAGCAAAGGCTTTTTGGGTCACGAAACGTGTTTGTGGCATTGGGCCATCAAAAGCATCAACCACTAAAAGTACAGAGTCTACCATAGAAAGTACACGTTCCACTTCACCACCGAAGTCGGCGTGTCCTGGGGTATCTACGATGTTAATGCGATAACCATTCCAGTTAATTGCGGTATTTTTTGCAAGAATGGTAATACCACGTTCTTTTTCAAGATCGTTTGAGTCCATTACGCGTTCATCAACATCACCACGAGTTGATTCAAATGTACCGGATTGTTGAAGGAGTTTGTCAACGAGGGTGGTTTTACCATGGTCAACGTGAGCGATAATTGCGATATTGCGCAATTTATTAATATCAATGTCGTTTTTCATTTATTACGTTCTTAAAGTTTAAGTTTGGTAGGGTGGAATTTTTATGCCACCGAATAGTCCAAGTAGTTTAAATTAGTGAGTAAACTCACCCTACGAGAATCTCGAAAGGGCAAAAATTATACACGATATTTCGTTACTCTGCTATGCCGGTGTTTAAAATAAATCCCATGAAAAAAGCAAGCGATTGCGTTATAATGCTCTTTTAATTTTTATAAAGATTATATACATAGCAAAATAGAGGACTCCTTATGCCAAATGCAAATGCAATTGCCAACGTATTCAAACTGATCGAAGAGAACGATATTAAGTTCGCACTACTTCGTTTCACCGACATTAAAGGTAAAGAACACGGTGTTTCCATCCCGGTTAGCCTTGTTGATGAAGATATGTTTGAAGATGGCAAAATGTTCGATGGCTCTTCTGTTGAAGGTTGGAAAACCATTAACAAAGCCGATATGCTTTTAATGCCAATTGCTGAAACTGCAGTAGTCGATCCATTTGCGCAGATCCCAACACTTTCAATTCGTTGTAGCGTTTATGAGCCAACAACCATGCAAAGCTATGATCGTGATCCGCGTTCAATTGCTATTCGTGCAGAAAACTATATGCGTTCAACCGGTATTGCGGATCAAGCATTCTTTGGTCCTGAGCCAGAGTTCTTCTTATTTGATGATGTGCGTTTTGATGTATCAATGAACCGCGCTTCTTTCGCCATTGATGATATTGAAGCCGCTTGGAACACCAACAAAAAATATGAAGGTGGTAACAATGCTTATCGTCCATTGAAAAAAGGCGGTTACTGTGCGGTGGCACCAATTGATACGGCACACGATATTCGTTCTGAAATGTGTTTAATTTTAGAAGAAATGGGCTTAGTCATCGAAGCTCACCACCATGAAGTGGCAACCGCGGGCCAAAACGAAATTGCAACGAAATTCAATAGCTTAACCTTGAAAGCTGATGAAACACAAATCTATAAATATGTGGTGCAAAACGTTGCATTAGAACACGGCAAAACCGCTTGCTTTATGCCAAAACCAATCACAGGTGATAATGGTTCAGGTATGCACTGTAATATGTCATTAAGCAAAGATGGTAAAAACATTTTCCAAGGTGATAAATATGCAGGCCTTTCTGAAACCGCACTTTATTACATCGGCGGTATCATTAAGCATGCCAAAGCATTAAATGCATTCACTAACCCAAGCACTAACTCATACAAACGTTTAGTGCCTGGTTTTGAAGCGCCAGTATTGTTGGCTTATTCTGCAAGTAACCGTTCTGCGTCAATCCGTATCCCAGCAGTAACCAGCCCGAAAGCAATCCGTATTGAAGCGCGTTTCCCAGATCCATTGGCAAACCCATATCTTGCATTCGCTGCGCTATTGATGGCAGGCCTTGATGGCGTAGTAAACAAAATCCACCCAGGCGATGCAATGGATAAAAATCTTTACGATCTTCCACCAGAAGAATTAAAAGATATTCCAGCGGTAGCAAGCTCACTAGAAGAAGCGTTGAATTCATTAGAAAAAGACTATGAATTCTTAACTCAAGGCGGTGTATTTGCTAAAGACTTTATCGAAGCATTTATTAGCGTTAAACGTAAAGACGTAGAACGTTTAAATATGACACCACATCCGGTTGAGTTTGAGATGTATTATGCATAGGTAATTTTAGTTATTAAACAAGGAAAGTGCGGTCGTTTTTGACCGCACTTTTTGTATGTGATATTACGTTGAATTCGTGTATAATCGAAATCTGATTATAGATAGGACTAGATTATGCTAAGTAAATTTGTAGGAAAGTTTCGTCGATTTTTTGCTTTTAATGAACTTTTAAAACAGTTAATTATAAGAGACGTAAAACTTAAGTATCGCCGTAGTTATTTAGGGTATCTGTGGAGTATTTTGAACCCCTTAATGTTAATGATGGTTCTTGTTGTTATTTTCTCTAATCTTTTCCGCTTTGATATTCCTAATTTTCCGCTTTATATGATCTCTGGGCAATTTCTTTTTGGCTTTATGACCGAAGCAACTAATATGTCCGTTTCTTCAATTACTGGAAATTCAGCATTAATAAAGAAGACATATGTACCAAAGTATATTTTTACAGTTTCTAAGGTAGGAAGCTCTCTAGTTAACTTACTCTTTTCTCTTGGTGCATTACTGTTAGTAATGATTTTTACAGATGCGGAGTTTTCTTGGAATCTCTTATTTTTTCCTGTTATTATTCTAGAAGTATTTATTTTTAGTTTGGGGCTTGGTTTGTGGCTTTCTGCAATTACAGTCTTTTTCCGTGATATTCAGTATTTATGGGGCGTTTTTATTTCAATGTGGATGTATCTTACCCCATTATTCTATCCCGTATCGATCATTCCGGAGGAATACCAAGAGTTATACAAAAATGCAAATCCAATGTATGGCTATATTGAGCAATTTAGAGATATTGTGCTTTACGCTAAATTTCCTCAAACAGAATCTATTTTAATCGGTTTTAGTACAGCGTTTATTATTTTAATTTTAGGTGCTTGGTACTTCAATAAGAAACAAGACGAATTTATTTTATATATCTAATGAATAAAGAAACAGTAATTAAAGTCACAAATGCTACAGTGCGCTTTAATAAAGCGACTGAAAACTATAATGGCTTAAAAGAATATGTAATCAAAATGCTAAAGGGGGAACTGATGTTCCAAGAGTTTTTAGCATTAAAAGACGTTAATCTTGAAGTAAAGAAAGGTGAGTCTTGGGGTTTAATTGGTACCAATGGCTCTGGTAAGTCGACACTTTTAAAATTGATCTGCGGCATTCTAAAACCCTATAAAGGTACAGTAGAAGTGCATGGTAATATTGCACCATTGATTGAGTTAGGGGCTGGTTTTGATGGTGAGCTCACTGCAAGAGAAAATATCTTCTTAAATGGTGCATTGCTAGGACATAAGAAAGCTTTTATGGAGCAGCATTTTGATGAAATTATTGAGTTTGCTGAATTGCAAGATTTTGTGGATGTGCCGCTTAAAAACTTTTCATCTGGTATGGCTGCAAGACTTGGATTTGCTGTTGCAACGATTGTGAAACCAGAAATCTTGATTGTAGATGAGGTATTGGCTGTGGGCGATGCGGCATTTCAAGAAAAATGTAAGCAACGTATGGAAAAAATGCTAACTGATGGAACGACACTTTTATTTGTATCCCATTCTATTGAGCAGGTAAGAGAGCTTTGCCAGAATGTTATTTGGATTGATAAAGGTGTGGTGCGAGCTGCGGGAAAGGCAGGTGATATCATTCCTTTATATACTGGATAAACTATAAAGTTTTATGTGTAGTTTAAGTTGCTTATGAAATGCTAAAAAATTTAGCAAAGGATTTATATGATTAGATTAAATGGGTTAGATGGTTTGAGAGGTTTACTTGCCATTACTGTTATGATGAGTCATTTAGTTGGTTCATTTATTGGGTGGACAGATGATCGAGCATTTATTGGTGCTTATTTAAGTGTTGTTTACTTTTTTATGATGTCAGGTTTTGTCTTGTCTTACTCTCATAATAATGATACAAATTTCTTGAAATATGCATTGATTAGATTAGCTCGTTTATTACCGCTTCATATAATTACTACATTAATAATAGTTCTAATATTTAAGTATAATTCTACTGTTGGTGCATATGTTCCAAATGAAGAAGTTTTTTCAATAAAAACTATATTAAAAAATATACTATTTTTGAATGGGGTTTATTGGAATGATTTTTATGTAATAAATGCTCCATCTTGGAGTATTAGTATTGAATTTTGGGTTTCATTACTTATTCCCTTAGTATTTAATAGACTAAGACTAACTATAAAGTGTATTATTGTTACTTTTTGGTTACCACTTATTTATGTTAAGTTTCCGATGGGTTTTACTCAATCTATTCAAATTGCAGCGTTATCTATGTTATTGGGATCAATTTGTTTTGATCTTACCAAAAAACAAAGAATTCTTGATTTTTTAAAAGAATATAATTCTAATTTATTTATCTTCTTTTCATTTATTTTATGTCTTATTGGGGTTTATTCTGCGAATCATAGTAGAGTAGATATAGTATATATGCTGTTTTTTATTCCTTTGCTTTTTATCGATTTTACAAATGAAGAATTTTGGCTAAGAAAGTTATTATCTAATAATTTCTTTTTATTTCTTGGGTTTATTAGTTTTCCTTTGTATTTGTTGCATGATTTAGTTATTGTTTCAGGTTTAGCTAAACATGATAATGTTTTTTTATCTATGCTTATTGCCGGTTTTATATCTATAAGTTTAGCTTTCTTATATGCTAGATGTATAGATATCTATCTTTATAAGAAAATGAAGTTGATTATTAATAGAATGTTCTAATTATCCTCTTGAGGTTACCATGAAAGAAAAAATTTCGTTATATACGGTCTATCATAAGAAGTCACATTTGATTAAGAATAATTATATAAAACCTATTCAGGTTGGTAATGATTCTGATATCCCTGGCATAGAATACAGAGATAATATAGGGAATAATATTTCTGAGAAAAATTCTACATATTGTGAACTTACAGCACAGTATTGGGCATGGAAAAATGATACTGATTCTGATTATATTGGGATTATGCATTATAGACGTTTCTTTGATTTTAATAATCATGAAAGTCGAGAGCTTAATATGTGGGGAATTATAGAAGAACCCGAATTTAATTTAGACTTCTTTAAAAAATATGGTATTGCTGAGGAAGATATAGAAGAACAAGTTTTAGGTTATGATTTGGTTCTTCCTTTAGAATGGGATGTAAAACAGGCCGGATGGAAGAATATTAAACATAATTATGTGAATTCTGTTTATCATCACGAGAGAGATTTAGATACGACTCGTCATGTAATTAAACAATTATATCCAGAATATTTACCTTATTTTGATGAAACTATGAATTCTTCTGTTGGGTATTTTACAAATATGTTTGTCTTAAAAAGAGAACTATTTGAACAATATTCCCAATGGCTATTTGATGTGTTAGGGGAAGTTGAAAAACGGGTAGATATTTCTTCTTACGATGTTCAAGAAAGACGAGTTTTTGGCTATTTGTCCGAACGTTTATTTAATGTTTGGCTTGCTAAACTTTTTACAGAAAATAACGGTTTAAAAGTTAATTTCTTACGTCGAGTATTTGTATTGGATACAAAGTCTAAACATTGGGTTGCAGAAAGACCAGAAACATCTAAAGATATTGTTAGTGTAGTTATTGCCTCTGATAATAATTATGCTCCTCATCTAGGTGCATTAATTGCATCAATTATTGATAATTTCTCCAAAGAGCGTTTCTTAGATCTGATAATCTTAGATGGAGGTATTTCTGATTCTAGCAAAGATTTTTTAAGAAAGTTAATGAGTCAAAATTCAAGTATTCAATTCTTAGAATTGAGTTCTGAATTTAGTAATCAGTCTACTCATATGCACTTCTCAAAAGCAACATTTTATCGATTAATTTTAGATAAACTGATAACTGACAGAGAGAAAGTATTGTATATCGATTGTGACACTATAGTTTTAGATGATGTTACTAAACTGTTTGATACAGATCTTGGAGATAATGCTATTGGCGCTGTGTTTGATTACATTATGCACCATTTTTGTCAAATGGGGGTTCGCTCAATTGATTTTACTGGTGGATTAAAATCTAAAGATTATCTCCAAAATTATGTAGGCCTGCGAGATTGGGATAGATATTTCCAAGCTGGTGTTATTCTGTTTAATCTAGATAAAATGCGAAAAATGGATTTGTCAGATGTAATGATTAAAGCATTGCTAGATAAACGCTATTGGTTCTTAGATCAAGATATTTTAAATAAATATTTTTTAGGTAAAGTGACTTACTTAGACCCAAGTTGGAATGTGGTAAATTGTGGGCACGAAATTTATGATGGTCTATCACAAAAACAGATTCAAGAACTACAACAAGCGGAAAAAGCACCCAAACTGATTCATTATGCAGGATTTGAGACTAAGCCTTGGAATAACAGAAATGCCAAATTTGGTGAGTATTATTTTTATTATTTAAGAAAAACCTTCTGGTATGAAAATGTAATGTTTTCTTTTAAATCTAATGAGCATAATCAACAGCCAATTATCTTAAATATTCCTGAGCGTAAGGGGTTAGCTTGGAGGATTGCACGAAAATGTTGGTTAAAGTTACCTTTCTTTATGAAAAGAAGATTAGGAAAGTTAAAAGAATATTTGAAGGCTAAATTATAGTAATAGGATTATTGCAATGAAAAAATTCTTATTAGTCGGCGCAGGTTTCTCCAATGCCGTTATCGCTCGCGAATTAGCAGAGAAAGGTTATAAAACGGTTGTTATCGATTCTCGTAGCCATGTAGCAGGTAACTGTCACTCTGAACGTGATGCTGAAACAAATGTAATGGTGCATGTTTATGGTCCACATATTTTCCATACTGATAATGAGCGAGTATGGAATTATGTGAATAACTTTGGTGAGTTTATGCCATTTGTTAATCGCGTAAAAACGATTAGCCAAGGTGCGGTTTATTCTCTCCCAATTAACTTACATACGATTAACCAATTCTTTGGCAAAACGTGCTCACCGAAAGAGGCAAAAGCTTTAATTGAGGCGCAAGCAGATTTGTCTATTACTGATCCGCAAACTTTTGAAGAGCAAGCGATGCGTTTTGTTGGTAAGGATTTGTATAAAGCTTTCTTCTATGGTTACACCAAAAAACAATGGGGTGTTGAGCCAAAAGAGTTACCGGCAAGCATTTTAAAACGTTTACCTGTGCGCTTTAACTATGACGATAACTACTTTGCACATAAATTCCAAGGTATGCCGAAAGAAGGTTATACGCAAATTGTCGAAGCGATTTTAGATCATGAAAATATTGAAGTACGTTTAAATACGCCATTTGCTGAATCAATGAAAGCAGAATTTGATCACATTTTCTGGTCAGGTCCGTTAGATGCGTACTTCGGATTTGAATTAGGTCGCTTAGGTTATCGTACCTTAGATTTTGAGGCATTCCGTGATGAGGGTGATTTCCAAGGTAATGCGGTAATTAACTATGGTGATGAAGAAGTACCATATACACGTATTTCAGAACATAAACACTTTGCACCATGGGAACAACGCGAGAAAACAATTTGTTATCGTGAATTTAGCCGTCTATGTGGTGAAAATGATATTCCGTATTACCCGATTCGTTTAGTGAAAGATAAAGCTCTTTTACAACAATATGTAGAAAAGGCAAATAAAGAGACACAAGTGACTTTCGTCGGTCGTTTAGGTACTTATCGTTATTTAGATATGGACGTGACGATTAAAGAGGCCTTAGAAACAGCTGATGTTGTAAAAGAATCATTAGAAAAACAGACCGCACTTAAACCTTTTTATGTAAATATGGACTAAAGTATAGCGAGTCTAGAAATAAAGCCATATACGATTTCGTGTATGGCTTTTGTTTAAATAAATTTGAGTCAATTATGCATATTGAAAAATCAATTTGTGCAGTGGTTGTGACGTTTAACCGCAAGGCATTATTATTAAATTGCTTAAATGCACTGAAAGCTCAAACCCACTCTTTATCTCATATTGTGGTGATTGATAATGCCAGTACTGATGGTACAGCCGATTTTTTAGATGAGCATGGCTGGACAAACAATGATGCTTTTACTTTGATCACGTTGCCCGAAAATATGGGCGGTGCAGGTGGATTCCATGAAGGAATCAAGTATGCGTTTGAACAAGGTTTTGATTATATTTGGTTAATGGATGATGATGGTGTGCCTGCGAATGATTGTTTAGCTAGGTTATTCCCATTTGCGACAGAAAATAATTATTTAGGTCCATTAGTGCTTGATATTAAACAACCCAATAAATTTTGTTTTCCAATGCGGTTACCTTCAACTTTGAAAAGATTAGATACATTAGCTGATCTGAAAGCATTAGAAATCAAAGAAAAAATAGACGGTATAGTTATTCCATTTAACGGCATTCTGCTTCCATCGAAAGTGGTTGAAAAGGTTGGCTTCCCTTTAAAAGAGTATTTTATTTGGGGGGATGACATTGAATACACTGCAAGAATGAAAAAGTATGGGGTAGAAATTGCATCTATCGTGGATGCTTACTTCTATCATCCTAAGGATGAATCATTAGGTATGCCAATGTTTTTCAATAAATTACATTTTAATGATACTCCATCAAAGTTAAAGCTTTATTGCATGTGTAGAAATGCTATTTCTAATCACAAAAAGTACAGTGGTTATTTACATGTTTTCGCATTTATATTTAAAACCTTGTGGTTTTATTCATTGACCAAGCCGAGTTTTTCCAAATTAAGCATTGCTATCAGAGGAATCTTTCATGGCATAATGGGGGACTTTTCACATCACAAGGATTACTTAAAATAACATGCAAAAACTTACTGTATTAGTGATTACGCATAAAGACTATGAATTCCCTCATTCAGCATGTTATCGTCCGCTGTTTGTAGGGGGCAAGATTGCAAGTGGTCTAAATACTAAAGACTTTTACCAAGATAATTCAGGTGTAAGTATCGCTGAGAAAAACAGTAGTTTTTGTGAGTTAACTGGGCTTTATTGGGCTTGGAAAAACGGTGTGTTTGAAAATAATCAATATATAGGCTTAGTACATTATCGTCGTTATTTCGCGGGTAAAGGATTACATTTGAAGAAAAAAAGAATTGCTTCAGAGTCAGAACTGTTAACCATTTTAGAGAAATACGATGTAATTTTACCGAGAAAACGGAATTATTTTATTGAGTCAATTTACTCTCATTACCAGCATGCACATCATATTAAAGATCTTGATCTTACAAGAGACATTATCACTGAATTGCAACCGGAATATTTAAAGAGTTTCGATGCCGTGATGCAGGGTCGTAAACTACATCTCTATAATATGTTTGTGATGTCATCAGAAAAAGCATCAGAATACTGCCACTGGCTTTTCTCTATTTTGTTTGAATTAGAGAAGCGCCTAGATATTACTCAGTATGATAATTATCAAAAAAGAGTCTTTGGGTTTATTGCAGAACGTTTGTTTAATGTTTGGATTCTGTATAATCAACTAAATGTAAAATATCTTCCTGTTGTAAATTTAGATGGTGAGAATTTGATTAAAAAAGGACTTAATCTGTTAAAACGGAAATTTTTAAGGTAAGGGGTAATCATGAATAGAATTACATCGTGTAAATTTATCCTTTTAATGACTGATTTGTTAGTGTTATTTAGCTCATTATTTATTTCTTATGATGTGTTAGATATCGCCCGAGATGGTCATTTTTATTTTCCGTTAGAAGAGTTTGATGTTTATGTGTTGATTCATGCCTGCATATCAACCGTTGGAGTGTTATGGTTTTGGATACGGTTGCGTCATTACACATATCGAAAACCATTTTGGTTTGAGTTAAAAGAGATTTTTAGAACATTAGTTATTCTGTTTATTATTGAGCTTGCTATCGTGGCATTTTCTCGCCTTTATGTTTCTCGATATTTCTGGTCTGTTACTTGGTGTTGTATTTTTATCTTGCTGCCATTTGCTCGAGTTATGGTGAAGAAGCTCTTAATCAAAACTGGTATGTATCTGAAAGAAACTATTATTATTGGTAATGGGCGTAATGCAAAAGAAGTGTTTGATGCATTAAATAACGAGTCTTATTTAGGGTTTGATATTAAATTATTTGTGACAACAGAGGACTATGATTCAGAGTTCATCGAAGGTATTCCCGTTATGCGACACAATCCTGAATTACTCATGAAATTAGTCTCACCAGAATTTACTCAGTTTATTTTAGCGATTGATGAAGAAAATAAGGTTAAGCAAGATTTTTGGTTGCGTTATTTAATTCGTAAAGGTTGCCGCTCGATCTCTGTTATTCCTGACTTTCGCGGTATTCCGCTCTATGGTACAGATATGTCTTTTTTATTCAGCCAAGAAATGGTACTTTTTAGGGTGAATAATAATTTAGCCAAACGTTCGTCTAAAATTATGAAGCGGCTATTTGATATATTCGCTGCATCTTTTCTTCTGCTTTTACTCTTGCCATTCTGTATTCCTCTCTATTTTATAATTAAAAGAGATGGTGGGAGTTTTATTTATGGACATCCGCGAATTGGCCAGTATAAAAAGGAATTCAAATGCTTGAAGTTTAGAACGATGGTAAATAATTCCGATGAGGTGTTAGAAAAGATTTTAGCCACGGATGAAAGTGCTAGATTGGAATGGGAAAAAGACTTCAAACTTAAAGATGATCCACGTATTACACCAATAGGCAGATGGTTAAGAGCGAGAAGCCTAGATGAACTACCGCAACTTTGGAATGTGCTAAAAGGTGAGATGAGTTTAGTTGGCCCCCGTCCAATTGTAAAAGAGGAATTACCTTACTATCAAGAAGATGTAGATTATTACCTTATGGCTAAACCTGGAATGACAGGCTTATGGCAAGTGAGTGGGCGAAATAATGTAAGCTATGATACACGAGTTTATTTCGATACTTGGTATGCTAAAAACTGGTCTTTATGGAATGATATTGTGATTTTACTTAAAACAGTGAAAGTTGTTTGGAAGAAAACTGGAGCTTATTAGTGAAACGCATCCTCATCACCGGCGGTTCCGGCTTCATCGGTTCCGCTCTTATTCGATATATCATTAATCAGACTCAAGATTCTGTTATCAATATTGATAAAC
>NZ_CAJLNI010000038.1 GCF_905207935.1 uncultured Haemophilus sp.
AAATTTTTGGTGCTTTAGGCGAAGAAAGAATGCATATTGCTCAGTTCGCCCAAGAGTCAAGTAACTTTGCCCAACCACAACGTAAAACCTTTAAAGATATTCAAATTGCAGGCCCCTTTAAAGTCTATATTGGTGATTCCGACCAAGCCTCCGAATTATTCTTTGTGTCTCGAGCAAATGGTCAACAAGAAATTTTACGATATATGCTTGACCACCCTTGGGTCTTATTGCTCTTGACCTTAATTATTACAACGCCTTTACTTTGGTGGTTTACGCATACTATCGTCAAACCTATTACCAATTTACAAAAGGCGGCTAATAGCGTGGCGTTAGGAAACTTTAAGGTTGATAATGAATTAACGAATCATGGTCCAGCAGAATTGCGAGAAGTAGGACAAAGCTTTAACAAGATGTCGATTGCGATTGATAATCTGATTTCAAACCAACACAATCTGCTTTCATCTATTTCTCATGAATTAAAAACACCGTTGACGCGTTTGCAACTTTCCACTGCTCTGGTTCGTCATCAAACAGGGGATATTGAACCAGTTAAACGCATTGAGAAAGAAATACAACGAATGGATAAAATGATCAGCGAGTTGTTACTCATTTCTCGCCAACAAATGCATTCTCAAATGGAGCATAATTTATTTCCTATTAATCAGCTTTGGGATGATGTGATCAAAGATGCCTTATTTGAAGCTGAGCAGCGCAAGATCGCCTGCGATGTCAATATTTCTATTTTACATCCTGAAAAACATATGATTTACGGCAACCTAAGCTTGCTTACCAGTGCGATTGAAAACATTATTCGAAATGCACTGAAATATACGAAAGATCGTATTTTCTTAACCATTGATTTACATAAAAATGAGCAGGATGATAATTGCCTACAAATTCGAGTAGATGATAATGGCTTAGGCCTACCACCAGAAGAGTTTGATAAAATCTTTAAGCCATTCTATCGAGTCGATGAAACTAGAACTCGAGCCACTGGCGGAACGGGATTAGGTTTAACGATTGTCTATAATGTTGTGAATGAGCACAATGGAAAAGTATGGGCTGAATCCAGCAATTTAGGTGGACTTGCCGTCACGATTCAACTCCCATTATGGAAGCAACATTAATCCCAAAATAAAAGGCGATATTTTCATATCGCCTTTTTCTTATTTAATTTTCACTCGTTTTAATCGCAATGCATTGGATAGCACCGAAAGCGAACTCATCGCCATGGCTGCCCCAGCCAAAACAGGACTTAAGTAGCCCAATGCGGCAAGTGGAATACCTAACACATTATAAATCAAAGCAAAGAATAAATTTTGTTTGATATTCTTTAATGTTGCACGGGAAATCATTAATCCATCAACTAACTGATCAACCGAATGTTGCATAAGCGTCGCCGATGCAGTTTGTTCTGCAACATCAGAACCCGATTTCATCGCAAAACTTACGTTAGCCATCGCTAATGCGGGTGCATCATTCACACCATCACCAACCATTGCCACCACTTTACCTTGCTGACGTAATGTTTCAATATAGGCCGCTTTGTCACGTGGACTACAATTACCCCGTGCGGTTTTCACACCAACTTGCTGAGCAACATAATCAACGACAGATTGCTGATCGCCACTCATTATCACCACATCAATATTATGCTGATGCAAGCGCTGAATTGCTTGTAAGCTATCCTCTTTCAGACTGTCTGCTAATGCAAATGCACCGATTGGGTTGTCATCTACAGATACCGCAACAATACTCGCAATTTGCCAAATTTGAGGCATATTATCTGGTAAGGTTAATTCACAATAAGCCGGCTTACCGACTTTAACCAAACCTATTCCATCAATATGAGCAGAAATACCCTGCCCCACTTCGGAATGAACTGAAAGTGCGGTCGGAATTTCAAGTGATTTTTCCTGAGCCGTCAGGACTATTGCTTTAGCTAAAGGATGATTGGCATTTTGCTCAACGGAAGCTGCAATACGATATAAATCTTCCTCAGAATAGACCGCACTTTGTGGCTGCCAAACCTCTGCTATTTTGAGC
Source organism: uncultured Haemophilus sp. (assembly GCF_905207935.1). GTDB lineage: Bacteria > Pseudomonadota > Gammaproteobacteria > Enterobacterales > Pasteurellaceae > Haemophilus_D. The sequence continues at coordinate 2,047 of NZ_CAJLNI010000038.1, forward strand.
TCTCCTTGAGTTAACGTTCCTGTTTTGTCTAATACCACCGTATCCACATGCGCCGCCTCTTCCATGGATGCCGCATCTTTAAACCAAATCCCTGCATTGACTGCTTTGCCCATTCCCACCATTATGGCAGCAGGTGTGGCAAGCCCTAACGCACAAGGACAAGCAATAACTAACACAGCAACCGAATGAATTAAGGCAGTAACCCAATCACCTTTTATCCACCAGGTTAATCCAAATGTTATCGCAGAAATTAATAACACGGCTGGCACAAATACAGCAGCAACTTTATCGGCAAAACGAGCAATCGGTGCTTTTGTACCTTGCGCCTCGGAAAGTGCTTTCATCATATCGCCCAATAGGGTTTGCTGACCGAGTTGATTGGCTCGATAAATAAGGCTACCTTGTGTCACCATTGCCCCCGCAAGCACAGGACTTTGAGACATTTTTTCTAATGGTTGAGATTCACCGGTTAAATGACTCTCATCACACCAACCACTCCCCTGTTCAACTACCCCATCCGCGGCAATACGTTCACCTTGATTAGCCCGTAAAATATCGCCTATTTTTACTTGATCAAGAGGAATCGTCTCCCAACGATTTTCACGTTGAACACTGACTTGTTTTGGGGTGAGCTGTAATAATAGCCCTAAACTATTTAAGCTTTGTTTCTTCGTTCTTTCCTCAAGAAATTTCCCAAGGCTGACAAAACCAATGACCATCACCGATGCTTCAAAATAGACATGAGATGCGCCATCATGCCCCATTGACTGATGATAAAAAAGCATAAAGACCGAATAGAGATAAATCGCCAACGTACCTGTACTCACTAGTACATCCATATTGGCTAAACCACCTCGAATACTACCAATCGCACCTTTATAAAAAGGAATGGCTAACCAAAGTTGCACAATGCTCGCAAGAACAAATTGCCACATTGGTGGCATCATCCAAGAATGATGATTAAACATCATCCCGATCATTCCGATTAAAAAAGGAATGTTAATGAACAAAAGCAACCATAAACGCGGACTAATCTTCGTTTCATTGGGCGTGCTAGGCAACACATTTTGCTTTAGAATGCCATTAAATCCCGCTTTTTGAATAATTGTTAAAATATCTTGTTCTGAAGCCTGAGATGAATCAAATACTACGTGCGCTTCCTCTGCCGCAAAATTCACGCCTGCGTCAGAGACAAAATCATTTCGATTCAATACTTTCTCAATCCGATTAGCACAGGATTGGCAGGTCATCCCCTCGATTTGAATGGCTATTTTTTTATTCTGTTGCATAAAAACCTGCGTCTTCAATTGTTTCAATTAATTGTGGAATACTGACCGCACTTTCATCAAAGGTAACTACTGCTTTACCGTCATCAAGTGTCACTACGGCTTTTTCTACGCCATTAAGCTCTTCCAATACTCTAGTGACGCTTTTCACACAACCACCACAAGTCATTCCTGTTACATGTAATGTAATTGATTTCATATTTACTCCTTAATTATTGATATAGATTGAAATTAAGCTTACTATAAACCTTAACATAAGGTTAAGGTCAAGGATTTTTTATGAACATTAGTGAAGTGGCAAAATTAGTCGGTTTATCAAGTAAACAAATTCGGGATTATGAAAAGTCCGGCTTATTAAAGACTGCACAGAGAAGCCTTTCTGGTTATCGCCATTATGAAGAAAAGGATTTAGAACGACTACGTTTTATTCGTCACTCTCGAGATGTTGGGTTCTCACTCCAACAAATTCAACAGCTTTTGCAATTACAGGATAATCCCAATCGTAGTAGTCGAGAAGTTAAAGCACTTACGACGCAGCATATTAAAGCATTGAATGAGCAAATTCATCACTTGCAAAAAATGGTAGAGGAATTAGAACGATGGCATAACGCTTGTCAGGGCAATGATTACCCTGAATGCAGTATTTTGGAAGGATTAAAAGGATAAATTAATATTCCCAGCTTTCAGGATCGATGCCTAAATCACGCATGATCTCTTTGGCATTTTCAGGAATCTCATCATGGCGTTCTTTCATTAAATCTGCATCAGTCGGTAATGGCTGACCCGTAAAAGCATGCAGGAATGCCTCACAAAGCAATTCACTATTTGTTGCATGGCGCAAGCTTTTTAACTGACGACGCGTACGCTCGTTTGTCAGAATTTCCAATACTTTAATTGGAATAGAAACTGTAATTTTTTTGACTTGCTCGCTCTTTTTGCCATGCTCTGCATAAGGGCTAATATATTTGCCATCCCAGTTTGCCATAATGCACCTTAAATAACCTGATAATTTATCCGTATTTTAATGAAAAATAAGCAAAATGACAATCTAGACGGCTAAAAGTATAGCATGCTATTTCCCTTACATTCACTTACAAACATTTACAATAATTTGCAGAACTAAAAACCATTACCTTTGACTAAATACCCGTTGCATTCGCAATGCATTATTGTTATTTGAAGATAACGACATGTTTAATATTGAGGTCTATTATGTCAAAAAAACTTTTTGCTGAATTCTTCGGCACATTTTGGTTAGTGTTTGGTGGTTGTGGTAGTGCAATCTTTGCCGCTTCTGTCAACCTAGGTATCGGTTATGTGGGCGTTGCATTTGCCTTCGGTTTAACCGTATTAACCATGGCTTACGCTGTAGGTCACATTTCTGGTGGTCACTTTAATCCAGCTGTAACACTTGGTTTAGTGGCTGGCGGCCGCTTCTCTGCGAAAGATGCTCTTCCATACATTATTTCTCAAGTAGTTGGTGGTTTAGTCGCGGGTGCTGCACTTTATCTTATCGCTTCAGGTAAAGCTGGCTTTGATGTGACTGCAGGTTTTGCATCTAACGGTTACGGTGAGCATTCTCCTGAAGGTTATTCTTTAGAAGCGGTATTTGTAGCAGAAGTATTATTGACTGCATTCTTCTTATTAATCATCATGGGTTCAACGCATAAAAATGCAGCTGCAGGTTTTGCGCCGATCGCAATTGGTTTAGGTTTAACTTTAATCCACTTAATCAGCATTCCTGTATCAAATACCTCTGTAAACCCGGCTCGTAGTACTGCTGTTGCGCTATTTCAAGGTTCTTGGGCAATCGACCAATTATGGTTATTCTGGGTTGCGCCGATTATCGGTGGTATTTTAGGTGGTATTATCTACCGCACTTTATTAGCGAAAAATAACTAAGATTTCGTTTCATAGAAAAAGAAGAAGGCATCATTAGATGCCTTCTTTTTTTATTTTTTATATTGTGTAATCCAAATATATAAATAAAAACCACCTTTCGGTGGTTTCAGTCAATTATAAGGTTTTTGCAAGATCTTTTAGGAAAGCTTTAAACTCTTTACCTAATTTATCATGACGAAGACCATATTCTACAAAAGCTTCCATATAGCCAATCTTGTCACCACAGTCAAAGCTTCTGCCTGTCATATGGAACGCTTCAACGGTCTCTTTCTCAATAAGCATATCGATCGCATCCGTTAATTGGATTTCATCACCCACGCCAACAGGTGTTTTTTCTAATAAATCCCAAATCGCAGCAGAGAACACATAACGACCTACAACGGCAAGATTTGATGGCGCCTCTTCAACAGATGGTTTTTCAACAATGCTGTTAATTTTAACGCTATCGCCACCTTTCAATTCTATGCCACCACAATCCGCAATACCATAACTACTCACTTCATCAGCAGCAACAGGCGCTACCATAATTTGGCTTGCTTGTGTTTCTTTAAAACGCTTAATCATTGCTGAAAGATTTTCTTTCTTTTGATTTGCCGTAAAATCCGCTAAAAGCACATCAGGTAACACTACAGCAAATGGCTCGTTTCCAACAACTGGACGACCACATAACACCGCATGCCCCAAACCTTTCGCATTACCTTGACGAACGTGCATGATGGTTACATCTTTAGGACAAATAGAACGAACTTCTTCCAAAAGTTGACGTTTAACACGTTTCTCAAGCATGGTTTCCAACTCAAAAGACGTATCAAAGTGGTTTTCAATCGCATTTTTAGAAGAATGTGTGACTAACACGATTTCTTTAATTCCTGCTGCAACACACTCATTCACAACATATTGAATAAGTGGTTTATCCACAAGCGTTAACATTTCTTTTGGAATCGCTTTTGTTGCTGGCAACATACGGGTGCCTAAGCCGGCTACGGGAATAATTGCTTTCATTGATTTTCCTTTTTGTTTAAATATTCAATGACCACACTTCTGTAACACAAAAGTGCGGTCATTATTTATTAAATTTTGATAGATTTAAGTTGGAAAAGTTCCTTCTCTACCTTTATAACTCAAATTCCGTTATTTTTAAAATCTTGCAAACCAATGGGTTTAATTTTTTGAAAAACGTTAATTAAATTATAAATAGAATGTAAAACATTCATAAAACTCGTTGGTCTAAGATGCCCCATCTATATGTTCATCTTTTGACTGCAGAATTCGTTGGTAAATTTCCTCTCGGTGAACGGATACTTCTTTAGGCGCTTGCACACCGAGTTTGACTTGGTTTCCACGTACACTCAAAACCGTGATAGAAATATCGTCTCCAATGAGAACACTTTCGCCAACTTTTCGAGTTAAGATTAACATCTTTTATCTCCTTAGTTTGCATTTATTAGATATCCCTATCAATCAAGTAAAGATCGGCATCCCACCGACCTGCTTGTACTACAGATTATTGCTTAACCAGTTTTGTGCGACAGTTAATGCTAGATTCACATTTTCTGGTTGGGAGCCTCCTGCCATTGCCATATCAGGGCGACCACCGCCTTTCCCACCAACTTGCTGAGCCATTAAATTCACTAGCTCACCAGCCTTCACTTTAGTAGTTAAATCGCTTGTTACGCCAACGACGAGGTTGACTTTATCATCTAAAATAGATGCAAATACAATTACGCCTGAACCAAGTTGATTTTTTAAATCATCAACCATCACACGTAACGATTTAGTTTCAATTCCGTCTAGTTGATGTACGATTACAGAAACATTATTAATTTTAACCGCACTTTTCACTAAATCGGACCCCGCTTGCATTGCGGCTTTTTCTTTTAATCCTTGTAATTCTTTTTCTGCTTTCTTCGCTTTATCTTGAAGTTGCTGAATTTTCTCAACAAGGGTATTAACGTCAGATTTAAATAAATCTGCACTTTGAGTAAGAATACGTTGTTGGTTATGTAACCAATTAATTGCATTTTCACCCGTTACCGCTTCAATACGACGAACACCTGCTGCAACTGCAGTTTCCGCCACAATTTTAAATAAACCGATATCACCGGTACGTTTAGCATGAATGCCACCACAAAGTTCAACGGAGAAATCACCCATTGTTAAAACACGTACCACATCAGCATATTTTTCACCGAATAACGCCATTGCACCTTTTGCTTTTGCCGCTTCGATATCCATTATGTCCGTTTGAACCACATAATTCTCACGTACTTTTTGGTTTACCAACGTTTCAATTTCGTTAAGCTGTGCTTTGGTAATCGCTTCCGGATGAGCAAAGTCAAAACGTAATGCTGTATCGGATACTAATGATCCTTTTTGCACTACATGGTGACCTAAAACTTGACGCAATGCGGCGTGTAATAAGTGTGTTGCAGAATGGTTAAGTGACGTTTGATGACGTCTTGCTGCATCCACAACCGCATTGACTGTTTGTCCGACTTTTAAACTGCCTTGTTCTAACTCACCAATATGACCGAATACTTGACCATATTTTTGAGTATCTTTTACATTAAACTGAACGCCTTGAGAGGTTAAATAACCGCTGTCACCAATTTGACCACCTGATTCCGCATAGAATGGAGTATTTTCTAAAATTACCACAGCACTCTGGCCTGCAGTAATACTCTCTACTGATTTACCATCATGGAAAAGTGCGGTCACTTTGGCTAAAGATTCTGATTCAGTATAACCTTCAAATTTCGTTTCACCTTCTACACGAATAACATTGTTGTAATCCATGCCAAATTGGCTTGCAGATTGTGCGCGTAAACGTTGTGCTTCCATTTCACGCTCAAAACCTGCTTCATCAATTGCAATATCACGCTCACGACATACGTCAGCAGTTAAATCAAGTGGGAAGCCATAAGTATCATAAAGTTTAAAGGCAACTTCACCTGACAACACGCCATCTTTCACTTGAGCTAGCGCATCATCTAATAAGCTTAATCCGCGCTCTAATGTACGAGCAAATTGTTCTTCTTCTAAACGAAGTAATTTTTCTACATTAGCTTGTTTTTCTTTAACTTCTTTGCCTGCTTCCGCCATGACTTCAATTAAAGTCGGCACAAGTTTATAGAAGAAGGCTTCTTTTGCCCCTAATAAGTGGCCATGACGTACCGCACGACGAATAATACGACGTAATACATAACCGCGACCTTCGTTTGATGGAATCACGCCATCTGCAATCAAATATGCACAAGAACGAATGTGGTCTGCAATTACACGTAATGATTTGTTTGTTAAATCTGTTGTTCCTACGATTTCAGCTGTTTTCGCAATTAATTTTTGGAAAATATCGATCTCATAGTTAGAGTTTACGTGTTGTAACACGGCAGAAATACGCTCTAAACCCATCCCTGTATCAACCGATGGGCGCGGTAATTTTTCCATGGTACCATCTGCTAGACGGTTAAACTGCATGAATACCACGTTCCAAATTTCGATATAGCGGTCACCATCTTCTTCTGGAGAACCAGGAGGTCCACCCCAAATGTGATCACCGTGATCGTAGAAAATTTCAGTACATGGACCACAAGGACCTGTGTCACCCATTGCCCAGAAGTTATCTGATGCATAAGGCGCACCTTTGTTATCACCGATACGAATAATACGCTCTGCTGGCACACCAACTTCTTTATGCCAAATGTCATAAGCTTCATTATCAGTTTCATACACGGTTACCCATAATTTTTCTTTTGGTAACCCGAGCCATTGTGGAGAAGTTAAATATTCCCAGGCAAAATTAATCGCATCATGTTTAAAATAGTCACCAAAACTGAAGTTGCCGAGCATTTCAAAAAAAGTATGGTGACGCGCCGTATAACCGACATTTTCTAAGTCGTTATGCTTACCACCTGCGCGCACACAACGTTGTGCAGTTGTCGCACGTGAGTAAGGACGTTTATCCATACCAAGGAACACGTCTTTAAATTGGTTCATCCCGGCATTGGTAAAAAGCAATGTCGGATCGTTTTCAGGCACAAGTGAACTACTTGCGACGACCTGATGCCCCTTGCTATGGAAAAAATCAAGGAATGACTGTCTAATTTCTGCTGTTGTTTTCATTGATAAAACCTTGTGTCTCTATCTCGATCACGATTTATAAAATAAGCTCACTATTCTTGCATATTTTGACCGAGAGAAAAAGGCTTTTTCACTGATCTTAAAAAAGAAAACCGCACTCTACTGCATTGATTGAGAAGTGCGGTTAAAATTTACGTTATTTTAATAGGGCTAAAATAATTTTTGATCACTATTCGTCGCGAAGTGGCACAACCAACATATCAATTTTAATGGTATTCATCACTTGACGTGTTGAAGACATTAATTTACTCCAGAAATCTTGGTGATGACCTGTCACTAGTAGATCTACATCATACTGATCAATAGCGTCCGTCAAAACTTGACCTAAATCACCGCTACCGCTCAATTTTTCTTTCACTGGATAACCAGCATGTTCTGCTAAATTAATTAGTGCTTTTTGTGTCTCGCTCGAAATTCTATCTTGCATTGATGACATATTGACATCAATCAAACCAGTATAGAGATCCGAGAAGTTTACATCTACATGGATAATGGAAAGTTGCGCATCATTGCGTTTTGCAATTCCCACGGCTTTTTTGAGTAGAAATTCACTTTCATCAGAAAGATCTACCGCAACTAAAACGTGTTTGTACATAATCGACTCCTTACTGATTTAATTGGCCTTTTTTTATCTAACTGCATAGTAGCACTTTGGCTACAGGAAAAACTTGCACTAGATCACAAATTTGAGAATTTTTCTCAATTTTTCATTAAATTCTCAATGTCATCGATTTCTTTTGGTGCCGCTGCTGTCAGATTTTTGTTGCCGTATTCAGTCATCAACAAGTTATCTTCAATACGCACACCAATGCCTTTATATTGAGCTGGCACATCCGCTTCTTCAGAAATATAAATGCCCGGCTCAACAGTGATGATCATGCCTACTTCAAGTGTACGGCTACGATCATTATCATAGCGACCAACATCGTGCACATCCAAGCCAAGCCAATGACCTAAACCATGCATATAAAATTGGCGATAGGCTTTTTCTTCAATCAGCTTATCTACATCCCCTTTCAGGATACCTAAATCCACCAAGCCTTGAGTTTTAATACGAATCACTTCGTCATTTGCCAGTTTAATTGAATTACCTGGCACTAATAGCTCAATCGCGCGTTTTTGTGCTTTTAACACTAATTCATAAATCTCACGTTGTGGCTGGGTAAATTGACCATTTACAGGGAACGTACGCGTGATATCGCCTGCATACATAGCAAACTCACAGCCTGCATCAATCAACACAAGATCGCCATCTTTTAATGGTTGATCATTTTCGGTGTAGTGCAAAATACAGGCATTATCGCCTCCCGCAATAATCGAATTATAAGACGGAAATCTTGCGCCATGACGATTAAATTCATGTAGAATTTCGCTTTCAATTTCATATTCAAAACGATTTGGACGGGTCACTTGCATCGCTTTAATATGCCCAAATGCTGTAATTTGTCCCGCTTGCTGCATTAAGCGAATTTCGTTTGGAGATTTGATTAAGCGCATTTCACTTAACATCGGCTGCCAATCAAAAATAGCGTAAAATTTCACCGCACTTTCGGCTAATAATTTATCGCCCCAAGGATGACGATCTGCCACATGATAAAGTGCGGTCAATTTTTCCGTTAATTTTGGAAATTCAGTTTTGAAATCATCAATAGAATACGCTTCATCAACATTCAGTTTTTGCGGTGCTCGCTCAACACCTAATCGGCGACCATTCCATGTTTCAAGCAAAGGATCTCGCGGACGAAGAAATACAATCGCCTTTTCTGCATCTTCCGTTTTAATCAATAACAATGCAGCATTTGGCTCATTAAAACCCGTTAAATACCAGAAGTAACTGTCTTGACGGAAAGGAAAATCACAGTCGTTATTACGACGTTTTTCAATTTCGGAAAATAGCAACAAGGCAGAATTTGGCTGCATTTGTGCTAACACTTTTTGACGACGTTCTGTAAATTCTTCTTGCGGTAATGCCGCCATGTATGCGAGATCCATGTTTCGCTCCTTTTAATGTAATATCGGTTTTATTTCTTGCGCATCATCGTTGAAATGGGTGTAAAACAACATCGCAATGGTGCGAACATATTCAATAATTTCTTCTAAGGCTTCAGCAAGCTCTTCTTCATCATCATCTTCTTCATAACCAAGCTGACAAATATCTTGTAAATCATCTACCGCTTCGCCAATTTCGCCTTTTTCTTTATCCAATTCTGTCTGAACAAGACCTAAACCCAGTAAAAATTGGTTTGCCCAGTCTGATAAACTGTCTGCACGGGCAAACACGCTCTCATCTTCTGTTAATCCCAATTCAAAATCAAACCCTTCTACGTCCCCTAAGGTTTTACCTATCTGTTCATAGATTTCGGTAATTGGCTGAATTAATGCGGTTGGATAAGCGTGGTTATCGTTACTGAATTGATATAAAAGTGGTAACCAACTTTGGTCTTTCAGTCCACCACAAATTAAGCCGCTTAAAAAACCATGCAATTCAGTTGCATTAATATCAATACCGGCAGATTTGAGTTGTTGATTAAGTTCAGTTTGGGAAATTGTCATTGTTATACCTATAAAATCATCGAAAACTATTAAAGTGTAGCACCACACAAATAAAAATGCGATCGCATTTCTATAAAGAAAAACGATCGCACTTTCTTTCGCAAAGGGGAATTACATCATTCCGCCCATGCCTCCCATACCGCCCATTCCGGCAGCACCTAAATCGGCTTTATCATCTTTTGGAAGATCGGTAACCATACATTCTGTGGTGATCATTAAGCCCGCTACAGAAGCGGCGAATTGTAACGCTGAACGAGTTACTTTAGTTGGATCTAAAATACCCATTTCGATCATATCACCGTACTGTTCGGTACCTGCGTTATAACCAAAGTTTCCTTCGCCATTTTTAACCGCACTTGCTACAACTGATGCTTCTTCACCTGCGTTAGTGACGATTTGACGAAGTGGCGCTTCCATTGCACGTAATGCAAGTTTGATACCTACATCTTGTTCTTCGTTATCACCTTTTAAGGTTGCCGCGACTTTGGTTGCTGCACGAACTAAGGCAACACCACCACCCGCAACGATACCTTCTTCAACCGCAGCACGAGTTGCGTGTAATGCATCATCCACACGATCTTTTTTCTCTTTCATTTCAACTTCAGTTGCTGCACCAACTTTGATTACAGCCACACCGCCAGCAAGTTTAGCCACGCGTTCTTGAAGTTTTTCTTTGTCATAATCAGAAGTTGATTCTTCGATTTGTTGACGAATTTGCGCTACGCGACCTTTGATTTGAGCTTCATCACCCACACCATCGATGATCGTAGTATTGTCTTTGTTGATGACTACACGTTTCGCTTGACCTAAATCTTCTAATGTCGCTTTTTCAAGTTCCATACCGATTTCTTCAGAAATCACAGTACCTGCAGTTAAGATCGCAATATCTTGTAACATTGCTTTACGACGATCACCAAAACCAGGTGCTTTCACTGCTGCAACTTTCACGATACCACGCATGGTGTTCACCACTAAAGTTGCAAGCGCTTCACCTTCGATATCTTCAGCGATAATTAATAATGGTTTACCCGCTTTTGCAACACCTTCTAATACTGGAAGTAATTCACGAATGTTTGATACTTTTTTATCCACTAAAAGAATGTATGGATTATCTAATTCAACAGTTGCCGTTTCTGGTTTGTTGATGAAATAAGGTGATAAGTAACCACGATCGAATTGCATCCCTTCCACAACTGCTAATTCATCGTCAAGACCTGTACCGTCTTCTACGGTAATCACACCTTCTTTACCTACTTTTTCCATTGCTTGAGCAATTAATTGACCCACAATGCTGTCAGAGTTAGCAGAAATTGTCCCTACTTGCTCAATTTCTTTAGAAGTTTCACAAGGTTTAGATAAATTTTTAAGCTCAGAAACAACCGCACTTACCGCTTTATCGATACCACGTTTTAAATCCATTGGGTTCATACCTGCCGCCACTGCTTTTAAGCCTTCATTTACGATAGCTTGAGCAAGAACTGTTGCAGTCGTTGTACCATCACCCGCTGCATCATTGGCTTTAGAGGCAACCTCTTTCACCATTTGTGCACCCATATTTTCAAATTTATCTTCTAATTCAATTTCACGTGCTACAGATACACCATCTTTAGTGATGGTTGGCGCACCAAATGATTTATCTAAAATGACATTACGACCTTTAGGGCCAAGGGTCACTTTTACTGCATCTGCTAATACATTCACGCCTTTAAGCATTTTTACGCGTGCATCGTTACCAAATTTTACGTCTTTTGCTGCCATTTTCTTTTTTCCTTAATTTAAATTATTCCACAATCGCCAAAATATCGTTTTCAGAAATGATTAACACTTCTTCACCATCGATTTTTTCACTTTTCACGCCATAACCATCATTGAAAATGACCGTATCACCAACTTTTACATCTAAAGGTTGAACGGTACCATTTTCCAAAATACGACCTTTACCTACTGCTAATACTTTTGCACGGGTTGATTTAGTCGCTGCTGAACCGGTTAATACAATACCGCCAGCTGAAAGGGTTTCTACTTCTTCACGTTTAATGATTACACGATCGTGTAAAGGACGAATATTCATGATTAATTTCCTTCTTATTAAAATAAAGTGTTTTAAATGTGGGGATAACTTTTTCGGTTTCAAGGGGATAAATAAAAAAATTCTTGCCCTAAAAAAATTTATGCGAGAAATGAAAATATCTCTTATACGTCTTATTTGAAATGTGATCCACGTCAAATTTATTTTCTATGTAAATTCCTATAATTACCTCAAATTAATTAACAACCAAAAAAGGTGATTAAAATGACTCAATACAGAAAAGAAGTGGATTTATTAGGCGAACGTGATGTGCCAGCGGATGCATATTGGGGTATCCACACATTAAGAGCGGTCGAAAACTTCAACATTTCTAATGTAACCATTTCTGATGTACCGGAATTTGTACGCGGCATGGTAATGGTGAAAAAAGCAGCTGCATTAGCTAACGGTGAATTGGGTGCGATTCCACAAAACATCGCTGAAGCGATTGTAAAAGCTTGTGATGAAGTATTAGTAAACGGTAAATGTTTAGATCAGTTCCCATCTGATATTTATCAAGGTGGTGCGGGTACTTCTGTAAACATGAATACCAACGAAGTCATTGCAAACTTAGCATTAGAAATTTTAGGTCACAAAAAAGGTGAATATAAATATCTTGACCCAATGGATCATGTGAATGCGAGCCAATCAACTAATGACGCATACCCTACCGGTTTCCATATTGCGGTTTACAACAGCGTAGTTAAACTTCTTGAAAAAGTGTCTTATTTACAACAAGGTTTTGAAAATAAAGCGAAAGAATTCGAGAAAGTATTAAAAATGGGCCGTACCCAATTACAAGATGCAGTACCAATGACCGTGGGTCAAGAATTCAAAGCTTTTGCAGTTCTAATGGCTGAAGAAGTGAAACATTTAAAAGCGGCTGCGGCACACTTACTAGAAGTAAACATGGGAGCAACTGCAATCGGTACTGGCTTAAATACACCACAAGGTTATGTACCTTCTGTTGTTAAACACTTATCTGATGTAACTGGATTACATTGCACGGGTGCTGAGAACTTAATCGAAGCAACTTCAGACTGCGGTGACTACGTTTCTGTTCACGGTGCATTAAAACGCACAGCAGTGAAATTATCAAAAATCTGTAACGACTTACGTTTACTTTCCTCTGGTCCTCGTGCAGGTATTAAAGAAATTAACTTACCTGAATTACAAGCGGGTTCTTCTATCATGCCTGCAAAAGTAAACCCAGTTGTGCCTGAAGTGGTTAACCAAGTATGCTTTAAAATAATTGGTAACGATACAACTGTAACCTTCGCATCAGAAGCGGGTCAATTACAATTAAACGTAATGGAGCCAGTTATCGTACAAGCAATGTTTGAATCTATTGAGATTTTAGGCAACGCATGTGTGAACTTACGCGATAAATGTGTTGATG
>NZ_CAJLNI010000039.1 GCF_905207935.1 uncultured Haemophilus sp.
TTCAGCTGAATGGCGATGTTTGGATAGCGAAATGTCAAGTTCACGCAGGTGGACGCGGAAAAGCCGGTGGCGTGAAACTTGTACATAATACCGAAGAAGCACGTGCTTTTGCGGATAAATGGCTTGGACAACATTTAGTGACCTTCCAAACCGATAAAAAAGGCCAACCCGTTAATAGCATTTATATTGAAGAAACCTGTCAGATTGATAAGGAGCTTTATTTAGGTGCGGTGATTGATCGTGCTTCACAGAAAGTCGTTTTTATGGCGTCTTCAGCTGGAGGCATGAATATTGAAGATGTGGCAAGAGAAACGCCTGAGCTAATCCATAAAGTCGCCATTGATCCTTTGGTTGGTGGAATGCCATATCAAGGTCGTGAATTAGCCTTTAAACTTGGCTTAAGTGGTGAGCAAAATAAACAATTTGCTGCTATTTTTGTGAAATTGTCACAGCTTTTTGTCGAAAAAGATTTTTCTTTAGTTGAAGTCAATCCGCTCGTGGTGACAAAAGAAGGTCACTTAATTTGTCTCGATGCGAAAGTAGGCATTGATGATAACTCACTTTATCGTCATCCTGATTTGCTAGCTTTACGCGATTTAAGCCAAAGTGATTCACGTGAAGCAGAAGCTGAAAAATATCAGCTCAATTACGTCGCCTTGGAAGGTGATATCGGCTGTATGGTTAATGGCGCTGGACTAGCCATGGGAACCATGGATATCGTGAAATTATATGGCGGTAATCCCGCAAACTTCCTTGATGTTGGCGGCGGCGCAACGAAAGAGCGTGTAGCTGAAGCCTTCAAAATTATTCTCACTGATAAAAATGTGAAATCGGTCTTAGTAAATATTTTTGGTGGAATTGTACGCTGCGATCTTATTGCTGAAGGGGTCGTTGCGGCGATTCAAGAAATCGGTGTAAAAGTGCCAGTTGTAGTTCGATTAGAAGGAACCAATGCTCCGCAAGGCAGAGCAATTTTAGCAGAAAGTGGTGTGAATTTAATTGCAGCGCATAGTTTACAGGAAGCTGCTCAAGCTGCAGTGAAAGCGGCAAAAGGAGAATAATCATGGCGATTTTAATTAATAAAGACACGAAAGTAATTTGCCAAGGCTTCACCGGTGCGCAAGGGACATTTCACTGTGAGCAAGCATTGGCTTATGGCACAAAGTTAGTCGGTGGGATTTCACCAAATAAAGGCGGAACAACGCACTTAGGTTTGCCGGTATTTAATACAGTGCGTGAAGCAGTAAAAGCGACGGGCGCTACGGCAACCATGATTTATGTGCCGGCACCATTTTGTAAAGATGCAATTTTTGAAGCCATTGATGCAGGTATTCAATTAGTGGTCTGTATTACAGAGGGCATCCCAACATTGGATATGTTGTTGGTAAAACAAAAATTAAATGAAACAGGTGTAGTGATGATCGGCCCGAATTGCCCAGGCGTGATTACACCAGATGAATGCAAGATTGGGATTATGCCGGGTAATATCCATAAAAAAGGCAGAGTAGGGATTGTTTCTCGTTCAGGTACTTTGACCTATGAAGCGGTACAACAGACAACAGATGAAGGCTTTGGTCAATCTACTTGCGTAGGGATCGGCGGCGATCCTATTCCAGGATCCAACTTCATTGATATTCTCAAACGTTTCCAAGAAGATCCTGAAACTGAAGCTATCGTGATGATTGGTGAAATCGGTGGCTCTGCAGAAGAAGAAGCGGCAGCGTTTATTAAATCTCATGTGACGAAACCGGTAGTGGCTTATATCGCAGGCGTGACGGCACCAAAAGGTAAGCGTATGGGACACGCAGGAGCGATTATCAGCGGTGGAAAAGGGACGGCAGAAGATAAAATTGCAGCTCTTGAAGCAGCTGGCGTGAAAACGGTGAGAAGTCTTGCTGAAATCGGTTCAGCCCTCCGTGAATTATTGAAATAAAATACTTAAAAAATGGACCGCACTTTGGATTAGTTTTCAAAGTGCGGTCGTTTTTTTATAACAAATTCTTATAACCTGCATCTAAATCGGTGTATAATCTCGTCAGTTTTTTAAGGATAAAATTATGAGCCAATTTTTCTATATCCACCCTGAAAATCCGCAAGCGCGTTTGATTAATCAAGCGGTAGAAATCTTGCGTCAAGGTGGTGTCATTGTGTACCCGACAGATTCGGGCTATGCCTTAGGCTGTATGATCGGCGATAAACATGCGATGGATCGTATTGTTGCAATTCGTAAATTGCCAGAAGGGCATAATTTTACGTTGGTATGTAGCGATTTATCCGAGCTTTCAACCTACGCAACGGTGAGCAATTCGGCTTATCGTTTAATTAAAAACAATACGCCGGGGCGTTATACTTTTATTTTGACGGCAACGAAAGAACTTCCACGCCGATTAATGACCTCAAAACGCAAGACCATTGGATTGCGTGTGCCGGATAACCAAATTGCCTTAGATTTATTGAAGGCATTAGGTGAACCGATTTTATCTTGTTCACTGATGTTGCCTGATAATGAACATATGACTTATTCCGATCCAGAAGAGATTCGTGAATGTTTAGAACGTCAAGTGGATTTAATTATTCATGGTGGCTATTTAGGTCAAGAGCCAACAACGGTGGTAGATTTAACGGAAGAATCGCCAGTGATTTTACGTGAAGGAAGTGGTAGTACCGCTCCTTTCATTTAACTTATTTTAGACGCTTGGGAAAGCGACAAAGGAAAACAGATGAAACCTATTCAAAAACCAGTCAGACAAGAACGTGAAAAACAAGCGGGAAAACAACCGCACTTTGAGCGTAAAGAACGTAAAAGTGCGGTCAATTCTGACATCAAATCAACCCCTAAAGCTAAGGTAGCTAAACCCTCTCGTCAATCTACTGTAGAAGGTGAAAAATTACAGAAAGTACTTGCGCGTGCAGGACAAGGCTCTCGTCGTGAAATTGAAGCGATGATTGCTGAAAATCGTGTGAGTGTCGATGGCAAAATGGCAACCCTTGGTGATCGTATCGATGTACATTCAGGTGTAAAAGTTCGTATTGATGGTCGTATCATCAACCTTCAACAAGCACAAAAAGAAGTGTGTCGTGTATTAATGTATTACAAACCAGAAGGCGAACTTTGTACTCGTAGTGATCCTGAAGGCCGTCCGACTGTATTTGATCGTTTACCACGCTTAAATGGCGCAAGATGGATTGCAGTCGGTCGTTTAGATATTAATACTTCAGGCTTATTACTTTTCACAACAGATGGTGAATTAGCGAACCGTTTAATGCACCCAAGCCGTGAAGTTGAGCGTGAGTATTCTGTGCGTGTATTTGGTCAAGTGGACGATGCCATGTTGGCGCGTTTACGTAAAGGTGTGCAGTTGGAAGATGGTCCAGCCAATTTCAAAGAAATCAAATTTGCGGGCGGTGTTGGGATTAACCAATGGTATGACGTGACCTTAATGGAAGGTCGTAACCGTGAAGTGCGCCGTCTGTGGGAATCACAAGGCATTCAAGTAAGCCGCTTAATTCGTATTCGTTACGGCAACATTAAGCTGATGAAAGGTTTACCGCGTGGTGGCTGGGAAGAAATGGATCTGGAAAACGTCAACTATCTACGTGAGTTAGTGGGCTTGCCACCAGAAACCGAAACCAAATTAGACGTAACAAAACCTCGTCGCCGACCAAAATCAGGTCAAATTCGTAAAGCAGTAAAACGTTATACTGAGTTAAGTAAACGCTATAAAAAATAGGTGGTATTCGCGATGAAAATGCAGCAACTCCGCTACATTGTTGAGATTGTAAACCAAAATTTAAATGTGACAGAAGCGGCTAACGCACTTTATACCTCTCAACCTGGTATCAGTAAACAGGTTCGCTTGTTAGAAGATGAACTCGGTTTAGAGATTTTTGAGCGTAATGGTAAACATATTAAATCCATTACCCCAGCGGGTAAAAAGATCGTGGCTATTGCTCGTGAGCTTTTGGTGAAAGCACAAAGCATTAAATCGGTTGCCAATGAATATACCTGTCCGAACCATGGCGTGTTACGCATTGCGACAACCAATACACAAGCGCGTTATATGTTACCAGCTGTGGTGGAACGTTTCTCTAAACAATATCCGGATGTAAGTTTGCATATTCATCAAGGTTCACCGACTCAAATTCATGATGCGTTGATTTCTGGTGAAGTAGATTTAGCGATCACGACAGAGGCGCCGTATCTTTTCGATGATTTAATCCAACTGCCTTGCTATTTATGGAATCGTTCGGTGATTGTTAAACCCGATCATCCTTTAGCAAAAGTGAAAGAACTTACCGTTGAAGAATTAGGTAAATATCCGTTAGTCACTTATACCTTCGGCTTTACCGGTGTGTCTGATTTGGATTATGCGTTTAACCGAGCCGGGATTTTGCCGAATATTGTGTTTACCGCAACGGATGCTGACGTGATAAAAACCTACGTGCGTTTAGGATTAGGCGTGGGCATTA
Organism: uncultured Haemophilus sp.; assembly: GCF_905207935.1. Classification (GTDB taxonomy): domain Bacteria; phylum Pseudomonadota; class Gammaproteobacteria; order Enterobacterales; family Pasteurellaceae; genus Haemophilus_D. The sequence goes on from NZ_CAJLNI010000039.1 coordinate 4,471, forward strand.
TGGCATCTATGGCACATACGCCAGCCGATACGGATTTAGTGGCGATTGATGCAGGGCATTTGTTCCGTGCGAGTATGACGCAAATTGCGTTTAAACACAGCACATTCTTACGCAACTATATGTATGATTTTATCGAATTTTTCTCACCGCACTTAACGCGTCCAATGGTTGAAAAAGCTGAGAGATTGCGTGATAACAATGCCGTAAAGAAATTGTTTGATAATGTCGAATTAGATGTGAAGTAAAATCGCAAAACAAAAGGGCGGTCAGAATTTAATGCGAATTCTGACCGCTCTTTTTTACAATAAAAATAAATGTGGCACTAAATTCATGACGATAACTGTCGCGATAGAAAGCAATAATCGTGATGCGCCAAAGATAAAGCCTCGGTTGGTACCATTATCAAATTTTACTAATAAATTTGCCATTGCCGTTAAGGCATAGACTTCAATCACCGTGAAGATGACTAAGTAAATATAAGCAGAAACCACAGAAATATATTTCAGCGTAATAAACCAAGACAAGATAATACCAATAGCTAGGATTGGCGCGACCCATAAGGTTTGTTTAATTGTTAAATTAATTTTTCGAGAGAAATAACTTTGTAGCGATACAGTCAACAAACCATTTACAAAAAGTGCAATGGGGGAGTGTTCCGGCATCCCTAATTTGTTATCAAAAAGAAACGGGAAGATCACAAAGAATGATGTTGCAATGGAAAGTGGAATGAACAACATCAAATGTACCAATAAAAATTCTTTGGTGATGATTTCTTTAATTTGAGCAAAGCGAAACTTCACTAAGGTCTGCAAGGTTTGGATTTGATAAAACGGTTTAACCATTAGGGCAAAGAGAACTGCTTCCATCGCAAAGCAGACCCAAATCAACCATTCAATATGATTATATTTGATAAACGGAATCACCAATAAGGGCGCAAACATAGACGACATGGAAGTGACTTTCAAATATTTTCCCTGTAATCGGGTTTTCTCTTTGTATTCTTCACCCGCGAGTACCAATAGGCAGGCTTTCGCATTGGTACCAAATAAACAGCTACCTAATCCAAAACAGGTGGTAGCAATTAAAAGTAGAATGTAATTATCAGCAAAGAGAAAGAAAATATAGGCGATCACATCTAAAAAGCATCCAAGTAACATCATTTTTGCCAGCCCAAAACGATCGCCCCAGATACCGGCTAAAATCGCTAATGCTTGGTTGCAGAAGAAAAGCAACGAGAGGGAAAAGGCAATTTCACTGTTACTTAAGCCTTTTCCTTGTAAATAGATGAAAAATACCGTTTGCATGGAAAAGAATGCAAGGGTAGAAAAGAAACGACGAGTCAGTAAAAGTTTTTGTAAATTCATTGTTTTATTAAAAAAAGAAAAGCACGCGTTAAGAACGCGCGCCAGTAATTGTTAAGTGCGGTCAAAATTTACGATAATTTTTAACCGCACTTTAGCTTAAAAAGAATCGTGATATTTCACTAAATCTTCGCGGCTAATGGCAAATACACCTAGACCGCCATTTTTTAGTTCAACCCATTCAAATGGCACATTTGGATATTGCTCAATAAGGCTCACCATGCTGTTGCCCACTTCACAAACGAGCATGCCATTTGGCGTTAAATAATCCGGTGCTTGTTTTAAAATTTGTTTTGTAATTTCTAAACCATCAACACCGGAACCTAAGGCTAATTCAGGTTCATAATGGAATTCTTCCGGCATATCTGCCAAGTCTTCTTCATCCACATAAGGCGGATTGGTTACGATTAAATCATATTGCTGACCGAATAGATTTTGGAATAAATCTGATTGAATCGGGAAAACACGATGTTCTAATTGGTGACGCGCAATATTGATTTCTGCCACATTTAACGCATCCACAGAAAGATCGACCGCATCTACTTCCGCTTCAGGAAAGGCTTCAGCTGTTGCGATTGCGATACAACCACTTCCTGTACAAAGATCTAAAATACGTTTTGGTTCAGATTTTAAAAGCGGAGAAAATTTATCTTGGATTAATGCACTGATTGGTGAACGTGGAATAATCGTACGCTCATCCACATAGAATTCTAATCCGCAGAACCACGCACTATTCGTTAAATAAGCGACTGGCATACGTTGCTCAATACGGCTTAAGACTAATTGTACTAAGGTTTCTTTTTCTGAATGAGTGAGTTTACTGTTAAATAAATCTTGCGGTAAATCGAGTGGTAATTGAAGTCCAGCAAGTACTAATTGAAGGCTTTCATCCCACGCATTGTCATGGCCTTGCCCGTAGTAAATATCAGAACGGTTGAATGAGCTGTATGTCCAGCGTAAAAAATCTTGAATGGTCGTTAATTCACTTGCCACATTATCTTCTAAAATTGTCGCAACAAGTTCTTGATTGTGTAAGGTTTCCATTTTGTGCCTCAATAAAAATTTTGGCTAGTTATACCATAGAATAGATGTGCTATCATTAAGCAAAATAACAAATTGAGAAAAATAATGACAGAACAAGATGATTTCGATCTTTTTCGGGCGGAAACAAAAGGGATCAAACCCATCAAGCAAGATACCTTTGTGGCACCTCGTCAAAAGAGCGGTCAAAAAAAATCCCCTTTACGTGATATTCGAGAAAAAGAAGATACGCTTTTCTATTTTTCCGATGAATATGAACCACTGCTAAATGAACATGATGGTGTCATCAAATATTTACGTGAAGGGGAAGATAGCCATTTATTAAAGCAACTTCGTCGTGGCGATTTTTCACCCGAATTATTTTTGGATTTGCATGGTTTAACCCGTGAGCAAGCCAAAATGGAATTGGCAGCACTGTTATTAGCTTGTGAAAATGAGCATGTTTATTGCGCGAGCATCATGACCGGCTACGGCACGTTTACGTTGAAAAAACAAATTCCACGTTGGTTAGTTCAGCACCCTAAAGTCCGAGCGTTACACCAAGCTCCCAAAGAATGGGGCGGAGAAGCCGCGATACTCATTTTAGTGGATGTATAAAGAAAAAGTGCGGTCGAAATTGACCGCACTTTTTTACATTTTTTCGATTGTCTTAATACCTAATAACTCTAAACCCTGTTTTAAGGTTTTCTCTGTAAGAGAAGCGAGTTTTAAACGGCTTAATTTTACGTTTTCATCTTCTGCATTTAAGATTGGGCAGTGTTCATAGAATGAGGAGAACACACCTGCCAATTCATATAAATAAGCACAGAGGACATGCGGTGTGCCTTCTTTGCCCACCGTTTGAACCGCTTCTTCAAATTGAAGCAATTTGATCGCTAATGCACGTTCTTTTTCATCTGAAAGCTGAATTTTCGCTTCTGCAAGAGCGGTTGGGTTCACGTCTGCTTTATTGAAGATTGAACGAATACGCGTATAAGCATATTGCATATAAGGCGCGGTATTACCTTCAAAGCTGAGCATATTGTCCCAATCGAATACATAGTCAGTCGTGCGGTTTTTAGAAAGATCCGCATATTTCACCGAACCAATACCAACAGCTTCAATAACCGCTGTTTTTTCATCATCAGATAAATTGGTATTTTTCTCGTTGATTAATACAGTTGCACGTTCAATCGCTTCATCTAATAAATCTGCTAATTTTACGGTGCCGCCAGTACGAGTTTTGAATGGTTTACCATCTTTACCCAACATCATACCGAAGTTTTTATGTTCAAGTGAGAAGCTATCTGGTACATAACCTGCTTTACGCGTAATTAACCACGCTTGTTGCATGTGTTGGCTTTGACGTGTATCAGAGAACACTAATGCACGATTCGCTTTTAAGGTTTCATAACGGTATTTCGCCGCCGCGATATCGGTAGTGGTATAAAGGAAACCACCATCTTTCTTCTGTACGATAACGCCCATCGGTTCGCCTTCTTTATTCTTGAATTCATCAAGATAAACGACCAATGCACCTTCATCTTCAACTGCTAAACCTTGTTTTTTCAGATCTTCAACGATAGCTGGTAACATTGGGTTATAAAGACTTTCACCCATCACATCTTTTTCGGTCAAGGTGACATTCAAACGATCGTAGTTGCGTTGGTTTTGTTGCATGGTGATATCGACTAATTTTTTCCACATTGTGCGGCAATATTCATCTCCACCTTGCAATTTCACTACATAGTTACGGGCTTTTTCAGCGAAAGCTTCATCTTCATCATAATGTTTTTTCGCTTCGCGATAGAATGCTTCAAGATCTTGAAGTTCCATTTCGCTCGCATGTTCATTTTCCATTTTTTCAAGATAAGCAATAAGCATACCAAATTGCGTACCCCAGTCACCCACGTGATTCGCACGAATAACGTTGTGACCTAAAAATTCAAGGGTACGAACAACAGCATCACCGATGATGGTAGAACGCAAGTGGCCTACGTGCATTTCTTTCGCAACGTTTGGTGAAGAATAATCAATCACGATGGTTTGTTTTTCATTTGCGCTGACACCAAGATTTTGATCTTTTAATGCGGCAGAAACATTATTCGCTAACCAAGTTGGATTTAAGAAAATATTAATAAAACCAGGACCAGCAATTTCAGTTTTTTCAGCGACATCAGAAAGATCAGCATGATCTAATACTTTTTGTGCAAATTCACGTGGATTTAAACCTAGTTTTTTAGCAGCAGCCATGATGCCGTTTGCTTGGTAGTCGCCAAATTGTGGTTTACCAGATTGGCGAATAAGCGCATCACATTGTTCATCTGCGCCAGCAGCAATCATCGCTTGTTTAATTTTATCGGATAAAATAGATTGAATATTCACGGTTTTTCCTAATCTTGAAATTGAATAATGAAAATAATCGGCTATGATACCGTTGTTTATAGATTTCTCAAAGTAAGAGCAGGAGAAAATGTCAAATTTAATGGAAAAATCGACCGCACTTTATCAAGCGTTGCCTTTATTTCAGGAAAAAATTCAGCAATTAGCTGCCGTCATGAAAGTGAATTTAGCGGATTATCAAATTGATCATTTAGCTTTAAGAGCAAATACTGAAGAAAAAGCAAAAAATTGGCTGACAGAGTTATTAAAGTGCGGTAGAATTTTAAGCGGTAATATCGTCAATGGGCGTCCTATCTATTTGATTGAATTAGATGAGCCAGTTGATTTCATTGGTCAGCCTGTCGATGTTATTGAATTACCGTTTCCTAAAAATAAACAATATCCCCAAGAAACTTGGGAACATATTGAAATTGTAATGCCGTTTTTATCTCATGAATCTGTTGAGGATTGGGTTAATCGAATTTGCAATACATTTTTATGGAAGGAACTAACTCAATTAACCATGAAGGTGAGCGAACCTAAGGTGGAAGGGGAGCAATTGTCCAATCCATCCATTGCAGTGAGTTTTGTTGATAAAACAGAAAATCACGTTTGCATAAAGGTTCATCCTTATACAATAAAGAAAATACTCGAGGTTTAGTGTAATGAAAAAAATTACCTTAGCATTAACTGTCTTATTAAGTTTAGGTTTATCAGCTTGTTCATCTCAATCACAAAAAGATGAAAGCGCTTATAAAGGTCAAGTTATCTTCACCGAATTCCAAGGTGATGATGTAAAATTAACCGTTCGTAAAAACGACTGCTCATACAAACAAGAAGGTGAAACAGAAGTTATCGTTCACAAATACGATTCAACTTTAGTAACTGGTGCTTGTGTGAAAGTATCTGACAACGGTCAAGGCGTGAAAAACGTTTCTACTTGGTCTCCAAGAAACCCAATCTAATTTATTTTTAGAAGGTTAGTTTTATGAAAAAAGTAACAGTAGCATTAGCACTTATGATGTCTATTGGCTTAACCGGTTGTGCAAACACTGATATTTTTAGCGGTGATGTGTATGAAGCTGGACAAGCAAAAGAAGCGCGTTCAATTAGCTATGGTACTATTGTTTCTGTTCGTCCTGTTAAAATCCAAGCGGATAATCCAGGTGTAATCGGTACAGTTGGTGGTGGTGCTTTAGGTGGTATCGCAGGTAGTACAATTGGCGGTGGCACTGGACAAGCAATTGCAACTGCAGTAGGTGCAATTGGTGGGGCGATTATTGGTAGCAAAGCTGAAGAGAAAATGAGCCAAGTTAATGGTGCAGAGCTTGTTATCAGAAAAGATAATAGAGAAGAGATCGTTGTGGTTCAAAAAGCGGATCCTAGCTTTAAAGCAGGTCGTCGCGTAAGAATCGTTGGCGGTTCATCATTAAATGTTTCTGTTATCAACTAACTTAAACGAAAAAATAGAAAAAAGCGAGCCATAATAAGGTTCGCTTTTTTTATGTTTTAAATCAAAAGAAAGTGCGGTTGTTTTTTGCTTGAAAGTTAAAAATATGATACAACTATCAACCGTTATTTCACATCAACAATAGGAAGCAAAATGTCAAATTTACAACAAGTTATTGAAGCTGCATTTGAAAAACGTGCGGAAATTACCCCTAAAACAGTTGATGCACAAACTCGTGCAGCAATCGAAGAAGTGATCGAAGGATTAGATAGCGGTAAATACCGTGTTGCAGAAAAAATTGATGGTGAATGGGTTACTCACCAATGGTTGAAAAAAGCAGTATTATTATCTTTCCGTATCAATGATAACCAAATCATTGATGGTGCTGAAACTAAATATTACGACAAAGTAGCATTAAAATTTGCTGACTATACTGAAGAGCGTTTTGCTCAAGAAGGTTTCCGTGTCGTACCTTCTGCAACAGTACGTAAAGGCGCATACATTTCTAAAAACTGTGTATTGATGCCTTCTTATGTAAATATCGGTGCATATGTGGGTGAAGGTACCATGGTTGATACATGGGCAACCGTTGGTTCATGTGCGCAAATTGGTAAAAATGTTCACTTATCTGGTGGTGTAGGGATTGGTGGTGTATTAGAGCCATTACAAGCAAACCCAACTATTATCGGTGATAACTGTTTCATCGGTGCGCGTTCTGAAGTGGTTGAAGGCGTGATTGTTGAAGATGGTTGCGTGATCTCTATGGGCGTATTCATTGGTCAATCAACGAAGATCTACGATCGTGAAACAGGTGAAGTATTCTATGGCCGCGTTCCTGCTGGTTCTGTAGTGGTTTCAGGTAGCCTTCCATCTAAATGTGGTAAATACAGCTTATACTGTGCAGTGATCGTGAAAAAAGTTGATGCAAAAACTTTAGGTAAAGTAGGTATCAACGAATTATTGCGCTCTATTGAAGAGTAATTAAGATCTTATAGAAAATAAACCGCACTTTGAAATAACTTAGTGCGGTTTTATTTATTATAGATAATAATGATTAAAAAGTTTATTTTCGTTGTTTTTATATTTTTTTCTATTTGGGGAATGAAAAGCCAATCAGAAAAAAGATGGGATGCTCTCAAGCACCAAAATCATATTTTATCGGTATTCAATAAAGAAGCTGCTCAATCCATAGATTCTATAGACAATAACACTAAAATTTCTTCCTATATCATAATTAATTTTAAAGAAAATACGGAAATATCTCTAATTAAGGATACCTTGGCAAAGACTGGATTTATTTTTCAAAATGATAGATATTGTAAGGGAGCAGAAGAAATAGCTCTCTTTATAACTACTAAAATAAACCTCGTTTATCGTTATCCATCTAGAGATTGTGAAAACCATAAAAAAATGACCGCACTTGTAGATAAAGTGCGGTCATTTTCTTTTCTAAATTAGCGAATTATTTTTTTCTTGCTAACATTGTCGCAAATTTTAATTTAATGCGATTGCCGTTTTCATCGGTTTTGTGTAATTCGCCCATATTTTCGTTGTATTCTAAGAATTCCCAATCTTTGTAGTATTCTTTTAATTCACCTTCAGAGAACGTAAATGAGAACGCTAATGGACAAGGTACCTCAGGTGTAGACATCGCTGCTACAATTAAGTTATAACCACCTGGGTTGGTGTGTTCTTGCATATTATTAATAATGGCAGGAATTCGCTCACGATTTAAGAACATAAATACCACGGTAGATAAAATGAAGTCGTAGTTTTCTTGAATATTGGCGGTGTTAATATCATAAACAGCAGTTTTGATATTTAAGTTTTCTTTATCTTTAGTTTCGTTTAAGAAGGCAATGCTGTTTTCGTTGTGATCCCAAGAAGTCACATCATAACCTTTTAAACTTAAATAAAGGGAGTTACGACCTTGTCCGCAGCCTAAATCTAATACTTTGCAAGGCTTAATAATTTTAGCTGCATCAACCACATCACCATGTGTTGCAGTCATATTATATTTTTTGCTGAAGTAATCTTCTTTTTTGCAATAGAAGCCAAGCGTACATTCTAAGTCATCAGAAAGTGCTTCAACTCGGTGCCAGGCTTGTGGCTCGACAAACGGAATGTTACTTTCTGGCGTGAAAATATGCTCAGCAATAACATCACCATCTTCAGTTAGCTCATAAAACTTAAGTTTACCTTTTAATACCGTAAGTTTGCCCCAAGTGCCCACTTTTGTATTGTGTTTTTCTTGGAACATTTTAGGTAGTTTATCTTTTGTCCAAACCGGCATTTGTTTATAGCAGATAAGTTCGTTTGTCATAATGAATTCCTTTTAATTTGCATGATAAATAGCTGATTGATATGGTAGGGTATTTGATTCTATTTGGCAATAAAAAAGGCGACCGAAGTTGCCTAAATATTAAATTATTTTACTTGCATACCGGCAGTCACACCGCTATCAGCTGAAAGTAAGAATAAATCACTTCCGCCAGTACCAGCAGAAAGAATCATTCCTTCTGATACACCAAATTTCATTTTACGTGGTGCAAGGTTTGCAACCACAATAACAAAACGACCTTCCAATTCTTCAGGTTTGTTGTAAGCCGCTTTAATGCCAGAGAACACTTGGCGAGTATGGTCACCTAAATCTAATTCAAAACGTAAGAGTTTATTTGATTCAGGTACCGCTTCGCATTTCAGTACTTTTGCCACACGCATATCGATTTTAGCAAAATCATCAATGGTAATGGTGTCAGCAATAGGTTCGACATTTGAAAGTGCGGTCGCTTTTGCCGTTGTTTTTTCTGTCGCTTTGTTTGCTTCAGCGAAAAGTGCTTTAGTTTCTTCTACAACTGCATCAATTTGTTTTTTCTCTAAACGAGAGAAAAGTGCTTTAAATGGAGTAAGTTGATGACCTAATAATGGTTGTGCAATATTATCCCATGTTAGTTCTGTTTGTAAGAACGCTTCTGCACGTTCAGCCAGTTTTGGAAGAACCGGTTTTAAGTAAGACATTAATACACGGAAAAGCTCGATACCCATTGAGCAAACCGCTTGTAATTCAGCCTCTTTGCCTTCTTCTTTTGCAATGACCCAAGGGGCTTTTTCATCAATATATTTATTGGCTTTATCAGTTAATGCCATGATTTCACGAATCGCTTTGTTGTATTCACGGCTTTCATAATAAGCAGCAATTTGTTCAGCTTGTGCAGTAAATTCATTGAAAAGCACTTCGTCTTCTAATTTATCTGCTAATTTGCCTTCAAAGCGTTTAGCGATAAATCCAGCATTACGAGAAGCCAAATTGACTAATTTATTCACGATATCCGTATTGACTCGTTGAACGAAATCTTCCAAATTGAAATCAAGATCTTCGATGCGATCGTTTAATTTCGCTGCGTAGTAGTAACGCAAACATTCTGGATCAATGTGATTTAAATAGGTGCTGGCTTGGATAAATGTACCGCGTGATTTTGACATTTTGGCGCCATCTACGGTGACATAACCGTGAGCAAACACATTGGTTGGTTTGCGGAATTCGCTACCTTCTAACATCGCTGGCCAGAATAGACTGTGGAAATACACGATATCTTTACCAATAAAGTGATAAAGTTCTGCATCGCTGTTTTCGCCCCAGAATTCATTAAAATCAATGCCTTCACGATCGCAGAGATTTTTAAAAGAAGCCATGTAGCCAATTGGCGCATCCAACCAAACATAGAAGAATTTATCTTTTGCACCTGGAATTTCAAAACCAAAATAAGGTGCATCACGAGAGATATCCCATTGTTGTAAGCCACTTTCAAACCATTCTTGCATTTTGTTTGCAATTTCAGGTTGAAGTGAACCAGAGCGAGTCCATTCTTTTAACATGCCTTCAAAAGCGGGTAAGTCAAAGAAGAAATGTTCAGATTCTTTGATGATTGGTGTTGCACCAGATACAGCAGAACGCGGATTAATTAAATCCATCGGACTATAAGTTGAAGCACAAACTTCGCAGTTATCACCATATTGATCTTCAGCTTTACATTTCGGGCAAGTCCCTTTGACAAAACGATCCGGTAAGAACATGTTTTTTTCAGGATCGAATAACTGAGAAATGACTTTTGTTTTAATGAAACCTTTTGCTTTTAATTTATTGTAAATCTCAGCGGTGAGTTGTTTGTTTTCTTCACTGTGAGTGGAATGATAGTTATCAAAACTGATATTGAAACCTGCAAAATCACGGACGTGATCGGCTTTTGCTTTTGCGATTAATTCTTCTGGTGTAATGCCTAATTTATCAGCATTAAGCATGATTGGTGTGCCGTGTGCGTCATCTGCACAGACAAAATGAATTTTATTACCACGCATACGTTGGAAACGCACCCAAATATCTGCTTGAATGTGTTCTAACATATGGCCTAAATGAATGGCACCATTTGCATAAGGTAATGCACATGTGACTAAAATTTTACGAGGTTGAGTTGTCATTATTTTTCTCTTATTCTTTTTGC
>NZ_CAJLNI010000040.1 GCF_905207935.1 uncultured Haemophilus sp.
TGCTGGTTTTTAGAAGCAGAAATGTTTAAATCTTGGATGCACCGTGAAGCCATGGGCAGTCTAATTTTGCATATTGCTTATGAAAATCCAGAAATTCAAAAGAAAGTCGCCGTACCGATAGGCACATACCGCCCGGTATGCGAATATCAAAATTACCTATTACGGGATTTTCTGTTGGACTATATGTGTAGTGATGATGGCGATAAAGAATATGCCCGTTACTTCAAGAAAGAGAAACGCATTTGGTTAGACTATTTGGGGTGGTTCTATCGCTTTAGTCTCTTTCCCGCGCGGGGTTATAACGAAAAGAAAACCGAAGCCAAGATTCAAGCCTGGCTTGAGAAATATGGGGATGGGCAGTAAAAACATCTAGAAATCTAACCGCACTTTAGAGATAACGCTTTAAAGTGCTCTACTCCCCAAAACTTGGACAGATAACCAAACCGAAAGTCGAGCGTCTATGGGTTTCAAAGGCAATAATCTCCTGGTTGACTTAGCTCATCATCAGCAAGAGATATAGCTTCTCCGCACCTCCCCGAAATTCGGTCACCCACTTTTCATTAAGCTTTGTCGCAGTAAAATTGTGCGTTAATAAATTCAGTACCACATTGATCTTATATCTTCAAAAAGCCAAGTCGTATAATATTGCATATAATTCTGACCATCATAATGATAATAGGTGTAAGGTTCACCTATATAGCCTTGATAAAAATTATTATATTTTTGTTTCAATAGGATATAAGTTTTATTCATTTCCCATTCAGCAGTATCAGTCGGTGACTTATAATTTTTCTCTAAAGAGATTAATCTAGTTCCCAAATTTTCATCACTATTACTTGCTTCAATGACAAATTTCTTATATTCCTCTTGATATTGCACTCGCATAAAATTATAAGCTAAGAACTGATCTGCCAAATATTTTACCTCAGGGTCAGTAATCTTTAAATCTTCAATTTCATTTTTCATTCTTTTTAAATGATCAATATAATCATCAAATAAAACGATTAAAGGTGATGTATCATCACCTAAATAAAACTCTGTAAGTTTATTTTTTAATTGAGCACTTTTTTGTAGGTTAGTAGACTCTACTTGATAAAAATAATTAACCAGTTTTTTATAATCTTTCTTTCCTGAAGCTAGGATGTTTTCACTAATAGCAATCGGCTCGGTTGGAACTATGCCATATTGTTCTTGATTATCATGTTGGCGTTGTGCATATATTACAGAATCATGACCATCTCGGTTCACAATAATGTTTCGATCGTGATAAATATTGGTAAAGTCATTTTGTTCTATACGAAAATTCTCGCTGGGAAAAATGCTACTAATAATTTGTTTATTTTCAACTACATCCCATACTCCCCAAAGTTCATTTTTCTTCACAGAAAAGAATCGACTTTCCTCCTTTTCTGATTCTCCAAAATAATCACCATTATTTAAAGAATAGACCCAGTCATAATCAATCGGAATAATAATCTCCCCTTTCAGATTAATCATGCCAGATTTCTTATCTATACGAACTAAATACTGGTTAGTATTATGCATTGCGAGATCATCATATTGCGCCGTAATAATCACTTCACCAGTTGGGGCAATGAGCCCCCATTTATCTTTTTGTTTAAACCGAAATACCTGATAGTGCTCAACAAAATCCAAGTCCTGATACTCAAAAGGTAATACTGCCTGCCCGGCATAATCAATAATTCCTACCATTCCGTCTTGTTTGGCAATAATTGCTCCGTTCGGGAAAAATTCTTTTAATTTATCATTATTGAGCATTTTTATTTTATCACTTTCATAGGTAAAGTCTGTTATTGGTTTACCGGTGAGTGAGAATAATGCTATTTTTTCCCCTTTAGTTGCTATCATAATTGGGGCAAAATAATCATCATAGAGGTCTTTATAGATAGGCTCAAAAATCACTTTTCCTGCAACACTATATATTCCGTGCAGATTGTCAAACGTGGTAACATTAATTTCATCATATGAATTATAAGATATACTCTGGAACTTTGCGGGAATAAGTTCTTTCAAATCACTATTTAACATCCCAAAATTATCAATAAGACGGGTTTCAATTAACGTCGAATGATTTTGAGTTTTTATAGCATCGAACTCAGTATATTTATAATCCAACACTATATTTCCATTAAGATCAATCAACGCACTCTCATAGTTTTCAAAAGATGACAAATTTTTTCCTTTAGAAATTTGAATGTATTGATCTTCAATAAATTTTACCTTAAGTAGATGATCAAAAAGTTTCTTACCTGATTTTGTCCATATAGAATATTGTTTATTCTTATCATTAATTACAGACATGACTTGACTATCTTTTGATAATCCATCGACAACTTGATAGCCCTTCGGCAGTACAATTAATTTTCCATCCAATGAGTAAAATTGCCGCTCTTCGCTTTTCCAACGTCCTGCAATAAGAAGTCCACCATCTAATGAAAACTCATTTTCTGAAATAACTGGAATAATCTCACGATTATTTTTCACTATGCCATATTTTTGGTCTTTCTGAACTTGAATATAACCTTCATCAAGGAGAGAATATTGATCATATAACTCTGCATCTAATACAATTTCACCTCGTTGATTAACTACAACACGAGATATTACCTCATCGGTTTTGAGATCGCGTTCGATTAATTCAACATACCCTTTACCCACATAGCCTGCCTCTTGATATTTAAAAGGTACAACAACTTCCTTTGTTTCAATATTAATTGCTCCCCAGTTAGCCTGTACATCTAAAAAATAAACAACGGGATAAAAATAATTTACTTCCGGCTTTGATGAAATATTAAGATAGTGACGTACCGGGTCTGGTAAAGCATTTTCTGAATAATATAAGTAAGAGCTATAATTAGGCCCCGTATGAAGAATACCCATATCTTTATATTTCGGCTCAACCACTACCTGACCTTGGTTATCTAATATCCCAATATGATTATTTTTTACCCCATACCAATACCCTTTTTCATAAGGCTCTAACTGACTATAGTTTGAACCATGGGCCTTGCGATATAGTTCATTTTCGATATCCGCCAGTTTGGAAATCAAAGGATTTCTGCATTCTTCAATGAGTTTCTTTTGTTGAGAGATCCTAGGTGCTTGTAACTGATGACACTGTTCAAACTGAGTAAGTACATCGGCTTTTTGTTGATCCAGTGACGGTTCTGCTGTGGTATTCGAAATGAAGTTTGTGTCGCAGGCAACAAGACAAAAGCAAAAGAGACAAAGAGATAATTTAGTAATGATATGTTTCATGTTAATATTGAAAGAAGATATAAACAGTTTAAGTTTATCATAATAGACAACTACTTAAGGAAAAATTTACACATTTTTAACTGCACTTTTATACGGCAGTGATAAACTTAACGCATTACTTTTTGAGGAAAATGAATGAAACCCGCTTATACCGAAAAACTTTTAGCCCGTCATGTGAGATTTTTAAATCCCGATCTGATCGAGATCCATCGCCCCATGATGCAGATATGGCGACTTATAATTATTGTCATTGGTTTGTTATTAGCTTTTATCGGTTGGGTAAAACACGCTGATACAATATATACACGAGATGATACTTTTGTGACTTATGTGAAGTGGTTTATTCAACCTTCTACTGAAAAGCATAAGGCATACCTACAATATGCTGAAGAACAAATAAAAGAAAACCAAGCGCTTGAAGCCCAACTTAAGGAATTAGCCAAAGGCTCAACATTACCGACTAATTTTATTGCATTTAGAGAACGTCACGCTGATCTTGATTATTTCCGCGCTCAAAAACAATGGGATAATTATTTAGAATTACAACAAAAATTAGCAAAAAGTTCTGTTCAATCTGAGCAAGAATACTATCAATCTTACGAAAGGTATACTTTTGAAGTCAAACGTCAGGTTGCCCTTAGTCTTATTGGTTTCCCACTTGCTGCATTCTTTATTAGCTTACTTTTACCTAACCAACGACTTATTCGCATTGATCGACGTCGTCGCATGATTTATGTTAAAGACGACCAATTTTATATTCATCAACTACCGGAATGGACTATGTATGACGATATAGAAAAAGTCAATTTGCCTTTATTCTTATCACACGAAGGGCTACATTTCGTTTTACCGGATTCAAAAATGAAAGAATTATATCTAGTTAAAGTCGGCCGTCTAGGCTTGATAAATATACAAGGATTACAAATGTTTATTCAGGATTTCCTTTCCGGCAAGTATATCCATTTTGCTCATACTACCTCAGCTAAATCATGGAATATACTTGATCTTTTATTAGGAAAAGCTTTTTATTCTGATAAATATACGTCGGAAGAAATTGAAAAAGCGATAGAAAATTATCAAAAAAATTGGGTAAATTTATCTTTTGAAGAACAAAAAGTGCGAGCTGAAAAGCTTTATCAAGATATGCAAGAAAAGCTCCAAAACAAAATAAGCAATCTCAAAATAATACTGGGTATCATTATGTTAATTTATGCGATTTTCCATTTGCTCCGAGCATTTAGGCTCGCGTAGAGCTGAAAGACTTGCTTTATCGCTTAATTTGGGTCATTACAGACGGTAAGTCTTCAGGTAAATATGATTTATTAAATTAATTGATAAAAGTGCGGTTAAGATTTCAAACATTTTTGTGTGTTTTGACAAACCCAAAAAACGACCGCACTTGGGTCGTTTCTATTTATAGCTTAAAGGATTATTTTAATTTTTCACCTTTAAATTTACCGGTCAAACTTTCTAAGAAAGAGGTGATGTCCTCTACATCTTTTTGAGCAGGCTGTTGCACGTTACTTTGGTATTTCAACATTGCACTCACAGCATCTTTTAGCTCTTTTGCTGACGCATCATGGAAATATGGTGCGGTAAGAGCGATGTTACGTAAAGTTGGCACTTTGAAGCGATGCATATCGAATGGATCTTTAGTTTGTGCAAAGCGACCTTCATCTGCATCAGTTAATGGCGTACCACGATCTTTAAAGTAATCGCCGTAGAGTCCCATGTATTCATAAGATTGTCCACCCATTGCTACGCCAGTATGACAAGTATCACATTTATGTTGTTTGAATAACTCATAACCGCGAACTTGTTGCTCGGTTAAGGCTGTTTTATCCCCTTTCAAATAACGGTCAAAATCACTGTTTGGCGTAATTAATGTTTTTTCATATTCACCAATTGCATGAGTTAAGGTTTCTTTCGTCACTTGTGGATATTCTTTTAAGAATTCTTTTTTGAATTCTTCATCCATTTCAAAACGTGCCACGATGTCATCCCAAGAGTGCGAGCCCATTTCTACCGGATTTGTTGGAGGACCTTTCGCTTGATCTGCTAAATCTGCCGCACGTCCATCCCAGAATTGAACAAAGTTGAATGCAGCATTGAATACGGTTGGTGCGTTAATTGGACCTTTTTTACCTTCAATCCCTGTTGAAGTATCAAGTCTATCCACACCACCTTTATCTAATTGGTGACAAGTGTGACATTGAATAGAACCATCGCCTGATAAACGACCATCAAAGAAAAGATCATGACCTAATGCAACTTTTGCTTCATCAGTCGCAATACTGTCTGGAATCGGTTGTACTAAACGATCTGCATCAACATTTGGTGTTTCTTTTGGTAAAGACATTTTACGTGCTTCACGAATCCAGTTAAGCAATGCCACTTTTTCTTGCTCATCTGGTTTGCTTCCCCAGTGAAGATGTCTGAATTTAGCAATTGGCATTTCATTATTTTCAAGTACGCGTTGTAATTTTGCTAAATCAGCTTGGGATAATTTGCTCGGATCTTTTAAGCCTTCAAGTAAACGATCTAGACGGAAAGCACGAAGTCCACGCTGAATATCCGATTGCATTTCATCCCCCACAATCGGAAATTTTGAATAAAATGGAAGTGGAGTGTTTGGACTATGACAATATTGGCAGCTGTTATCAAACAATGCTTTTGCCACTTTTTCTTGTTCGCCAGTATAGCGATTTTCCATTAAAAGCTGGGTCGCATTCTCTTTATCAAATTGGTGTAAATACCCCACAACGCCAAAATAACCTAAGATAGCAATGGCTGCACCGCCAATAATCAGTTTTTTCATCTAATCCTCCAAACGATCAATAAAACATAAAAAGAAAGGTAAAGCTTAAAGTTAGGTGATTATGCCAAAAAATTGACTTATTTTTTATGTGGATTTAATCTGCTTTTACTATAGATTCGATTGATTGTATTTAAGATATTTTTACTTTATAGAGGGCTAATTTCTTTTAGAATTTAGCAATAAAAAATGCGGTTATTTCTAACCGCACTTTACTTTTCATTATCTCTTGCTTATTTCTTTGGCGCTTGCATAAAGCGGAAGAAATCACTGTCAGGTTTCAAGATCATCATATTACCTGAACCTTCGAAGCTACTTTCATAGGCTTTTAAGCTACGAATAAAGCTATAAAACTGTGGCTCCTGGGCAAAAGCTTGAGAATATAATTTTGCTGCAGCCGCATCACCATTACCACGTAATTCTTGTGCAGTTTTGTTTGCATTCGCTAAGATTAGGGTGACTTTACGATCCACATCCGCTTGAATGAACGCTGCTTTTTCTTTACCTTGAGAGCGGTGTTCACGGGCAACCGCATCACGTTCTGCACGCATACGTTGGTAAATCGAAGAAGAAACTTCATCCGGTAAATTGATTTGTTTTACGCGAACATCGACCACTTCGATCCCTAATTCAGAGGTACTATCCTGCCCTGAATTTAACGCTTTTTTCGCTCCTGCCATTAATTCACCACGCGTACCTGAAACAATATCTTTAATCGTGCGTGTACCAATTTCTGAACGCAGACGGTCATTCACTTTACGGCTTAATAAGCTTGAAGCTTGGTTATAATCGCCACCACCCGTTGCAGTATAAAAACGACCAAAATCGCTGATTTTCCATTTCACATAGGAATCCACCAACAAGTCTTTTTTCTCGACTGTCACAAAACGGGTTGCAGACCCATCAAGAGTACGAATACGCGCATCAAGTACTTTAATGCTATCAATTAAAGGTAATTTGAAATGCAAACCAGGTTCATACACAACCACTTTGTTTTCTGCATCACGTTGTACTTTATTAAAACGTAACATAATGCCACGCGTGCCTTCAGTTACAACCACGATGCTGGAATACAACACCGCAGCAATCACCACAATAATCGGAAGTAAAAATTTACGCATTAATTAAATCTCCCTTGGCGAATGCCTTCACTTGATTGAACCGGTTGAGCCACTTGTGTTTCTACACGACGGTCCTGTGTTGAAACAGGTACAGAACTGACCGCACTTTCAGAAGTGGTAGTCATTGGCTTGGTCGCTTTTTTACCCATTAATTGCTCCAATGGCAATACAGTTAAATTGTTACCATTATTGCTATCTAGCATCACTTTAGGTGTGTTTGCCATCACTTTTTCCATGGTTTGAATATAAAGACGCTCTTTTAACAAATCAGGTGCCGCTTTAAATTCAGGTAGAAGACGTTGTAAACGTTCCACTTCCCCTTGCGCATCAAGCACAACACGATCTTTATAAGCCGTTGCTTCTTCCACGATACGCTGTGCATCACCACGAGCGATTGGCTCTTTCTCGCGGGCATAAGCTTCTGCCTCACGAATGTAACGTTGTTCGTCTTCCTGTGCTTTAATCGCATCATCGAAAGCATCTTTCACTTCTTCTGGAGGACGTGCAGATTGGAAGTTCACGTCAATCACCTCAAGTCCCATATCATAAGGTTTTATAATATCGTTCAATGCTTTCCACGTATCTTCACGCACCACGGCACGACCGGTTGTCAGCACATCATTCATAGTCATATGACCTATCACATAACGAAGTGCGCTATCAGTCGCTTGCCCGAGACTATTATCCGCATTACTCACGCTAAACAGGTATTTTTCAGGATTTTGCACGCGATATTGTACAGTCATTTCAACTTTAACCATGTTTTCATCTTTGGTTAACATCGCACCTTGCGTTTTAAGCTCACGAACTTGTTCTACATTCACTGGAATCACTTTATCAACAAAGGTTGGCTTCCAGTTTAAACCGGGTTGAACGATAGAATGAAACTCGCCAAAACGTAACGTCACGCCACGTTCCGCTTCTTTGATGGTGTAAAAACCGCTTGCACCCCAAATAATTCCCCCGATCACCACGGCGATCGGTAAAATTTTACCTAAATTAAATGAAGGTATATTCGGCGAAGTATTATTTGATCCGCCCTTCTTATTCCCACCACCTAATTTTTTCAACAGATTATTAAATACTTCTTCAATATCTGGTGGTGATTGCTCCTGATTTTTATTGTCTCGCGAGCCCCAGCCATTTTCATTTTGCTTATCTGATGAATTATCTGACTGTTTTGGACCGCTGCTCTGTCCCGGTTTACCCCAAGGATCTTGATCTGGACCGTTTTGCGACATTACGTTCTCCATTTGTCTAAAATTTTTAATGAGTTTAACGGAATAAATGGGGTTAGTCTATGAAAATACAAGTGGCAATGCAAATTATTACAAAATAAAAAATCCTTGAATATTTTCAAGGATTTTCTTTTATTCATTTACTTGGTAAATCAAGGATTTTTTTATATTTTTTTCGAGTAATTTTTTTCCATCCCATTGATAAAAGTGCGGTTGAATTTTTGACTGATTTATAAATGCCGCAAAGTAAAAAGGCAATTCATCCGTAAAGATCAATTCTCCTTTCGGACAATAATCTGAAAAGATCTGTAACCGCTCTGGTAAATGTACCACACTTGAAAGTTTTACAATCCCAACACCTTGTGATTTCAATACCGCCTCACGCAAACACCAACAGCGATAAAAAGCCTGCTCCTCATTAAGTTGTTTAGCAAACCATTCTTGCTCTGCTTGTGGCGCAAAATGCGCCATGAGTGCAGAAAAATTTCGTTTTTTGGGAAATTCAATATCAATACCGACCGCACTTTTTTCTGATTCATTAATATGCAGCAATACAGCAACCCAATCACCAGAGTGACTAATATTAAAATCAATATTCTCGACGGGAAATTGTGGTCTGTCACTTTGTGTACGATAAATTCGCCCTAAAAGTGCAGTTGATTTTTCCGCTGTTTTTAGCAACTGCCAAAGTAAAAAATGCGCCAATCGACGGCATTGATGTCGTTGCGTTATCCGAGAATTCCCCTTCGGTTCCGTATGCAAATTCTCAGGAACTAGTTCCCTAGGAATTTCATCAAAAGGAAAAGGTTGTTGAATATTGGCGTAGGCAATAAAAGTTGTCATAAAAATAATGAATAAACATGCAAATTTGATTGCATTATAAAAGGAAATCTACCGCACGCCAACATAAGCTAAAACTCATCAAAGCAAGGTGTTAGATTGAAATTGTGAGCGGTTTCACAGATTTTTCTCTTCAAATACGTTACATTTCGAAAAAGTAGTCACAGGAGGTTCTATGTTTAAACAACTTCAACAAGTTGGTAAGGCATTTATGTTGCCGATTGCTATTTTGCCTGCTGCAGGTCTTTTACTCGGGATCGGCGGTGCACTTTCCAATAAAGCAACGGTGCAAGCCTATCCAATTTTAAATAATGAGGCTCTGCAAGGTCTGTTTCAGATTATGTCTGCAGCCGGTAGCGTGGTATTCGCTAATTTAGCCTTATTATTGTGTATTGGTTTAGGTATCGGCTTAGCCAAACGTGACAAAGGCGTTGCTGCTCTCGCTGCCGTTGTTGGTTATCTCATTATGACGGGCACCATTGCTGCATTAATTCCGATTTTCTCTCCTGATGTAAAAAGCATCGATACGGGTGTGATTGGCGCATTGGTGATGGGCTTGATTACCGTTAAATTACACAATCGCTATCACAACATCCAATTACCACAAGTATTAGGTTTCTTTGGCGGCTCTCGCTTTGTGCCAATTGTGACTGCTTTTTCAGCTATTTTCGTTGGATTAGTTTTCTTCCTCATTTGGCCAACTTTCCAACAATGGCTCGTCTCAGCAGGTAAAAGCATCGCATCCATGGGAACCTTTGGTACATTCTTATACGGTTTCTTAATGCGATTATCTGGTGCGGTTGGCTTACATCACATGATTTACCCACTATTTTGGTATTCTGAATTAGGTGGTGTAGAAATGGTCAATGGCGAGATGATTGTTGGTGCACAAAAAATCTTTTTCGCTCAATTAGCAGATCCAAATCACCATGGTTTATTTACTGAAGGGACACGTTTCTTTGCCGGCCGTTTTGATACCATGATGTTTGGCTTACCAGCAGCCTGTTTAGCTATGTATCACTGCGTACCGAAAAAACGTCGTGCAAAAATTGGCGGCTTATTCCTTGGTGCAGCCCTAACATCATTCATTACCGGCATTACAGAACCGATCGAGTTTATGTTCTTGTTTGTTGCACCATGGCTTTATGTATTCCACGCTTTCTTAGATGGTGTATCTTTCTTTATTGCCGATTATCTAAACATCTCTATCGGGAATACTTTCTCTGGTGGTTTTATTGATTTCTTGCTCTTCGGCATTTTACAAGGTGATGAAAACACCCATTGGTTGCGTGTGATTTTTGTCGGTATTCCTTGGGCTCTGCTCTATTATTTCTCTTTCGTTTTCTTGATCCGCATTTTTAATGTAATGACACCAGGACGCGGTGAAGAAACCGAAGAAAATGCAGAGCAAGAAACCAGCTCTCTGACTGAAAATGCACATAAAATTATTGCAGCATTAGGTGGCGCTGAAAATATTGAAAACGTGGATGCGTGTATTACTCGCTTACGTGTTTCAGTTAAAGATGTCAAAGCCGTTGATAAAGCCACATTGAAAAAATTAGGTGCGATTGATGTGCTTGAAGTCGGTGGTGGCGTACAGGCCATTTTCGGTGCTAAAGCTGTACTCTATAAGAGTGAAGTGAATCAAATCTTAGGAAAAGAAGATTAACTCCTAAAAAATAAAGGGCGTTTATCCCGCCCTTTTGAGTGATAAAACAAAAGTACGGTCAAAATTAACCGCACTTTTTTATTATTTCAACAAATATGCACGTAATTGTGCAAAATCGTCATCCATTTCATCAGAAAGTAATGGCAATTTATTGTGTTTATCCAACGCTTCTGGCAATGGAAGATCGAGCGAAAGAATACGCTCCACAGACTCTTTAAATTTCGCAGGATGTGCTGTACATAAGAAAATACCGGTTTCATCCGCTTTAAGTTGGTCTTTCAATACTTGATAGGCGATCGCTCCGTGTGGCTCACATAAATAACCTTTTGCATACATCGTTTTTAAGGTTTCTTCTGTTTCGCCATCACTTAACATGCCTGAACCTAAATCACTTAAATTCCAGTCATTACGCTTAAATAACTCTTCGACACGTGGCCAGTTGTTCGGGCGACTTACATCCATCGCATTAGAAAGCGTGGCTACTGTCGCTTTAGGTGCCCAGTTACCTGATTCTAAATAACGCGGCACAGTATCGTTCGCATTGGTTGATGCAATAAAGCGTTTAATTGGTAAACCTAATGTTTTTGCGATTAACCCTGCGGTTAAGTTACCAAAGTTACCACTTGGTACGGAAACCACGACATTATCACGTTTTTCTTTTGGTAACTGTGCGACCGCTTCAAAGTAATAACAAACTTGTGCTAATAAACGGCTAATATTGATGGAGTTTGCTGAGTTTAACCCAATTGCTTGACGTAGTTCGGCATCATCAAACGCTTGTTTGACTAACGCTTGGCACGCATCGAAATCGCCATTAATCGCAACAGTGCGGATATTCCCACCTAAAGTACAGAATAGTTTTTCTTGTAATGGGCTGATTTTGCCTTTCGGATATAAAATCACCACATTGATATTTTCCAACCCATAAAATGCGTGGGCAACGGCTGCGCCAGTATCACCCGAAGTGGCTGTTAAAATGGTGATTTTACCATCACCACGCACTGCAGCGAGCGCCTGCGCCATAAAACGACCACCAAAGTCTTTAAATGCTAACGTTGGACCATGAAATAATTCAAACGCATAAATATTATCTTCCACTTTTTCTAATGGTGCCGTAAAGGTGAACGCATTTTTCACCATCGCATCCAAAGTGGCTTTCGGTAATTCTTCACCGATTAAGGCGCCAAGAATTTTTTGGCTACGTTCAACCAATGGTAAAGCTAATAATTCATCAATATTGGTTAAAGCGGGGATCGTTTCTGGAAAGAACAAACCTTGATCTTTGCCAAGTCCTTGACGTACTGCTTGCGCAAAATTCACTTGTTCTTCAGGGTGTTTGATGTTGTACAAATTCATTGTATATCCGTTAATTATAGAGTTTTAATAAAATGTTATTCCCCCTCTTATAAAAGAGGAGATAAAAGTGATTCATTATTTAACCTAGCTCTCTCGCGCCATCATTATCGACTTTACAAACATGCACAAAGCCTTCATTGTTTTGTAAATAATGATTTTCTAAATAAGTCGCCAGTTTTGTTGCGGTTTGTAAATCAGGTGCGATGGCGAAAATCGTTGGGCCAGAGCCTGAAATACCGGTCGCTAACGCGCCTAAATCACGAGTAGCTTGTTTCACTTCTGCGAAGTTTGGCAATAAAGCCTCACGATAAGGTTCCGCAATCACATCTTTCATCATCATCGCTGCTAGGTTTTCTTGATGCGTGTGACATGCATGCACAAAACCACCTAAATGACGACCATGAGAAATCACATCTTGGCGTGTGTAGCTTTTCGGTAAAATGGCGCGTGCTTCAGCGGTTGAAACCTCAATGCCTGGATAAGCTAAGACCCAATACCAATTATCAAAAAATGGCAGTTTTTGGCAAATGTTACCGAGGGATTGTACCATAAATTGCACACCGCCTAAGTAACAAGGTGCCACATTATCATAATGGATCGAACCTGAAATACGACCTTCTAGCTCCCCCATCATTTCTAACAATTCCATTTTTGAGAATGGCTCATCGTGGAATTTATTCAATGCCACCAATGCAGCCACGATAGAACACGCACTTGAACCTAATCCCGAACCAATCGGCATATTTTTCTCAAGGGTCAAACGCAATGGTTTGACTCTCATATTGCGTAATTTTAATTGCTCACTAAACAGCACATAGGCCTGATACACGATATTTTTTTGCGGCTCTTTTGGCAATTTACGCACAAAATAGCCCGCACTTTCGAGCTCAAAACCACTTGGAATAGACTCAATCTGTACAACATCACCTAATAATGAACCATCAATCGGCGAAATGGCTGCACCTAATGTGTCAAACCCTACACTAATATTGGCACTCGATGCCGGAGCATAAATTCTTAACATGTTATGTCCTTCTTAGTGGTGTAATGTTCTTAAAATATCAGCAAAGATGCCCGCTGCAGTCACTGCGTTACCTGCACCGTAACCACGTAATAACAACGGAATTGGTTGGTAATAACGCGTATAGAACGCAAGGGCATTTTCACCGTCTTTCACCTTGTACAATGGATTATTTTGATCCACGGCGATGATTGATACCTTGCAGTGACCATCTTTAATTTGTCCTACATAACGCAATACTTTGCCTTCTGCTTTCGCCGCTTCAACGCGTGCTTTAAATTCCGCATCTAATTGTGGCAACATCGCCATAAATTCATCAGCTGATTTGCCTTCAGAGAAGCCTTTCGGTAACACGCCTTCCACTTCCACATCGGAAAGCTCAAGTTCTAGACCCGCTTCACGCGCTAAAATAAGCAATTTACGTGCCACATCTTGCCCCGATAAATCATCACGAGGATCTGGCTCTGTAAAGCCTTTTTCACGTGCAAGTGCGGTCACTTCTGAAAGAGAAAGTCCTTCTTCTAATTTACCGAAAATGAAAGAAAGTGAACCCGATAAAATGCCTTCAAAATACTCAAGCTCATCACCTGCAGCCAATAAGTTCTGTAAGTTTTCGATAACCGGCAAGCCTGCGCCTACGTTAGTTTCGTATAAAAATTTATGTTGGCTTGCTTGTGCATTGCGACGTAATTCGTGGTAATAGGCTAATTCACGGGTATTCGCTTTTTTATTTGGAGTTACCACATGGAAGCCTTCTTTTAACGCACGTGCATAAAGTCCTGCGACCGATTCAGCCGTTGTACAATCTACGAAGACTGGGTTCACTACGTGGTGTAATTTAATGAAAGATAACAACACATCGAAATCAGAAGGTTGGGTTGCATTTTCAAGATCAGCTTTCCAATTATCTAAATTCAACCCGTTTTCATCCAAAAGCATTTTTGTTGAATTCGCTAAGGCACAAACACGGATTTCAATATCCTTCTTTGCGAGGTATTCTTTTTGGTGTTTAATTTGTTCAATTAACTCACCACCAACGCCACCAACGCCGACTAGAAACATATCAACAACTTTTTTGTTATTAAAAAGCGCTTGGTGAGTGGCTTTCACGGCTTCAATCGCTTTATTTTGAGCCACTACTGCTGAAATTGAACGTTCAGAAGAACCTTGTGCAATTGCGACTAAGCTGATATTCGCTTGTGCTAAGGCAGAGAAGAAACGAGCCGCGATACCTTTAGCTTGTTTCATACCATCACCTACAACTGAGATGATAGATAGATCTTTTGCGACTTCAATTGGCTCTAAGTCATGCGCTTTTAATTCTGTCGCAAACTCTTGTTCTAAAATCGCTTTCGCTGCATCCGCTGATTTAACAGGCACACAGAAACTAATGCTGTATTCAGAAGAAGATTGAGTGATTAAGATAACTGAAATACCCGCTTTTGACATCGCTGAAAATACACGCGCAGCCATCCCCACCATGCCTTGCATACCGGGGCCTGAAACATTAAACATTGCCACGTTATCAAGGTTAGTAATCCCTTTCACTTGTAACCCTTCAGATTTCACATGACCATCGATTATTGAACCAGGTGCAGATGAATTACCGGTGTTTTTAATCACACAAGGGATTTGTTTTGGCAATAATGGACCAATTGTACGTGGATGGATCACTTTCGCACCAAAATAAGAAAGCTCCAT